>CAKZVK010000058.1 GCA_937921825.1 uncultured Saprospiraceae bacterium
AGTATCGCTGTACCAGTCGAGATGAATCAGAGCTTTTACTTGAATATACTGAAGCGTCTCGAAAACTAATTATTAACGACCACCTTCGATAGCTTATATCGAGGGTGGTTTTTTACTAAAACACATTGATAAGTAACAGCAGAACAAGACTATTTGCTTAAGAGGCATACAACTAAATAGGTTTGTAGCTCACTCAAAAAATTATTCAGTTTGTTCTGAAAAAACCACCAAATAATCCGAACAGTAGAACCCCTTAGTTGTTTTATTATTGAATGGACAAAGGTACTTTCAGTGATATTGAATTTCTATGCTCTATGCAAGGTTGTGTAGCAGGTGGACTATAAGGAGGAATGAGGTTTCTTTTGCATTGTGGACCTTATATTAATCTTAATGATCCAACAAAGCTCATTATCTAGCTGAACTTTAAAAAAAAAGTGGAAATCTGAAATCCAATATCGATCCCATACCCGTATGTATTGTAGTAGCTCTTTTATCTAATCTAAAAACGCAAATTATGAATACTAAGAAGAATCTTGCACTTGTAGTAATAGGCTTACTTCAGTTGTTTGCTCTAGAGAGTATGACTGCCCAGTCTATAATTTTGGTTAATGGTGAGCCCACAAAGGTAATACTCGAAAACACTGACATAGCGGAGGTTATACCAGCTGATCTAAGTGATTATATGAAAGACTTTGATAACTTCGCCCCTACTGAAAATTACTTCCAGAAGCTTCCCTTGATTCGTGTAAAGCCTATCTATGCTAACACGAATGACAGAGAGTCAATAGTCCTCACAAGAGAAACAGAAGAATAGTCAGAATACAATTTACAATACGAAAAGAATCAACAACATGGAAAATACTAAGCTATACAATAGGTTTTCTAAGGACATTGATTGGTCAGTGAGATTTTTATCTATCTACAATATAAATGTCAATAAAGCCTCCGAAATCGTACAGGATATCATAGACGATTTATCAGCAGTGAGTTGGTCTCACAAGACAGAGCCCATTAGACAAAAACTCTTTATGGAACGGCTCAGAGAAAAGGTAAGGTTTCTCAAAGAATCCTCTACCGTAGCTGCTTAATCTATCGCTGACCAACTACAGACTACCACAATGCAAAACCTACTTATACTCTCTATCCTAACTCTTCTATCTGTATGCAGCAATGCGCAAGATTTGGAGGGTACTATAAAAGATGCAAATAGCAACCCTATTTCATACAGCCTTATACATGCGCCACAATACAACATGCATACCCATAGCGACGACAGTGGGAGATTTAGATTATCGAATATTAAAGTCGGTGATACTTTAGAAATATCTCACCTGAGTTATGAACCGCAAACTATTGTAATACAGGAGCTGAAGCCAACAACTATTACGCTTAAGGAAACAACCATCTCTCTAGATGCCATTGTCATCTCAAATGACCTAACCTCGACAGACATCATTTCTGAGCTAGACACAAGAATAAAACCAGTGAACTCTTCTCAAGAGATCTTGGCTAAGGTGCCTGGTCTATTCATAGGTCAGCATGCTGGAGGTGGGAAAGCAGAACAGATTTTTCTCAGAGGCTTTGACATAGATCATGGAACAGACATCACGATCACAGCGGATGGTATTCCGGTAAATATGGTCTCTCATGCACATGGTCAGGGCTATGCCGATTTGCATTTTATTATACCTGAGACTATAGAAAAAATCGATTTCGGTCTAGGACCCTATTACGCTAATCGTGGCAACTTTAATACTGCTGGCTATGTAGATTTTGCCACAAAGAAAAACCTCGAAAGCAACCAGATAAAACTAGAGCTAGGTCAGAACCAAACGAGACGATTACTCTCTATGATTAAGATTTTGGATCAAAAAAGAAACAGAGCTTATCTAGCGGGAGAATATCTCTTATCTAATGGCCCCTTTATCAGCCCTCAGAACTTTTCGAGAGCAAATATTCTAGGAAACTTCTCCAGCGATCTATCAGCATCTTCTTCACTTAATATCTCCCTATCTCACTTCACAAGTAGCTGGGATGCCTCAGGGCAGATTCCGCAGAGAGCGGTAGATGATGGGACGATTACACGATTCGGAGCGATAGATGATACAGAAGGCGGCTACACCTCTAGGTCTAATTTTATTCTAGACTATAAGAAGTTTCTCAATTCTAATTCTATCATAAAGAGTAAGATCTATCTTTCCAACTACAACTTTGAGCTCTTCTCTAATTTCACTTTCTTCCTCGAGGATGAAGAGAATGGAGATCAGATATTACAAAAAGAAAACAGATACCTCTATGGTATGAATACAGAATATTCAAGGAGTATAAGCCGCACTAATTTTGAGGCGCATTTTGATATAGGACTAGATCTAAGAATAGATGATAGTCGTAATAATCAATTGGCTAATACACTGAATAGAACGACGGTATTAAACTTCATACAGAAAGGCGATGTTACTGAAAACAACTTAGCTGCATACCTTAATACAGAAATTGAATTGGGGAAATTCAAACTTAATCCATCAGTAAGAGTAGATAATTTTGCCTACACTTACCTAGATGACCTCTCTCCAGAGTACAGCAAGACAACTGCAACAAGATCTATTGTCAGTCCTAAACTGAATCTCTTCTACAGCCACTCCAAAAACTTACAGTTCTATACCAAGCTCGGAAAAGGATTCCATACCAATGATGCAAGAGCCTTCATCAATGCAGAAGACTTAAATACTATCCCAGCTGCCTATGGTTATGACCTAGGGACGGTATACAAACCTATACCTAGTGTGATGCTAAATATTGCTTACTGGAGTCTCTATCTAGAGCAAGAGTTTGTCTATGTCGGTGATGCTGGTGTCGTAGAGCCGAGTGGTAAATCACAAAGAAGAGGCTTTGATTTATCAATAAGATTCCAGCCTATCGAATGGCTTTTCTTCAATGCAGACGCTAACTACACTATAGCTAGATCTCTGAATGTAGAACCAGGTCAAGATTTCATACCTCTAGCACCAGATTTCACTTTTAAATCCGGGCTAACACTTAAGCACCATTCTGGCTTAAGTGGTAGTCTAGATCTAAGGCACATAAACAATAGACCAGCTAACGAAGACAACTCTATCGTGGCGCTAGGCTATACCGTAACTGACTTGTCCATGAGCTATTCTTTCTCTAACCTGACCCTAGGTTTCCAGATCCAGAATCTGTTTAATACAGAATGGAATGAAACACAGTTTGCTACTGAGTCAAGATTATTTGATGAGGCAGAAAGTGTAGAAGAGATTCACTTCACGCCTGGGACACCGTTTTTTGCTAAGGGCATTGTGGAGTATAGGTTTTAAGCCTAAAACATGATCGAGAATTGGAGCTAAAAGCTGCATCATAGGTCCCTAATGGTCCTATGAAATGAGAGAATCGAAACATCAGTTTCGGATGAAAAAAGCCCGTCAGCGAGACATAGGACTAACCACTATATAATCAGTAATTTAAGCAAATAAGTGTATTTTAAATGCGCTATTCGGTTCGCTCATTCCAACAACGACTTATGCAATTTGATAAAGATATAGAATCAGACTTTAAAGAATTATTTTTTGAAGCAAGAGAAGTATTACTATCTCATGATGGAATTATTGAAACGAAGAAGGAAAGAATTACAACTTATTCTAATAATCATGGAGGTATATGTCATATGAGAACTATGCCTTATGGAATTGATTTTGGATTCTTAAAGGGTGCAAAAATGCTAGATAAATTTGGAGCACTTACGGGCAAAGGAAAAGCGATAAGAGTATTGTCTCAAAAAGGTGCTTTGGACTTAGAAGTCATAAATTACTACGTGAAGCAAGCTATATCACTAAATGCTAGTAAGAAGTGACAGCAAACCAGATTATAGAAGTACTCAAAAGAGAGGCTAATCCAAATAAGATTATGATTAAGCAAAAAAGATTTGGGATCACTGCTGACAATGCCTTAGGTATATATCACAAAGAATTGAAGGCACTAGCCAAAACAATTCCGAAGGATGATAAGCTAGCAATTGAGCTTTTCGAATCCAAAATTTACGAAGCTAGGTTACTTTGCAGTAAAATCTTTAACCCCAATAATTTGACAGAACAATTGATGGATAAATGGACAAGTTCATTTGAAAACTGGGAAATTTGTGATTCCTATTGCATGGGATTATTTGCAAAAAGTAAGCATGCTATACCCAAAGCTATAGAATGGAGTCAGAGAACCAGAGAATTTGAAAAAAGAGCGGGATTTACTACGATAGCAGCTTACTGTATGGCAGATAAAAATGCAGATAATAAGACCTTTGAACAATTCTTCTCGATTATAAAAAAGGAGAGCACGGATGATAGGTTGTATGTAAAAAAGGCTGTAAACTGGGCTCTAAGAAATATTGGAAAAAGAAATGTCGATTTGAAATCACAGGCCATAGTCGTTGCAGAGGAGCTTATAGAAAGTAACAATAAGTCAGCCCATTGGATAGGAAAAAATGCTATAAAGGAGCTAAAAAAGGACAAAATTCGCATTTCTGATTACCCGAGAAACATCTATAGAGCCTAGTTTCTATCCGACATTAATGACTATCCAAGAATTACTTCGATTAGGAGTATGACAACTACCAAGAGGCAGCCTGAAATAAACAAAACCCTACATATTACGATAAAACACCATGCTTGGCATACTCTTTGTTTACTTATAAGCATATGAGTTTTGGTTATTAAATTGAGTAATGCCCGTGGAGGAGTCCATGGGTTTTTTTTATGCCCTACTCTATTCTTATGTCTTCTCTTATCTCCACTCAGAATTAGTCATATATACATTTTGTTAGTTTAGGACTTAAAGTTACTTTCAGGACCTATTAATACTAACCAAACTAATATCTAATACTCATGATAATCGGAGTTCCAAAAGAAATCAAAACTAATGAGAACCGTGTCTCTATGACTCCAGCAGGTGTTCTCGAACTTACCAAAAGAAAGCACCAAGTATATGTGCAGACTAAAGCTGGCGAAGGCTCAGGTTACTCAGATAAAGATTACAAATCTGCAGGCGCTAAAATCCTTAAGACCATAGAAGCAGTCTATAAGAAAGCAGAAATGATAGTAAAGGTCAAGGAGCCAATAAAGGCAGAGTACGACCTTGTTAAAGATGATCAGTTACTTTTTACCTATTTTCATTTTGCTTCTTATAAGCCTCTAACAGATGCAATGATAAAGAGCAATGCCGTCTGTCTTGCGTATGAGACAGTAACTGCTGATGATGGTTCACTACCCCTACTAGTACCGATGTCAGAGGTCGCTGGTAGAATGGCAACGCAGGAAGGTGCTAAGTATCTAGAAAAACCAATGGGCGGAAGAGGAATACTCTTAGGAGGAGTACCTGGCGTCCTTCCTGCCAATGTGATGATTCTAGGTGGAGGTATCGTAGGTACTAATGCTGCTAAGATGGCTGCAGGTCTAGGGGCTAATGTCTTCATTCTGGATATCAACCTTAACAGACTCAGAGAGTTAGATGATATCATGGCTCCTAATGTGATGACGATGTTTTCTAATGAATACAACATCAAGAAGATGATCCCTCAGATGGATCTTATCATAGGAGCAGTCCTTATCCCAGGTGCTAAGGCACCGCACTTGATTACAAAAAAAATGCTCAAGGATCTGCGTAAAGGCACTGTCCTAGTTGATGTTGCTGTAGATCAGGGAGGATGTATCCAGACCTGCAAGCCTACTACCCACAGTAAACCTACTTACGTAATTGATGATATTCTACACTATTGTGTAGCTAATATGCCAGGGGCTGTGCCATACACAAGTACTATAGCTCTGACGAATGCTACTCTACCCTTTGTGCTAAAGCTGGCATCTAAAGGCTGGCAAAAAGCTTGTAAAGAAGATGCACATTTGGCTAATGGTCTGAATATAGTGAATGGAAAGGTTGTGCATGAAGGTGTGGCAAAGGCCTTTAAGTATAAGTTGGATAGTGTAAGTTAGGTCATATTAGCTATTTATATAAAGTAACTTAAATTTTGTGCAATAGGTATTCGGACTTATTTTATTTATTCCTATATTAAAGTGATAGAATTTTATTTTCTCTACTAAAACTTTCTCAATATGGTGATAACTTATAATGAACTTCGAGATATCAAACACAGCTTACCAACTGGCAGTGTATCTAGAATCGCTCAAACGCTTCAAGTAGATGAGCAAACTGTAAGAAATTATTTTGGAGCCAATGATTACGAATCAGGCGATATTGCAGGAAAACACTATCAACAAGGCCCTAAGGGAGGGATTGTTACTTTAGAAGACACAAAAATTATTGATTTAGCTCAGAAGATTATCAAAGAAAGTTCAAACTAAAAACGTTCATTATAAGAAACACAAGGCTGCCTTAGGGCGGCCTTTTCTTTTTGTATTATCACTTCCCTTTACTATCACTTCTTCTTACTCTCCTCCCACAGTGCATCCATCTCTTCGAGGTTCATATCGACGAGCTCTTTTGAGGCATGCGCTTCTATATACTCGAAGCGCTTTTTGAATTTGATGTTTATTTTCTCCAGAGCAGCCTCTGGATCAATACCTTGGAATCGTGCATAATTTACTAGACTGAAAAGCAGGTCGCCGAACTCTTCTTCTATATGGGCCGCATCTCCTTCTTCAACGGCCTCCTCCAGCTCCTCTTTCTCTTCAAGGACCTTATCCCAGACATCTTCCAGCTTATCCCATTCAAATCCGACTGTGGCAGTCTTCTCCTGTAATCGATAAGCTTTGACCATAGCGGGCAGAGATTTAGGAACACCTTGTAGGACAGATTTCTTACCCTCCGCCAGCTTAATTGCTTCCCAGTTCTTCTTGACATCTTCATCAGAACTGACAGAAGCGTCACCATAGATATGTGGATGTCTTTTGACGAGTTTATCACAGATAGCATGTAGAGATTCTTCTAGTGTGAAAGCTTCTTTCTCACTCCCTATCTTGGCATAGAATACCAGATGTAAAAAGAGATCTCCTACCTCTTCTTTGATACCCTCATAATCATCTTCAATGATGGCATCCACGAGTTCATACATTTCCTCTATAGTGAGCTTACGTAAGGTATGAATGGTCTGTTTCTGATCCCAAGGGCATTTCTCTCTCAGATCATCCATAATATTTACTAACCGCATAAAAGCTTCTGCTTTTGGATCCATATCAACTCTTTAGTCTATTTTTGTGTTACTATTCAAATACAATAATACAATGACTGGATTACTTTCCACATTTGCGATAATCTTTTCCATCTTTCTCATTGCCTTTGTAATGATTAACATTAGGCATATCGTCACTGGTAATGAATTCAGAGGGTCATGTGCCACTAATAATCCTATGCTCAAGAATAATATAGGAGAATGTGGTGTCTGCGGTAAGAAACCAGAAGAAGAATGTAAGATGCCCGAGCAGCATGCGTAAGTAGGTTATTCTTCTACCATACGACCATACATATCCAAATCACTGAGGTTAGTTACTGCTACATGGAAAGTATAATCACCTGCCAGTAAAGGAACTTTAGGTTGCGTGAGCCATAAAAGATCTAGTTCTCTTATCGTTATCTCCCCAAAATCTGCTTCGAATTTAAAAGGATTGGTATCTGCTGAATCCACCGATATGTAAGGAGTAAGTTCTTGAGAACCAATTTCGCCATAGAAGAGATCTTCCTCCTCCGAAATGGAATAGCGAAAATCACAAATAGAAAACGCTGAATTATTTTGGATTCGGATATTTATCTTATTCGGATCATGGTTACATTCTGAAGTAGCTGCCGGCTCGCAAAGTCTAGATGGGTTTAAATCTTGGATCTCCTCTTCATCTTCATTAACCAACCTACCGCTGAAAAACAGGATATCGCGATTAAAGTAATTCAGAGACACTTGGTACAGCCAGTTACCAGAATCGGAACCTATTCCTGCTGAATCTATCTGTTGGAAAAACGTCGTATCACCGTTTATTGTGTATTGATACTTAAATCTGTCCGCAGAAAAACTATCATAAGCGAAGTAACAAGAAGTTTCTCCGGGCTCAAGCGAACCTACGTTCATACCTTCTAGTATCAAATTACAGATTCTATGGGCTGACAGGTTCATAATCCTGACATTGGCTTTATTACTTTCCATACCACAGGGGCTCATATCATCGTCTTGCGAACAGTCTAAAGTATTTAGATAAACTTCTGCTGTCTGATTACTTTTGTCACAAACGGCTTCAAGGTTATCAGTACTGTCGTTACAACAAACCAGCAAAAAGGGGATAAATAAAATTACTAATGATCGCATATTACTAATGATTACTTTGTCTTATAGACGAGAGAAGACCAATAATCGTTGGGTTTTAGTTCAGAATGCTTTTGAGATTGTCAATTTGAGTCCTCATCTTCACATAGTCAAATCGAATACACTATAAATATGGTAAATAGTTTCAAATTTTCATCGGCATTAGCTAGTCTCCTATTGCTCATTCTTTGTGGCAATGTCACTGCCCAGAAACAACTAAGCAGTGCTCAGGTCTATGAAGAACTAGAGAAATTCAACTTCTTAGGCTCTGCATTGTATATAGCAGCACATCCAGATGATGAGAATACGAGACTAATATCCTATCTATCCAATGGTCTACATGCCCGAACGGCTTATCTCTCACTAACTAGAGGAGATGGTGGACAGAATCTAATCGGTACTGAGATCAGAGAGTTGCTAGGAGTCATAAGAAGCCAAGAGTTACAGATGGCGAGAGAGACGGACGGAGGTCAGCAGTTCTTTACCAGGGCGAATGACTTTGGTTACTCCAAGCATCCTGATGAGACATTAAGGATATGGAACGAAGACCAAGTATATGCGGATCTTGTTTATGCGATAAGAGCTTTCAAACCAGACATCATTGTCAATAGATTCGATCATAGAACGCCTGGTAAAACCCACGGACATCATACCAGCTCAGCCATGCTTTCCGAGAGAGCTTTTGATATGACTAATGATAGAAAGGTATTTCCTGAACAGCTTAAAGAGGTCGAGCCATGGCAGGTGACTAGACAGTTCTTTAATACATCGTGGTGGTTCTATGGTGGTAGAGACAAATTTGCAAAAGCAGATAAGTCTAATCTGATAGGTGTAGATGCCGGAATGTACTACCCTACATTAGGCATATCAAATAATGAAATATCAGCGCTGGCAAGATCTAAGCATAGATCTCAAGGCTTCGGTTCTGCCGGAGATAGAGGTTCCTATCAGGAATACCTTGAACTTATCAATGGGGAGATGCCTGAGAATAAAGAAAACCTCTTTGAAGGGGTAAATACTAAATGGTCTCGTGTACAAGGTGGAGATAAGATAGAGGATCTCATGGATGGAGTTCTCAAGGATTTTGACTTTAGAGCACCCGCTAATAGTCTTCCAGCGCTACTGACTATCTATGATGCAGTAGAAAGGCTCTCTGATCCACATTGGAAAGGAATCAAGAAAGAACATCTCACGGAGATAATTCTACAGTGTGCAGGTATGCACATAGAAGCGACCACCGATACTCAACAAGCTACTAGAGGCGATAGTCTAGAAATTCAAATAGAAGCGACTAACAGATCTACCGCTTTTGCTAGAGTCCAAAGTATCACGATCAATGGACAGGCAAAAGATATTACAGATACCCTAGAGGCCTATGTGCAGAACAAGTGGTACAAGCCACTACACGTCTCTACTGACATTCCATATTCCAATCCCTATTGGCTGAACAAGGAATGGCCCTTAGGCACTTATGTAGTAGATGAAATGAGAGACAGAAATCTACCTCAGAGTCCCGCACCTTTTATTGCTACCTTCGACATAGAGGTAGAAGGTCGATCGCTATCTGTAGCAAGAGAAGTTCAGTATAAATTTGTAGATCCCGCTGTCGGAGAAATCA
Organism: uncultured Saprospiraceae bacterium; assembly: GCA_937921825.1. Classification (GTDB taxonomy): domain Bacteria; phylum Bacteroidota; class Bacteroidia; order Chitinophagales; family Saprospiraceae; genus RFSX01. Next base: position 9,930 of record CAKZVK010000058.1, read on the forward strand.
GAAAACCCTTTGTCGTAATCCCAGATGCAACAATGACTTTTGATAAGGAAATGTATCTATTTGCGGAAGAGTCTGAGACTGCTGTAGAAGTCAAAGTCAGAGCAGGCAGAAATAATGTAGAAGGAGAACTCAAACTCAAAGTGCCACAAGGCTGGTCTGTTAGTCCAGCTACACAATCAGTTTCTATTAAGAATAAAGGTTTTGAGCAAGCCTATAACTTTACACTTACAGCTCCAGAGAAGATCTCTACGGGGGACATAAAAGCAGAAATAAAGGTAGACGGCATCACACATGATAGGACCTTAATCAATATCGATTACAGTCATATTCCACTACAGACAGTTCTACTTCCTGCTAAATCCAGGATAGTCAAAGTACCTCTAGAAACAGGTGGTAAGAACATCGGTTACATTATGGGAGCTGGAGATAAGATGCCAGAAGGCTTGACAAATGTAGGTTACAAAGTAGATCTTATAAAGACTAGCGAAATACAAGCTGCAGCACTAGGCGGCTATGATGCTATCATTATAGGTATTCGTGCTTACAACAAATTAAAAGACCTAAAACTCTTCAATGACATTCTATATAAGTATGCTGAAGATGGTGGTACGCTGGTCGTGCAGTACAACACCTCTCGAAGACTCAACTTTGATGACATCGCTCCTTATCCTATAAAGCTCTCTAGAAAAAGAGTCACTGATGAGTATGCCGAGATGCGAGTTGTAAATCCTGATCATAAAGTCATGAACTCACCTAACAAAATCACACAAGCAGATTTCGATAATTGGGTACAAGAAAGAGGATTATACTTTGCTGAAGAATGGGACGAGAAATACGAAACTATTATCTCTTGCAACGATAAAGGTGAAGATCCACTAGAAGGCAGTCTATTAATAGCGCCTCATGGTGAAGGATATTTTGTCTACACTTCTATTTCATGGTTCAGACAGCTACCTGCAGGAGTTCCTGGGGCCTATAGATTCTTTGCAAATATACTAGCACTAACAAGTACAGATGAGCAAATCAGACCTTAATCACAACAGTACTTTTCAGGATGACTCCCCTCTATTTAAGAAATGGAGTGGTTGGTACTGGACTATCTTGATAGTGAATCTGATTGTCGTTTGTTGTATTTATTTCTTCTTCGAATCACTCTAACCCATGGCTTTAGTAGACTGGATTGTACTCTTATTGACTGTCTCTTTTATAGTGGGCTATGGTGTATGGAAGACTTGGGGCAAGCAAGACATTCATGGCTATCTTCTCGGTGGCAACGAAGCTAAGTGGTGGACAGTAGGTCTATCAGTGATGGCGACACAGGCCTCTGCGATTACTTTCCTTTCTACTCCTGGACAGGCCTACCATGATGGAATGGGCTTTGCGCAGTTCTATTTGATGCTGCCGGTGGCTATGATTATTATCTGCATCACTTTCATACCCCTCTACTACAAACTAAAAGTCTATACCGCCTATCAGTTTCTAGAAAACAGATTCGATGTAAAGACCAGAGTACTTACCTCCTCTCTCTTTCTGATCCAGAGAGGGATAGCAGCAGGTATCACAATCTATGCCCCAGCCATAGTACTCTCTACGATGATGGGATGGCAACTGGATACCACTGTCCTCATAATCGGATTTATAGCTATCGGCTATACTGTCAGTGGTGGTACTAAAGCCGTACATGTCACACATAAGCATCAGATGATAGTCATCTTGCTCAGTCTTATAGTCATTGCTTTCATACTAGTACATTACATTACACAAGACTTTAGCCTGATAGAGAACCTCAAGATTGCAAAAGCAAACGATAAGCTAGAAGTCATAGATTTCACCTTTGATATTAATGAGCGCTATAACATCTGGTCCAGTCTAGCAGCTATCTTTTTGTTCCTCTCTTACTTTGGCACAGATCAGAGTCAAGTACAGCGCTACATCTCTGGCCGAAGTATAAAGGAAAGCCGTTTGGGTCTTATTATGAATGGTATCATGAAGTTCCCCTTACAGATCTTCATTCTATCATTAGGGATACTTGTGTTTCTATTTTATCAGACCCATGATGCGCCCATCTTCTTTAATAAGACCGTCATGGAAAAAGTTAAGGAAGCCGATAGTGCAGAACTAACGGCTCTAGAAGGTACTTATAGCCAACTACTTGCTCAACGAAAAGCCACTAATGCCTCTTATGTAGATGCACTAAGATCAGGTGATAAAACCGCAGAACTTTCATTTGCCAGTCAAATAAAAGAGAATAAGGTCCAAGAACAAGAACTTAGAAATCAAATGAAGACCTTAATTTCTAGTGTAGATGCCTCACTAGAAACCAATGACAAGGATTATGTTTTCATCAGTTTTATTACAGAGTATTTACCTCATGGGCTTATAGGCTTACTGTTGGCTGTGATCTTTTTTGCAGCCTTATCTTCTACCTCTTCAGAGCTAAATGCACTTGGTTCTACTACCACTATAGACATCTATCAGAGATTGATAAACTCTAATGGTTCTGATGGACACTATGTGATCGCCTCTAAACTATTCACAGCGATGTGGGGAGTATTAGCTTTATGTTTTGCGCTATTTGGAAACCTATTTGAGAACCTGATCCAATTTGTGAATATAATTGGTTCGATTTTCTATGGGACTATATTGGGGATATTCCTAGTCGCTTTCTATGTGAAGGAGGTTGGTGCGAATGCCGTTTTTATTGCCGCAATGATTACACAAGTAGGCGTAATCACCATCTACAAAATGGATGTGCTTCCGTACTTATGGTTGAATGTCATAGGAGCCTTAGGCGTGATTATAGTTGCCCTATTGTTGACCACTATACTAGGAACAAAGAAGCCTGAAATCTCCAGTGTATAATTAGACACTAACTAGCCTCCTACACGACTGCTTTCATCTTCGATACCCGTCTTCCGTTCTCTATACTTCTTGACGGTATTACTACCGAAGTTATATGAGAGACTGATGCTACCTCTTCTATTATCAAAATCTCCTTGACCATAGGAAAACAAGCCATCAAAGTTAGAGTAACCATTCCACCATGCTTGGTTAGTCATGTCTTGGATAGCTACTTTGACTGACAACTTATCATCGAGAAATTTCTTCAGAATCCCCATGTCTAGCGAGTACTGACTATCATAGAGGAATACGCCTCCCCAGATACCAGGTCCGTTATACCAACCTCCTAATTCAAACACAAAGCCTTTTGGCAAGGTAAAAGCATGTTGCTGATAGACATTATATCCGAAGGCCTGCAAGTTTATAGTATTGCCATCAGGATAGTTAGCTTGGTTATCTTTCCAGTTAGCTGATAGATTGATAAATGCGGTCCAGAATGAAGTGACTTGAAATGGGAGGCTCGCATTGAAATTGTAGATCTTTTGCTCTGCGAGATTATCCCAATTGATAAAGCTGGCCTTAGGATCACTATCATCTGTTCCTATCAGTCTTGTGATTTGATTGGTCGTTCTACTGTATGACAACTTGAAATTATATCTGTAACTGTAGGTATATCCTACTTCTAGATTATTTACGATCTCAGGCTTTAGTGCAGGATTACCGATATTAAAATTCAACTCAGAAGATTGTCCTCTGAATGGATTCAGCACATTGTAATCTGGTCTATTGATACGTCGACCATAATTGAAAGACCAAGCGCTTTTAGGGCCTGAAGAGAAGGTGATTCCGACACTAGGAAAAAAGCTCAGGTAAGATGAGTCTCTTGGTTCTTCGCCTAAGCTATCTACAAAAGCCAATAGTTCACTTCTGGTATTGGTTTGCTCTGCTCTCAGACCTGCTGATAAATTTATCTTTTCGTTTATGGCTTGGCTATAATTGACATAGCCAGCGTATACGGTCTCATCATATTTAAAATTATTTGACTTAAAGTCATTAAAGGTTCTTCTTTGGTTCTCTACATCATAAAACTCAAAGGTGTTATCAGTAGATACTTGACTGAGTTTTATCCCTGTTCCTATCTTACCACTACCTATGTTATTTTCTACATCAGTCTTGAAAGTACTGATATCAATGGCGATAGGTGTATCGAAGAAGTATTCTCTGTAGTTCAATACTTGATCTTCTAAGTTATTGAAGTAGGTGTTAGGCTGCGCAAAAGATTGCTCATTGGTGAATCTTCCATAATCAGCATCTACATTGACAAGAAGGTCCCCTTTAGTGTAGGCGTAATTAAGGTTGTAAGTTTTACGCTTTCTATCAGCTCTACCATCCTGCACGCCTAAGAGTATACTATCTATTTCGGCTATTGGAAATACTATATCTGCTGGCGTATCATCACCAAAGAACAAAGTAGTGTTATCAGATATAATATCTTTATTTGTCGCAAAGTAATCTCCTGCAGTAGTCCCAGCACCAAAAACAAAACCTATGGTATGATTCTTTGAGACAAAGAAATCAGTACCAACTCTTACATTCTCTCCTTGCCTAACACCTTCCCACAGAGACCTACCTAATAATCTAAATCCATTCTGTGCACTATCAAAAGTTATATCCTCGTACCACTTACCCCAGCCATATCCAAGGGTACCATAAGCATTGAACGACTTATTGCGATAATTTAGATTCAATGAATTATTTCCCCGTGCCACTTTGCCTTTACTTGCTGTCGCACTAAGAGATCCATTAAGCCCGTGAGATTTGTTCTTCTTGAGTCTGATATCTATGATACCGGCATTCCCCTCTGCTTCATAGCGAGCGCCTGGATTAGAGATAAGGTCGATTTTGTCTATTTGCTCTGCGGGCAAGCTCTCTAGGTAGGCCGTGAGCTCGTCTCCAGATAGTGGTAATCGTTTACCATCTACGTAGACTTGTACTCCAGATCGACCTAGGACAGAGATGTTATTGTTATTATCCACTAGTACTCCCGGGGCTTTACGAAGAAGTCCGAGACCGTTATCTCCTGCACTATTCACCGTTCCCTCCACATTAAAGACTACCCTATCTGCCTTTACCTCCACTAGTGCTCGCCTAGCCGTTACTATTGCCGTTTCTAACTCTATACCCGAAGTACTCATCTCTAATAGACCTAAGTCCTTATCATTAGAATCTATTATAATTCGTTCTTGATTATAGTCCTCTAAGCCTATATAACTTGCTTGCACATTGTAGCTTCCGAGTTCTAGGCTGGTAAACTTAAAGAGACCATCTTCATCAGTGGTCTCTATCTTTACTATTGTAGAATCTGAAGACTGGAGCAAGACCACATTAGCATAGATGATGGGTTCTCCTAGCTCATCAGCTAACTTCCCAGAGAGGGATTGGCTGTAGGCTTGAGCAAAGGCTAACGCGAAAAGAAGGGCCAGGAGACTTCTCATAATATTTCTATATATAAATAAGAAATAGGTCAAACATAACTGCTTGACCTATTCCGAAAAGATTATATCTACTAAGTGTCTAATTACTTAGACCACTCCATAATTGATTTCTTGTTCATAGATACATAGTCATCGTTTCCTGCTGCTTTAGCAAGTTCCATAGACATAGTAGCTGCTTCTATAGCTTCTTTCTTCTTACCCATATCTGCAAGGATTAAAGCTTTTCTTCTTACTTGCCAGAATTTTGGCTCGTCACCTGAAGTTGCTTTTGTAATCCAAGTCAATGCTTGTCCTAAATCCTTTCCAGACTTGTGGTAGTAAGTAGCAGCTTGGTACATATCGTTAGCAGATGGTCCAGCCATTACTGTTTCGATATTCTTCATCACCTTAGCATCAACTTCTGTCTTCACTTGGATAGCAACCATCGTCTTATCCCATAGGAAGTAGATGTTAGCTGAGTTATCTGTATGCTCATCAGTAGTGATCATGAATGTCTCTACTTTCTCTCCCATAGCTACTACAGGTGAAGTGATCGTAAGCAGAGGCTCTCTATCTACGTACTTGCTCCAGCTTCCTGTATCATGCGTAAAGAAATGAAAATCCCAAGATGCTGCACTTGGTGTAGCGATTACAGCATAAGTACCAGCTTCTAGGTTTGTGCCATTAAGCATTACATCTGTAGAAAATGTCATTTTAGTCACTCTGTTAGCTCCTAATCTCCATTTCTTACCATGCTTTACTAGTCCGTCTGCTGCGAATATTGTTCTCCCTTTGACACTAGGTCTTGAGTACTCAATAGCGACCTCAGTCATACCGATAGTCTGTTCTAGCTTAGATGAAGGACTTGCTGCAGGTGTCTTGATCTGAGCAAAGGCTGTAACACCAGCAAATAAGAATGCTAATAATAATATTCGTTTCATATTGTTGCGTTTTTAAATTTGGCGCAAAATTAATACATGTAACCGATATTTAATGTCTTTTAGAGGATCATTCCTACAATAGCAGCTGTCAAAAGGCTAGCTACGGTGCCACCTATTAAAGCTTTAAAGCCTAGTTTGGTAATGGTTTCTCTCTGAGATGGAGCGATGCCTCCTATTCCTCCGATCTGAATGCCGATAGATGCAAAATTGGCAAAGCCAAGTAAAGCATAGGTAGACAAGAGAATGGATCTCTGTGACAAGAGCCCCTCTTGAATGTATCCTTGGAGCGAGGCATAAGCTACAAATTCATTCAAGATCGTTTTCTCCCCAAGCATCTGTCCGACTTGAAGAATCTCCTCAAGAGGTATTCCTATAAGAGCAGCAATAGGCGCAAAAAGTATCCCGAAGATGAACTGCATCGATAAGCCATCAAAAGCGCCATCGGTTATCTCAGCGATACTCCCATTGACACCAATAAAATTACCTATCCCTAGTAGCACGTCATTCAAGAGGTATATCACGGCCATAAAAGCCAGTAACATTGCTCCTACGTTTAGCGCTAGCTTTAGTCCTTCTGTGGTTCCATTAGATAAGGCATCTAAGAAGTTGGATCCTAGTTTCTCTTTGGGCACTTCAAGGTTTGTATTTATAGAATCGTTGGTCTCAGGGAATAAGATCTTAGCCGCCACTATAGCAGCAGGTGCTGAGATAATCGAAGCCGTCAGAAGGTGCATACCGAACTTTGCCATTCCTTCTTCTGTTCCACCACCGAGCATGGCCATATAGGCACCAAATACCCCTCCTGCTATAGTAGCCATTCCTCCTGTCATAAGGGTCATAATCTCTGATCTCGACATGCGATCCAGATAGGGTTTCACTATGAGCGGTGCTTCTGTCTGTCCTATGAATATATTAGCTGCGGCAGCAAGGCTTTCAGCTCCTGTAAGCTTCATGGTTTTATTCATAATCCAGGCAAAGAAATAGACGACTTTCTGCAAGATACCCATGTAGTAAAGTAGTGAGGATAGGGCTGAAAAGAACACTATAGTAGGAAGGACAAAGAAAGCAAAGCCAAAGCTCCCTGGATACTTGAGTTCCCCTGGATTCGCTACTGCCAGATCTCCAAATAGAAAACGAGCAGACTTATCTGAACCGCTGATGACTATCACAAAGAAGTCCACAACATACTGGAATAAGGACCTGACCAAAGGGACTTTGAGCATCAGTACTGCTAGCACGAGCTGCAGCCCCATTCCCATAAGGACTAACTGCCAGTTGATCTTTTTCCTATCTACACTAAGGATGTAGCAAATGGCTAGCAATCCTATTATACCTATTAAGCCTCTTATGATGTCCATGGATTTATATTGACAAACGTAAAATAGTTAAAATTTCTTTTTTGAATTAGCTTTGTGAGCATGAGTACTAAGAGCTACATCATAGGACTGGCAGGAGGCAGTGGTTCAGGTAAGACGAGTTTTATAAATGAACTCAAGCAGGCATTTGATGAAACGCAGGTCTGCTTCATCTCTTTAGATGACTACTACCTAGAAAGAGAAGACCAGTATACGGATGATGCAGGAGTCAAAAACTTTGATCTCCCAGAGGCAATAAAAGTAGATGAGCTCTTAAGCGATATCATAGCATTACAGAACGGTGACTCTATCACAAAGCAGAAGTATCTCTTTAATAATGAACTGGCCCAAAAGCAAGACTTTACCCTTCAGCCTGCACCAGTCATGGTTGTAGAAGGCCTATACATTTATCATTATGAACAGCTAAGAGACTCCTTCGACCTGAAGCTATTCATTGATTCTAGAGATGAACTTAAGCTGATAAGACGAATCAAAAGAGATCAGGTAGAACGGAACTACCCGCTAGAGGATGTCATATATAGGTATGAGCATCACGTAATGCCTTCCTATCGTAAACACATTGAAATCTATAAAGACAGTGCAGATATGGTGATCAATAACAGTGATCACTTTAAGAATGGTCTTGAAGTCGTCAAGACTTATATAGAATCAAAACTCTAAGGATTAGGCGTCAATGTTGCCGTGAACGTCGCTTGGTTCTGAGCTGAAATAAAGACCTCCCAGTCTGCTTCTATGATGTTATCATTCGCTCTGAAAAGTGTCCATACATCTACATCACCATCACTCTCTGTGATCACCACTTCTCTGTCTGTTCTTCGCTCCCACGTTATTTCTTCTGTCTTTCCATAGGGTCTATCCAAGAGATTGATACCGAACTCAGCAATGCCAGTGCCATCTGGATTGAAGGTGATAAAGCCTGTAGGATTAGGATCATCATCTGTTGTTTCTACACCTCCTATAAGACCAACTGCTGATACATTTTGAAAAAACCAGGTGCTACTTGCCAATTCAAAATTGGAATCTATAGAAACTTCTCTTTGCTCCTCAAGGTTTTTGTCACAAGCGGCTAGAGCTATTACAAGTAGAGACATCGTGACCAATTTCAATAAACTATTAATTCCCATAATTCGTTATTAGTAGTGATTTTTGACCTTAAAAACCTAAGATAAGTTAGATAGCGAAGAAATAACACTAGAGTAAGATTTATTGTTTATCCTAATGCATATCTAGCTAAAATTCACATGAAATAAATATATTTACAGCTTATATATGTATTTATTCTAATATAAAAAGCCTTTTAAGACAATCGTTTGTGTTTATTTGATATAAATTTTACTGAAAAATGACATTAAGAAATTTACTCTTATTATTAAGCTTAGCTTGTATCTGTATCAGTTGCAAGACAGAAACTGGAACGACAATAAAAGGAAGCGTAGCAGGTGCTGATAATCTTACAGCTTATCTAGACATTAAGAGTCTCAAAAATTCTATCCAATCCCTCTCTAACACAAAAGTAGACGGGAGCGGTAACTTTTCGATTAACTTCCCTGAAGGTCTACAAGCAGGTCTATATAGATTACGTCTTGGAGCGAAAGGTATAGATCTTCTATTGAAGGGAGATGAACAAAAGGTCGTCATCACTGGTGACCTCAATAACCTTCAGAATTTTGACTACAAAGTAGAAGGCTCAGAACTATCTACTATCTATCAGGAAAAGATAAAGGGAGTAATAAACAAAACTATCCAACGACCAGAGATAGAAAGCTATATAAAATCAGCTTCTGACCCGCTATTAATGTCAGCTCTATCTTTCGCAACATCTCCGGCTGATCCATCTAAGTTCAGCATGTACAAGGGTTTTGCTGAGAAGATGCAGGCCAGCTACCCTACTGCAGAACTGACAAAAGAGCTAGCCACTTTTGCGACTGACATGGAAAAGCAATACAATGCTCAGCAGAGTAAATATCCAGTCAAAGTAGGAGATCCTGCACCTGAGATAGCACTAGAGGATGTCAATGGCAAAGTCAGAAAACTATCTGATCTCAAAGGTAAGGTCGTCTTACTAGACTTCTGGGCGAGCTGGTGTGGACCTTGTAGAAGAGCGAATCCTCATGTGGTACAGATGTATGACAAGTATAATAAAGATGGCTTTGAGGTCTTTAATGTCTCTCTAGATGGTGTCGATTCCAGAGGAAGAAAAGTCATGAAAACCAGACAGCAGCTAGATGCTCAATTGGCTAAATCAAAACAAAGATGGATAGATGCCATAAAGAAGGATAACCTTCACTGGGACAATCATGTATCAGATCTTAAAAAATGGGATTCTGCAGGAGCAGCTCTTTATGGTGTAAGAAGTATCCCTACGACCTTCCTCATAGACAGAGAAGGGAAAATAGCCGCTCTAAATCCAAGAAACAACCTAGAGCAACAGATCAAGAAATTCATATAATTAAGTCATAAGAACGTGGCATGCAATCCCGCAAGCCACCGAAGCATTTAAAGATTCTGCGCCTCCTATGGACGGAATCTTTAATTGCTCGTCTAAGGCACTTACAAGTTCAGGTCTCAAGCCCTTAGATTCGTTACCAATTAGAACCAGTCCAGGTTCTGAGCCTTTGTAGTCATTGATGTTCTTTCCAGAGAGTACTAAGCCATACTTTTTTACAGAATTAGAAAACAGTAGATCGTCCACCAGCACGATAGACTCTACTCTATTATGTGCACCCATCCCAGCTTGTACCACCTTAGGATTATACACATCTACACAGTCGGCACTGAGGTAGACCTTATTGATGCCATACCAATCGGCTATTCTGAGCAGTGTACCCATATTACCGGGATCCTGAATCTTATCTAGATACAAGGCCCATTCTTTAAGCAAATCAGTGTTTTCACTGTGCTTCATACTGAGAACTATTAGTACCTTATGCGCGGACTTAAGAGTAGATATTTGTTCTAGTTGCTTTTGCTTTAGCATTACAATTTTGTCCTTTGGGACGGAGGCCAGAGTTGAGCTTTTATGTTCTAAGTACCATTCTTCAGTAGAAAGGACATACTCAATCTCATAGGTAGAAGATATTATAAATTCCTTACATATTTTGGGGCCTTCAGCTATGAATTTATGGTACTTTTGTCTGAACTTATTTGTTTGTAAAGACCTAACATATTTCTTTAATTGATTAGTAAACTCCATCTATTCTTCTGCGTTGAAATGCATTCTTTAAGTTGCCTCTTAAAGCAGAGGTCTCTATTACTTGTTCTGTTGGTGTTGGCTATGTCTTCGTGTAATATTACAAAATTCCTCGATGAAGATGAGTTACTTGTCGATCAAGTAAAAATGAAGATAGAGTCAGAAGAAAAGTCTCTGGAAAAATCTGCACTCCGAGATGAATTAGAGAGATTCTATATCCTAAAGCCTAACCGAGATTTCAGAAGTAGAAACTATTTCAAATATAAAGACAAAGAGGATTTACCTTGGATAAGACGTTGGCTCAAAAACAAACATTCTGAAAAGCCGAGCATCCTTGACAGTGTCCTCGTTGAAAAATCTGCAGTCAGTATTGAAAATTACCTGAATAACAAAAAAGGTTTTCATCAAGCCACTGTAGATTATGAAATAAAGGAAGGCAGCAACAAGCACAGTTCCACGATCCAATACATAGTCAATACAGGAACCAGGTACACTATAAACGAGATCCACCATATTGCTAAAGATACTTCAGTTGCAAAAGTCCTTAAGACCATAGCCAAAAAGAGTATTCTTAAATCTGGTGACCCCATAGATGCCTTTGCCTTTGATCTAGAAAAACAACGGATCGTTACCGAGTTTCAGAAGAACGGCTATGCAGACTTCAATCTTACCAATGTAGAAATCAACGGTGACAGTACCGATCTAGTGAACAAGTGGGACATCTTCATGCTGGTGCTTCCACCATCTCAGAGCAGTGTCCATCAAAGCTTCTCTGTAGGAGACATCAACATCTACACCGATGCACATCAGTCCCAACTAGAAAACAAGCTCAATACAGAATACCTCTTTGGAAAATACTACAAGCATGAATCCAAGGACTTCATCGTCAGACCGTCTACCATAGATAGAAAAATCTATCTCTCTAAATATGATAAGTATGACTCTGAGAAATACCTCAAAACGATACGGAGTTTATTCAGTCTGGGCACCTATAGATTTGCCAAATTAACGCCTAGAGTAAATCCGAAAGATTCTACTCTCATAGACTATGACATATATCTCACACCACATAACAATAAGTGGTCTATGAATACAGGTCTAGAGGCCTTTTATTCCAACATTAGCCTGAGCACTATCAATCCCAATCTAGTGGGTATTGCGACAAGCTTCGGACTGGAGGATAAGAATGCCTTTGGTGGATCTGAAATATTTAAGACCTCTTTAGAAGCAGGTCTAGAAGTCAACCCCGCTAATCTCGAAAGAAGTACGCTAGCCCTTGGCTTCTTTAACAATGTAGAGATACCCACCTTGACGAAACCTTTTAACATCCTAAGACCACTGAGAAGGTTTGGGTTTATAAAAGAGAACAAGTACCAACGCCTACAAGAAGATGGCAAGAGTAGAATCTCATTAGGGTTCAATTATATTGATAATATAAACCTCTACAGAGTATTTACAGTAGAGGCAGGTTATGGTTATGAGTTTGTTCTGAATTCCAGAAAGAGATTCACTTTTAATCAGATAGGTCTGAATTATACCCGATATGAGATACCGCCAGTAGGACCTTTTAATGCTATCCTAGACAGGAATCCAGTACTGAGAAATAGTTTCCAGAATAGTTTATTTACAGGGTTCTTGTTCAATGATCTCACCTATTACTATCAGTCGCAGAGAGGAGTCGATAAATCAAATATTGCTTTAATTTCCAGACTAGAATTATCTGGACTAGAAGTATTTGCACTCAATAGCATCTACAATCAGCTCTTCAATAAATCAGAAAACTGGACGATAGACAATATAGAATTCGAACGCTTAGCGAAACTAGAGCTAGACTTTAGATGGTATCAGAGAGCAAAACGTAGGACACAACTAGCTGCTAGAGTAAAGGCAGGAATAGCAGTCCCTCTAGACAAGAATAAACCAGTCTCTTATATCAAGCAGTTCTCTATTGGAGGACCTAGTAGCGTCAGAGCTTGGAGACCCATGCATGTAGGACCGGGCACTTACGTTCATGATGGACCTGCATTTTTCCAGCCCGATAAAGATTCTATCTTTTATCAGAGAGGAGATTTGATTTTGGAGGCTAATCTGGAGTATCGGTTTGACCTTATCTGGCTGATGGAAGGTGCCGTATTTATGGATGCTGGAAATATATGGACACTGCGAGAAGACCCTCTTAGGCCAGGAGCAAAATTTGACTTAAACTTCCTTTCCAATATCGCCATTGGTTATGGCTACGGCATCAGATTTGATTTCAACTATTTTATTATACGGTTTGACCTTGGATTCAAATTACGCTACCCTTCTATAACTGATCCTACTACTAATCGCCCCTACGTAAATCAAGATGGCGAACCTGTCGTTAAGTCTCGATGGACTGGCCCAAATTGGGGAAATTCGAAAAGTCAGAAATTTGGGAATTTCAATATTGCGGTGAACTACCCTTTCTAACCATAGGTCTACACCAATTACTGGAGTTACCTTTTATTGAGTTTGTATCAACTATCTGGAGACTTTGCTTTCGACTTTTTTATCTTTCTTGTACAGCATAAAGAGTTGAATATAGGTATATGTAGTTGGGTCTACATTGTTAGCCAACATTTTCTTAGCCTGACTATTTATTTGTTCAATTATTTTTGAGCCCTGCTCCGATAAGTCTTTATGTATTGCCTTTGCATCATACTTTCTTCCCATTGGGAATACTTCTAAGGTTTGATAAAATTCTAGATTTTCAAATTCTGGGTTGGCAGTCTCCTCAGCAACTTTGCAATCAACAATTTTGATTTCTACTCTCCTATTTGCAGATGCTTCTGTAGGTGTCTTGGCCTTAGGGAACAATAGCTGACTGTTTCCATATCCTTTGGCATACATTCTTTGTTCACTTATTCCCTTGGAGACTAGATAATTGTATACCTCTATACTTCTAGCAATGGATAAGCCAAATTTTTCTGAGTCAGGAGACAGTTGAGTACTAGAACTCACAAAGACATGGCCACCAATTTCTATACAAATGGACGTATTATCAAACATCATTTCATAGATTGATTCCAGACGTGGCTCAGAGTTATCTATAAGAATTGACTTTCCTCTAATGAACTCTAGATTGGAGTTTTCCTTTCTGTTGAGTTCCATTCTGTTGAGGCTCACATTGATGTTCCTAGTTTTTGACTTATCTGATAGCGTAAATTTATCAAGTCTTGAAAAGTGATTCTTGGAAGAGTAATTGACTTGTATCTCTTCTCCTAATGGTAGTTCAATACTGAAGTTACCTTTCTGATCAGTTTCGAAAGACTGTTTCCCACTATTCAGATGGACAGTTATCTTGCCCCTTATTCTACTGTTGGAGTCCTTAGAAGTTATAAATCCTGTAAAAGTCGTTGATGCAATACTATTGATTACTTTAATTACAACTCTTCTATTCTGCTGCTTTATAACTTCAGAAGTTTCTTTGTCACTGATGAAATTTTCGCCGTGACTATTTACTTTAATCTGATTAGGCATAATTCCTTTCTCTCCAAAAAAGTCTGCTATCGCCTCATTTCTTTTATTTGAAAGTTTTAGATTTTCATGTTCGGAGCCTATGTTGTCCGCATATCCATTTAGACTAATTGTAGATTCTTCCGAGACTATATCAACAATCGAGTCTAATTGAGCTAGGTGATAATGTGTTAGTGCATATAATCCTACTCCATAATCTATATTCACTTCCTTGATTATTCGATCATAACCAGACGTTTGGCAATTAATAGAAAGTGTACAAAGGATAGAAAGGATCAGAAGAGTTACTTGTCTCAATTTTTGTTTAGTTTAAATTCGAGATTTCTACTTCTTAAACAAAGTCTTCCTCCCCATATCTTTACATAACGGACAGGTATATGGATCATGTTTCTTAGCTGGACAATATTCTCTACCGAAAAAAATAATCTGCAAGTGCAGTTTATTCCAGCTCTCTTCGGGAAATAATCTTTTGAGATCTTTTTCTGTTTGCTTCACATTCCTACCTGTAGTCAAACCCCACCTCCAAGCCAATCTATGTATATGTGTATCCACTGGAAATGCAGGTACACCGAAAGCCTGGGACATCACTACAGAGGCCGTCTTATGACCCACTGCTGGCAAAGCTTCTAATTCTGCGAAAGACTGTGGGACCTTACCTTCATGCTTGTCTATCAGGATGTGAGATAAGCCATGAATACCTTTGGACTTCATGGGACTCAGTCCACAGGGCCTTATGATTTCTTTTATCTCCTCTACTGACATCTCTATCATGTCATAAGGATTATCAGCCTTAGCAAATAAGAATGGCGTAATCTGATTGACCTTTTTATCAGTACACTGCGCTGAGAGGAGTACCGCTATCAGTAAGGTATAAGGGTCTTTATGATCTAGAGGTACTGGCGTCTCTGGATAGAGCTCTTCCAGCAACTGCATGATTCTCTCTACCTTTTCATTCTTAGTCATGAGCGCTAGAGTTCTAGTAAGAATTGCATAGTATCTACCCCATCAGCATAATCGCTCAGTCCTGGTGATTGGCTTCCTCCGAAGGGGAAAACAGAAAGATTGCCGACAGGCTGATCGCTGACGATACATTGTATTTTGTCAGCTTGTGCAGACAGCTCCTCTGCCAGCTTAGTAGCATCAGAAAAGTACTCATAATGTAGGACCGAAATTCTAGATACAATTTCTATATGAGGTCTCATAATCAGAAAATCATTAGTAAAGAAATCCTCCTTGTTCAATAGATACAACGCATAAGCGTAGTCGTAGTTGTTCTTGTACTTATGATGATTAATGATCTCTCGACGGTGCTCTATTGCCTCAAAGACTCTAGCCTTATCTACGCCTTCTTCGATATACAACTTAGATACATTCCTGCATCCTAGACCGAAGTAACTAAAGATATCTTCTGAGATCTTTCTAAGGTTCGCTTCTGTAGAACTCTTATGGATAACAGCTACTCCATTTCTATTGGTTCTAATAATATTGGGTACATTAGAAAAATACTTTTGGAAAAGCTTTCCACTGCTATTACTACCTGTAGCTATCACTGCATCAAAATCTTGCAGTCGCTCTACTTGGCCAAAGTGACTAGTCGTTCTTGCGTCTATTCCTTTCAGCAAACTTAGGATGTAAAGAGTAAGGACTTTGTCTTTATCAGAGAGTTTTAATTGTGCTTTATGACCACTCAGAAATACTGTGATGATATCATGGATTCCTACCAAAGGAATATTACCTGCTAGTATCAGACCCACAGACTTGGGTTCTATTTTTTTTGAGGGATATGAACTTAACCACTCTTCTATTTTAGCTTGATCAAAATAGTGAGTACTTAATTCCTTAATGGCTCTCTTTATGGACTCTGGAGTAAACCATGGATTCTCATTTTTCGCTTGCAGGACTATTTCTTCAGCTACTCCCTCTGATCGAAGTTGCTCCCCTAGTAAGCCCAGAATCTTTATTCTTTCTGATCGCTGTGTGATCATGTTTGTGATTTTTTATGCGTCACATAGTGTCGCCATTTCTCAAAGGCTAACTGCATATCTTCGGGGAGGTCAGATTCGAATTTCATATAGTCTCCAGTAGCTGGATGGACAAAGCCAATAGATTGTGCATGGAGTCCTTGTCTAGGCAATAGCTTGAATACATTATGCACAAACTGCTTATACTTAGAGAATACGGTACCTTTGACTATGGAAGACCCTCCATATTTCTCATCATTAAACAAGGGGTGCCCTTGATCAGCGAGATGTACCCTTATCTGGTGAGTACGACCAGTTTCTAGTTTACACTTAATAAGACTGACATAGTAGAGATCTTCTAATACCTCATAATGTGTCACTGCAGCCTTTCCTTCTTCTCCTTCTCTGAAGACATGCATCTTAGTTCGCTCACGAGGATGCCGACCTATATGGCCTTCTAGTCTTCCTATAGGCTCATCAAAGGTGCCCCATACTATAGCATGATATTCTCTATCTATCTTATGGTCAAAGAACTGCTGAGCTAAGTGGGCCATTGCATTCTGAGTCTTGGCGACGACCATCAGACCAGAGGTATCTTTATCTATTCTGTGCACGAGTCCAGGACGAGTTAGATCATTGCCTGGTAGGACAGGCATATCCTCTTTATAAGAAAGGTAATGCACCAAGCCGTTCACAAGTGTTCCTGAATAATTACCGGTACCTGGATGGACTACCAGCCCAGGTGGTTTGTGCAAGATAAGGAGATGCTCATCTTCATATCTAATATCCAACGGAATATCTTCTGGAAGCGCAAACTTCCGTTCCCTAGGTTCTTCCGCAAGCACAATAAGAATTAGATCATTAGGCCGGACTTTATAGTTAGACTTTATCTCTTTCTTATTGACCAGAATGGACTTATCCTTTATGGCTTTCTGAATCCTATTCCTAGTTACCTTCTCTATCTTACCATGCAGATACTTATCTATCCTGATGGGAGTCTGATTAGGATCTACAGTGAACCGATAATGTTCATGCAATATTTCTTCATTCTCTGAGACAGGAATGGCTTCTTTTTCACTCAAGTTAATATGAATATGTTACTCCTAATTGGAGTTTGAGGTAATTCAGTTGGCTGCTTCGTAATCTGAAACTGTCCACTGGAAATTCTGTAGTTAATTCGTCGTCGGGTACCAGAAAGCTCAATGCGTTGCCGCCATAGTAATGCGCCTTCAACACTAAGAAAAATTGATCTGCTGCTTTTATCGTTACTCCTGCACCTAGTCCATAAGAAAGACCTAAGTCAGTTTGTTCAAAATTGTATTCCGTAGAACTGTCATTTATGAAGGTCGTATTCGTTCCAGTATATACGAAGTTAGGTCCTAAGCCAAACTCGAAGAAGGGCTCTATGCTTTTATGGTAGAAAGGCGTAAACTGCCTGTAGAGTACATGGGCTGATACTAAGACAGTATTCGTTATATCTTCAAAAGGAAAAAGAGTAGTACTAACCACTCCTGAATGACCACCAAAACCATATCTAGAAAACTGTACTCCGAAGAAGGAGTAATTCTTCTCTGAGTTACGCTGTCTTAGAAAACTGAAAGTAAAACCTATAGGTTTAGAGTCTATTAAACTTCTAAAGTTGCCTACTGGAGAAAGCTGATCTATTGCAAATTCCAATAATCTAACATCTTCATTAACCACATACTCTGGTTCTTCCTCAGATGTATCTTGACTATAAGCCCTATTACTACTCAGAAGTAATACAAAAGCCAAGAATAAGATATATCTAAATCTGAATGTCATATTAGTTTTTATCACTCAAAGGTAATATTTTGCCGTCTAAGATATTATGGAATAAATCATAGAGTATGAAGAGCTATAAGGACCTAAATATAGAGACGATCTGTGTCAAAGATCAAGAAATACAACAAAGTGGGCAGTCCCACGTAGCACCTATACATGCGACCTCTTCTTTCTCCTATCAGAATATAGATGATTCTATAGAGGTATTCACTGGTAAGAAGTCAGGATATGTCTATTCTCGATACGGCAACCCTACGATCAATCTGGTAGAACAGAAATTGGCGATTATGGAAAGCATAGGCTTAGAAGAAGTCGCTGGATGTATACTGACCAATTCTGGGCTCTCAGCGATATCTACCATGGCTATGACCACTCTTTCCGCAGGAGATGCCGTAATCACTCAGCCAGACTTATACGGCGGCACTACGGAGTTATTCAAGAAAGTCATTGCACGAAACAAAGTAGAGGTCATAGAAATAAACCTTGGAGATGAAGAGGGACTAAATAAACAGCTAGAAAGCAACCCTAATGTAAAGCTTATCTATTTTGAAACCCCTTCCAACCCTACCCTCACCTGTCTGGACATAAGGCAGATTACTTCTATCGCTAAGAAACATCAAGTCAAAACAGCTATAGACAATACGTTTGCTAGTTGCTACCTTCAGCAGCCCTTTACCCTGGGGGTAGATTTTATCGTGTACTCTACTACTAAGTTCCTGAATGGGCACGGCAACTCCATCGCCGGAGCTATACTCATGAAAGATGCCTCATATAGATCTAAGGTCTGGGATACAATGAAACTAGTCGGTAGTAATTGCAACGCTTGGGATGCATGGCTACTTCATAATGGCTTGAAGACCTTGGCCGTACGCATGGACAAACATTGCAGCAATGCTCTGACCATAGCCCAGCATTTAGAAAACCATCCGAGAGTCAAGAAAGTAAATTACCCTGGGTTAAAATCAAATGCTTCTCACGAAATTGCTCAAAAGCAAATGAAGCAGTTTGGCGGGATGCTCTCTTTTGAAATAGATGGCACTCTTGAGGATGGAAAGGCATTTATGGATAATACCAAGATTTGCACAATCGCAGCTACTTTAGGAAATGTAGACACCTTGCTACTCCATCCTGCGACCTCCTCTCATCTCAATATTCCAAAAGAAAAAAGAGCAGTAGCAGGCATATCAGATGGGCTTATCAGAATGTCTGTAGGCATAGAAAATGTTGGAGATCTGATAGCCGATATTAATCAAGCTTTATAGGATCTTTTTGCAATCCAGGGGCATCGCCTTTCAATCCGAATTCTACGAGCTGAAGATTATTCACAGCGCCATCTTCGCATTCGAATAACAACATCGTTCTGAACTGATGAAAACCAGCAATACCACAAGCACCAGGATTCATATGTAGAATATCTAAGCGCTTATCCTTCATCACCTTGCAGATATGCGAATGACCGCAGATATAGAGGTAGGGTCTTTCTGACTCTAACAACGCCTTGACTCTTTTAGTATATCGTCCCGGATATCCACCTATATGGGTCATCAAAACTTTTACCCCTTCACATTCGAATATATTATTGAGTGGCAGTCTGTCTCGGATACTTCTGTCATCTATATTACCATAGATGGCTCTTACGGGTTTTATAGCCTCTAGCTTATCCAAGACATCAAGACTACCGACATCTCCTCCGTGCCATATTTCATCTACATGCTGCAGATGTTCTAGGACGTCTGTATCTAACCAGCTATGTGTATCAGAGATAAGTGCAATCTTTTTCATATCAATTAATAAGAGAGTAAAGAAAAAGAAAATGCCGACTATTTTATCGATAGCCGGCATTTGATTACATTATAGAACACATTTATCTTACTAGAATCATCTTCTTAGTATGGCTCGATGCACCAGTGTCTAACCTGTACATAAGGATACCCTCTGATCCAAGATCAGCTGAAGAGATGATAAATTCGTTTATACCTTTTTCGAAAGTTCTAGTTTCATTCCATAGTACCTTACCCTCAGCTTGATAAACTGTAAGGCTTACTTCTTGTGAGTTAGGAACATAGAATGCAATAGAAGTATAATCAGTGAATGGGTTAGGCTGATTTTGGAATAGTTCTACAACTTGTCCATCAGCATAGCCTACTGATCTGAATACATATTCTAAAGTGTTTATTTCATTGTCTCCTGTGTAGATTTCTGAATCTAATACTGAAGAGTTGATACTAATAACGTCACTTAATTCTACAGCTGCTTTTGTTTCAAAGTAAGCATTGAATAGGATATCACCTTTAGACAGCTCTGCAC
This sequence comes from uncultured Saprospiraceae bacterium, assembly GCA_937921825.1. GTDB lineage: Bacteria > Bacteroidota > Bacteroidia > Chitinophagales > Saprospiraceae > RFSX01. Next base: position 30,321 of record CAKZVK010000058.1, read on the forward strand.
TTTCTTGAAGTGCTACACTGAAAGTAAGGACACCATTATGATTATTTAATAGCGCAAAGTTATTATCATCCATATCCACAGCTGCTCCGTCTATCCCTTGGAATAATAGCTTCTCATGATCAAATTCAAAAGTAAATTGGAAACCATCAATGTTAGCTGCCTGCTCTACAGTGAATGGCACATTGATCAATTCACCTTCAGCATAGCTAAGATCTACACCACTCAGATAGAAAGTACTATTAGACCTAGTATCTAACTTGCCTTGAGCCATAGCAGCACTGTTGTTTACATCACCAACTTTTACAGCTGTAAAATCAGCATCTAACTCTGATACCAATAACTCATCTATACTAATGTTATTAGTGTATCCCCAAGGTGCAGTTACATCAGCGAACTCATAATTATCAGATACGAAGATCCAAGAATCATTCTGAGGGAACTGAGTCGTGACACCAAGAATTAATTTCTGTAATTCTATTAAATCTAGACCGTTAATTCTGCTATCATCATTTACATCCGCCGCTAGAAGCTTATATGGAGAATCTAAAAGATCCAATCCAAGAATGTGTCTCTGGATCTGAACAAGATCTAAGGTAGAAACACCATTCAGAGGGTTTTCGTTGTACTCTGGTTGTACCATATAATCCTCATAGAATTCGACATTGTTAAATGCATAGCCCCCATTAGGATCAGTCATAGACATCTCAGTTTCATTGTTAGTCATCTTATCTAGATGGACCATTACATCATTTACTGCTAGAGCCGTCTCTGTCATAATGTTACCTGCTATAATAGATCTGTTACCAGTATCAGTACAAGCATTATTTGTATCTTGTAAAACTAGCATAACGGTACATGACTCGAAGCTGCCTGCTTCATCTACGATGAACATAGAAAGTGTGATAGTCTCTGCTACACCATTTGGTATATCAGCACAGGTAAACTCTCTTGATGTTTCTGGGTAAGTAGCATCTGTTGGCGCTACAAAAGAGAACGTCAATGAATCAGTACCATCACATCCACCTTCACTCTTTAAGTCAAAGTCTGATGCCCATACTAGTGCATTTCCATTTTCACTCAGTGTCCATGTTATAGACGACAAGCAAATAGGTAATGGCGGTCTATCCCCTTTGATTATGAACGGGAATGTACAAGAGTTCTTCTCCCCTTGGCACTCATTATTTGCACTGAAGGTAATAGTATGTTCTCCTACTGGGTATACTCCAGATGCAGAATCTCCTGTACCTGTAAGATCAACATTACCGTCAGAATCAGCATCTATTTCCCAAGTAACTTCTGAAGCTACTCCACAGGCATCTGTCACTACGACATCTAAATCTATCTCTGCTCTACAAGTAGGATCTGTAGTGGATACCATCTGCATATCAGGGCAAGAAAGTAATGGAACACCAGAGTTCATCACAGTTATAGTCTGTGTAAAGCTCAAAGAGTGATCTCCAGGTGAAGATGTGTTATATCTACACCAATCCACTACTAACCATGATCTTACTATTGTATGACATACATTCGGTTGATCACTAGTTACTGGATTAGAATCCTCCCAAGATATTCCTAAGTTGATACATCCAAACTCTTTGTCAGTCTGTGGATATCCTAAGATATCAGGATGGATGCTGAATACATCACATACATCTACTGTAGCCGCAGGTGGCGCAGTAAAGTCGCCCGGTTCTAAAGTTGCAGAACCACCACTTGCATCTACATGAATATTTTGCTCACATGTTCTGATAACATTGCCAGCATTACTTGTAATATTTATAGTTCTTATGATATCTCCTACTTTACATGAAGCATCATAATCCGTCAGATCAAAATCATCTGATCCGATACTAAAAGTAACAGTACATCCATCGACACCTGTTGCATTGCCTATTAGATCTGTATCAGTATAATCATCTTCGCAGTCTACTGTTACATCATCAGGACAACTCAATATCGGCTCCGTAGGATCTGCCACGCAAACTCTACTTGTACACAGACTGGAGTTGCCATCATCATCTAAGACTTTAAGCACGACATCAATTGTATCACCTAAGTCAGAACAGCAAAAAGTAACTTTATCACTAAAGGCAGTAGTACCACCACACTGATGAGACGCAATTCTTCTTGCTTCGAAACCTACAACTGAACCACAAGCATCATGAGAGTGATCATCAAAAGTGGAAGCGAATACTTCAGTATGTCCTTCAGGACTTAAGGATATTTTAGTAAATCCTTCACATATAGCCGTAGGAGGTAAGTTGTCTTCTACTTGTACTTCAAAAAAGCAACAGTTTACAAAATCTGAGACTGCTGTACCTCCTCCCTGCTCATCATTAATTTGATTACCATTTCCACATGCATCAGTAAAGCAATATCTCACCCATACCGCTTGCTCTACAAGTTGGGGTATAGTGAATAAACTATCGCTACCCATAGCTACAGGAATGTAAGGTCCTTCTACAGGCTGGTTAGTACCTGGAATAGCTGGAAGAAATTCTACAACTAAATCCATAGGTCCAGAGCAGTCCTCTACAAATGCAGGTGCAGAAGTAGAATCTTGAACAGCAAATGGATCTAGAACTACTCTAGCAGAACAAGTAGAACCTATTGCAGTATAATACATTGTATCCTGAGGACAACTCGTAACAGGAGGTAACACATCAATGATCTTTACGACCTGACCATCAGTCACACTTTCTCCAGTACACCAGTCTATGACAAACCAGTCTCTTAAAAACTTTTGCTGACCACCACAAGTTTCTGTCTGAATATCAGTATGCGTATACATAATGTTAGGGCATTGTACACCTAACGGTAATCCTAATGCCTCTGGTGATGTATCAGGATAGTTACATACTGCATCTAAGTAGTGCACTGTATCTTCGGGAAAGACGACGTTATTTACATTAAATTTGAGAATATTAAATCTCTCTTTACATTCAGATGTATTTCCTGCTCCATCTGTAGCATACCAAGTTCTTGTTATGCTTCCAGAGTAAGGGCCTGAACATTGAACCCCGGTGTTTTCATCTTCATGAGTCAGCGTTACTGCTGTACAAGAAGAAGCAATAGAAGGCGTCGTCAGACCTACTCCCAATACAAAATCTTCACAAGTAATATCTCTCTCTCCTAAACCGAACTCTGCATTTCCTACACAATCCAAGAATCTAGGACCGACCTTGTCTTCTATATTAATATAGCCCCAGCAACTAATACCACACTGGTCTAGAGTTACTAATGCTTTGATCTGCATGCCTACGTGTGCATCTCCTACTTGCTCGCAGTTTCCTACAGCACTAGTACCTGCCAGTGGGTTACCAACAGCATCCTGCAGCTCCAAACTAAAATCATCCATAGTGAATCCAGCTACATTGTTCTCTAGTACGAGATCCGCACAGATTTCAGCAATGCAGGCATCGTTAGTAGATATATTGATGCTATTATTACAAGCTAAGCTCACATTATCGCATTGTGCTGTCGCAGCAACTGATACAAAGGTCAGTAGCGTTATGTAGATAAACAAGTGGAATATTGAAGTTCCAATCCCTCCTACTTTAGTAGATTTGATTTTTGTACTCATCTCCGTCTGGTTATTAATTGCTTTATTATTAGTGTATATGTTCATGACATTCTATTCTTAATGATTACTAAATCAGTGATTATTTCAATACGATCATCTTCTTAGTAATCGTTACGCCATCAGCAGTAAGCTGGTAGTAAACAACGCCTGAAGACTGAATGTCATCTCCATTAAGAGTTATCTGATTGAATCCTGAATTAAAATGTCTTTCTATTCTATTTATTAATTTACCATCTACATCCGTTAGGGTAAACACTGCATTCCCTGCCTGAGGCATATGGAATCCTATAGTCGTATTATCCTTGAATGGGTTCGGTACGTTCTGGTCTAGTGCCAGTGCACCTTTTGCGTCGGTTGCATTTTGATCTAGAATTATATCTAGTGCTGCAATAGCACCATTCTTCTCTATGTATACTTCTGAATCAAATGACTGATCTAAGGCAATCTCAGAATCATTATCGCCATCTAGTAAACATTCAAAGAGTACATCACCCTTATCTACTGTGATACTAGATGAAGCATTCCAACTCATCTTGAATAAGCCATTAGTGACTTCATCCCAAGCTATGTGCTCATTCTCTACTTCCATTTTCATAGGAACGACAGCGAGTACATCATCAGAGTTAAATTCGAAGCTCATCTGGCTACCAAATAATTCTGCATCAGCCCCAGCCACAAACTGTATCAACGTGTTACCTCTTTCTGTAACCGTAGTGTTAAGCTCTACTACAAAGTTGTTATTGCCTCTCTCCTCTATGCCTTGGTCAGCAGCAGAAGTAATGGCAGATAAGTTAACATCTCCAATCTTCACACCGATAAAGTCAGCATCTGTAATATCATGATCGAAATCTGTCACTACGACATCTTCAGTAAATGGCCATGGTGACATCGGAGCATCAAACGTAAAGTCTGACTCTACGAATCTCCAAGAATCATTCTGTGGAAGTTCTAGGTAGATACCTAAGATTAATTTTCTAAGTTCTACTAGATCTAATCCATCTATTCTTTCTGAATTGTTGATATCTGCAGCGATAACTTTATAAGGACTATCTAATCTCTGTATGCCTAATATATGTCTCTGTATGAGTATCAAATCAAGTGTAGATACACCATTCAGATAGCTATCATTCTTTTCAGGTAATACCTGGTAATCATTGTGCATAGGTAGTTGCATGAAAGCATACTCTCCTTCCGCAGACATATCTACTTGAGGTGAATTCATGACATCAGACCTTAGGTTTACTTCTACGTCATCTACTGTCTTAGAATCCTCAGTCATTATTATTCCTTGGATATTAGCCAATGATCTAGGTGTATCACATACATTAATGTTGTCTTGAACTAAGACATCAGTTACACATGATGATACGTTGCTACCATCAGAAACATAAAGCACTACTGAGTTATGACCTACATTATCACAAGTAAAAGTCAATGTAGAAATTACTGCAGTCTCACTAAAGCTTAAAGTAACAGGTCCTCCACAATCATCAGTACTGCCAAGATCGATATCAGATGCCCATATCTCCACTCCATTAGTATTACTAATAGGAACTACAAGTGATCCATGGCAATATGGTGTCGGTGCAGTATCATCTGTTACAGTTATAGTCGAACTACATTCAGCAGTGTTACCACAAGCATCTGTCAGTTGGTAAGTAATTGTGCTGCTTCCTATTCTGAAAGAACCATCTGCTACATTACCAGTGCCCGATACAGTCGTACCATCTTGGTACTCTATAGTATGGCTCCATTGTGTACTCATCGTACAAGCATCACCTCCACCTACTGTAGCTTCTAGGCCAGTCACTTCTTTCTGACAGTTAGCTAACGGTCCATATACTGGAGCAGTAGGACAGTTAATCGTTGGTGATGTTGTATTTACAAGCCTTATAACTTGATCATAAGTATATATTTCTGATGGGTTACACCAATCTACTACTGACCAGGTTCTAACTAACTTCTGACAGGCACCATCTACAATAGTAAATAGTAAATCAGAATAGTTACTGACTACTGTACTGCATGACTTATCAGTCCATGTAGGACCTTGTGCATCAGCAGGTAAACTAAGAGGATCTAAATCTTCTAGTGTACAACCACTGTTTACCTCTGCATCTGCAGGCCAAGAAATATCAGCTCTTACAAATGGGTCAGTGTTAGCGAAAGTAATGCTCTGAGAACATGTACCTCCTGAGTTACCACTTTTATCTTCTATAGACCATGTTCTCGTGAATGAACCTTCAGAACATTCCCCTCTTGGGTCTGTATGATTAGATCCAGTAATAGTAGGAGCGGCACATTCAAAGTCTGTACCCGTTGGAGCACCGAATAGTGCATTCAATCCTTGCGTACTGAAGTCTACATCCATACCACAATCAACTGTAATATCCTCAGGACAGTCAGTAAATGTAGGTGGGATATAATCCTCTACTCTTACATTGACCATACAGAAATTATGATTACCGTAATTATCTATCACTCTCATCATCATCATAGTCTCTTGATTACAATCGCTACAGCAGAACTTCTCTAGTTGTGTCCATCCACATCTGCTGGTGAACTCCACTACATATCTTCCTTCGAAGTTTTGTCCTGGAAATCCTGGAGTGCCTCCTGTGTTAGTAAGATATTGTGCATGCGTCTGCGCCGTATGATAGGCATCATCAGTATAGAATCCTACTTGAGTCTCTACCCAAGTTCCTTCTTCTGCATCATCTAAGGATACTAGTGATCCATCATTACCACCTGTTGGTGTTTCTGCAAGTGCATTAGCATATGCATTGGCAAACTGACTTCTTACGTTCTCTTTAGACATGTAATAATAATGTCCTTCGTACTCTCCTAGGTAGGTCATGAAATCAAACTGTCTAAGTTCACATTCATTATCAGTACTACAGAAGCTATTGCAGTTTCCTTGGTCCATTCTCTGTATTACAGTCTGATAGATCCCACAGTTATCCCATGAGTGATCATCAAAAGTAGAAGGACCAGCATAAGCACAACCTGTTTCATTAAGTGCTACTATATTATTCAAATCACAAGCTGGCACTGGCTGCTCGGTATCGTCTAGACTACCCTCTAAAATACAACCATCAGTTTGGATAGGATCTCCACATTCATC
>CAKZVK010000059.1 GCA_937921825.1 uncultured Saprospiraceae bacterium
CTACGAATGATGATATTTCCAGATCTGGTTATTTAGTAGAGCCGGCAGTAAGCTTTACAACCTGTGGCTCTAAACTCTCTTATACGTTTGAATTAGGGTCTGCAGTCTATCCTGAGGATATATTAGGCTCACTAGTTATTAACGCATATCTCTCCTTCGGTGTTAATTATTGTTTGACTTGTAAGAACTAGTCATGAAGTTGTGTGGTAGTACTTAGCTTACTGGTGCGAGCTTAACTTTTATACCATCAATTTTTTCATTGATTTTGATCTGGCAACTTAGACGTGAATTGTCTTCTACAAAAAAGGCCTGATCTAGCATGTCTTCTTCATCTTCCGACTGCTCCGGTAGCTCATGCTCAGATTCCACATAACAGTGACAAGAAGCACAGAGTGCCATTCCTCCACAGGTGCCCTCTACAGGAAGTTCGTAAGACTTGAGCACCTCCATGAGATTGAGATTCATGTCAGTAGGGGCTTCCAGTTTATGCTCTTGGCCTTCTCGATCGGTGACTGTCAGTTTTATATTAGTGTCTTCCATTTATTTTTCTAGTCCTTCTACTCCTGTCACCGTGGTGTACTTAAAACTCAGCTTCTGATCAGGATATATATACTTGAATGCAGATTGTACCATCAAAGTTCCTTCATGGAAGCCGCAGAGGATTAATTTTAGTTTACCCGTGTAGGTATTAATATCACCGATGGCATAGATACCTGGAATATTGGTGCTGTAGTCTTCAGTATCGACCTCTATGGCACTTTTAGAGATACCAAGATTCCAATCGGCAATAGGTCCTAGCTTGGGAGTCAATCCGAAGAGTGGAATGAAGTTATCTACTTCTTTGGTGATTTCTCCAAGTGTCTTACTTTTTATCACCACAGATTGGAGACTATCTTCACCATTGACACCTATCGCTTGCGCTTCTGTAATAAGATTGACTTTGCCAGCTTGTGCCAGGGCCATTACTTTTTCTACACTATCGAGGGCTCCTCTGAAGCTGGTCCGTCTATGAATCAGGGTAATCTCCTTTGCGATATCGGCCAGTTCTATGGTCCAGTCTAAAGCAGAGTCTCCACCTCCTGCAATAAGTATTTTTTTATCTCTGAATTTCTCAGGGTCCTTGACCATGTAGTCTACGCCTTTATCTTCAAAGGCCGCTATGCCTTCTATAGGAGGTTTTCGAGGTTCAAATGACCCTAGACCGCCAGCAATAGCAATGACGGGAGCTTGGATGACTGTCCCTTTATTAGTAGTCAGTGTAAACTCCTTCTCTCCAGTCTTTTCGATCCTCTCAGCCCTCTCGCCTAAGGTATAAGTCGGATGGAAAGGTGCTATCTGCTCCTCTAGGTTTTTTACCAGATCTCCGGCAAGGATAGAAGGAAAGCCAGGGATATCGTATATCGGTTTCTTAGGGTAGATTTCGCTGAGCTGCCCACCTATCTGTGATAAGGCATCTACAAGATGACATTTAAGCTTAAGCAGACCTGCTTCAAACACAGTAAAAAGCCCGCATGGCCCTGCCCCAATAATCAATATGTCTGTTTTAATCATGCCGCAAAATTATTCTATTTATTACTAATAGAAGAACTTCAATATTGTTTGCTAAAGTGGCCATATTTGATAGTTTTCAAAATGGTATATTAGTGCATAACTAAGCTCAAAAAAAGTAAATCATATATCCATGCTCGTCAAAACTTATGCAGCGGCAGTCCAAGGTGTAGAGGCTCAAAAGATAGTGGTAGAAGTCAATGCAGGCGGTACTGTAGCGGCAGGTAAGCAGATGTTTTTTCTGGTCGGATTACCGGACAAGGCCGTCAGTGAAGGTTTTCAACGAATGGAAGCAGCCATAAAGAACATCGGGTATAAGCTGCCACGCATGAAGCTGGTTGTCAATCTAGCACCGGCAGATATAAGAAAGGAAGGTTCCTCTTACGATCTCCCCATAGCGCTGGGTATCCTAGCAGCCACGAAGCAGATAAATATGGATCTGCTAGAAAAGTATATGATCATCGGTGAGCTGGCTTTGGATGGTAGTCTGAGACCTATTAAAGGCGCCTTGCCGATAGCCATACAGGCTCGAAGGGATAAAATGGAAGGGCTCATCCTGCCTTATCAAAATGCCCAGGAAGCCGCTATAGTCAATGACCTAAAAGTCTATGGTGTTAAGAATCTGAATCAAGCTATTTCCATCCTTCAAGGGACTCCAGATATTATTCCTCACGAATATGATACCCGAGAAGAATTCGAAGCTCAGAATAAAATATACAAGGAAGACTTTGCAGATGTCAAAGGTCAAGAGAATATAAAACGTTCTCTAGAAATAGCGGCAGCTGGAGGACATAACGTCATACTTATAGGGCCTCCTGGTGCTGGTAAGACCATGCTCGCCAGAAGACTACCGAGTATACTCCCTCCATTAGATCTCTATGAAGCACTAGAGACGACTAAAATTCATTCTGTCTCAGGGCTGCTAGGTTCAGAGGCGTCCTTGGTGACCAATAGACCTTTTAGAGCACCGCATCACACTATCAGTGACGTTGCACTAGTAGGTGGCGGATCTAATCCCAATCCTGGCGAGATATCTCTAGCGCATAATGGAGTACTGTTTTTAGATGAGTTGCCAGAGTTTAAGAGATCAGTGCTAGAGGTCTTGCGTCAGCCGATGGAACAACGATCTGTAGTCATATCACGTGCTAGAATAACTGTAGAGTATCCAGCTAGCTTTATGCTGATTGCCTCTATGAATCCTTGTCCATGTGGGTTCTATAATCATCCTGACAAAGAATGTGTCTGCGGACCTGGAGTAGTCAAGAAGTATCTGGCCAAGATTTCTGGGCCCTTACTAGATAGGATAGATCTTCATGTGGAAGTCACACCAGTCTCCTATGATGAGCTCGCAGAGTACAAACCTGCAGAAGTCAATAGTACAGATATTGCTGAACGTGTAGTCAAAGCCCGAAAGATTCAGACTGAGAGATATAAAGAATATAAAGACATCCATTCCAATGCTCAGATGCCATCACGCATGGTGAGAGAGGTCTGCTCGATTACACCAGCGGGCACGACTTTACTGAAGACAGCCATGACTAAACTGCAACTCTCAGCAAGAGCCTTCGATCGTATACTTAAGGTCGCAAGAACAGCTGCGGATCTTTCTGGCTCTGAGGATATACAGATAGAACATCTGGCAGAAGCTATTCAATATAGAAGTCTGGATAGAGAAGGGTGGTCTGGTTAAAAGCTAGCCAACTATGGAGCCTGTAATAACTAAGCATATGTTAATAGTTAATGATCTTTAGACACTTTAACTACTTATATTTAAGTAGTTATTTGCTATATGTTGTAATTTTAATTAACTTATGAAATATTATGAGTTAGATGCAAATATGGTGCTTAACTATTAATACTTAAGCAGTTAAAATGGAAAATTGGTTATTCGCAACAGAAAAAGAAATCATTGATCAAATAGGTCAAAAGCTCAAGCAAATCAGACTGCAACACAATCTGACTCAGAAACAACTGAGCCTAGATACAGGTCTAAGTGTCTCCACAATAAGCCTTATAGAGCAGGGCAACTCAACATCTCTGGAAAGCCTAATTAGGATTTTGATAAGATTAAATAGAATAAAGGACTTCGAATCAGTTTTTCGAGTAGGAGAGAATTTGGAACTAAAAATGAAGTTTGAAAAGGCTAGATTAAAGTCCGAAAGAAAAAGGGCCTCAAGAAAAGTAAAGTAAGATGTTAGTACAAGTCAAATTGTATGGTGAGTCTTTAGGTACAGTTGATTGGAATGCAAAAACTGGAAATTCAATTTTTCAATATTCTGAAAATGCTTACGGTCATCAAAGTGAGCCATCACCAATTCTTATGCCCAAAGAAGGAAAAACCTATGTAACAAATAGGGATCATATTAATTTCCACAACTTACCTTACCTATTGTCTGATTCCATGCCAGATGATTTTGGAAATACAATGATGAAAGAATGGCTGAGACAAAAAAATCTATCATATAATGATATTAATCCTGTAGATAGACTTACTTACGTTGGAAGTAGAGGTATGGGCGCATTAGAATATTTACCTATTAGCCATGATACTTATAAAGACTATGTGGTGAATGTGTCGGAGTTGCTAGAGGTTGCAAAATCAGTACTAGAGAAAAAAGAAAGTGCCGAGTATGGAAGTCTTGATAAAGAGAGCCTAACAAACATTCTTAGAATAGGGACTTCTGTAGGAGGGGCAAGAGCAAAAGCACTTATTGCTATAAAGGAAGATGTGAGCGGAAATATATTGGCAATAAAATCAGGAGATGTAATCCAATCAGAGGACTATACGTATTGGCTGTTGAAAATTGATGGAGCAAATAAAAAGTCTTTAGGTGAATCTGATGGAGTAGGAAAGATTGAATACGCTTATTATAAAATGGCAAGGAATTGCAAAATTGATATTTCAGATAGCCGATTATATAAGGAAAAAGAGAGATACCATTTTATGACTAAGCGATTTGATCGGTCAGATAAAGGAGAAAAATTGCATATGCAAACTTTTGGGTCATTGGTGGGAATTGATTTCAAAACACAAAAGGCAAGTTCATATGAAACTTTGTTTAGAACAATGAAAAGACTACAATTGCCTTATTCTCAATTTGAGCAACAATACAGAAGAGCTATATTTAATGTCGTTGCGAGGAACCATGATGATCATGTAAAAAACTTTTCTTTTCTTATGGATAGAAAGGGAATGTGGAAAATATCACCAGCATATGATATAACCTATTCATATAAACCAGGTGGTACTTGGACAGCTGTTCATCAGTCTTCTATAAACGGAAAATATACTGACTTTCATAGGAAGGATTTAGTTGAGTTCGGTGAGCTGTTCGGAATTAAAAAGTGTAAACAAATTATTGAGGAAGTTATTGAAAGCGTTTCTCATTGGAAGACGATAGCAAACGAAATAGATATCCCATCGCAAGTCAGAGATGAAATCTATAAAAATTTGAGACTGAATATTAATTAGAAATCCATTACAATCTACTTTTTGCATTCTAATTACAAATAGCATTATCGATATGAAATATTTAATTACTACTCTATTTTTTCTGTCATTCCCTTTTATGGCAACCACTCAAAAAGCAACTACTCTGAAAGCTTCAGGAGAGGAAGTGTACTCTTCAGTCAAGTGGCGTCACATAGGCCCTTATCGGGGTGGACGTTCATGTGCTGTGACAGGAGTAGCGGGCAAACCCAATCTCTACTACTTTGGATCTACAGGTGGAGGCGTATGGAAGACTACAGATGGAGGACAGTCTTGGAATAATATTTCTGATGGCTACTTTGGAGGGTCCATAGGATCTATAGCTGTCGCAGAATCAGATAATAATGTTATCTATGTCGGGGGAGGTGAGAAGACCGTGAGAGGTAATGTTTCTTTTGGTTATGGTATATGGAAATCTGTAGATGCTGGTAAGACTTGGACGAGTAAAGGCTTAGATAAATCTAGACACGTGTCTAGACTCAGAATAAATCCTAATGATCCCAATATTGTCTATGCAGCAGTCATGGGTAATCTCTTTGCGGATGGTCCTGAAAGAGGTGTCTATAAATCGATAGATGGAGGTGACAACTGGAAAAAAGTATTATATGCTAATCCCGGTGCGGGAGCAGTAGATTTAATTATAGATCCCAATAACCCACGTATCTTGTATGCGACGACATGGAAGATCAGAAGAACACCTTACTCCTTGTCTAGTGGTGGTGAGGGTTCGGCTCTGTGGAAGAGTACAGATAGTGGGGAGACCTGGGAGAATATCTCCGAGAATAAGGGTCTTCCTACAGGCGTATGGGGCATCAGCGGTGTGACTGTCTCTCCTCAGAACTCTGACCGCGTATGGGCGATCATAGAAAACAAGGAGGGTGGGGTATATCGGTCTGATGATGCTGGTAAGACCTGGAATAAATTAAATTCTGATAGAGCACTGAGGCAGAGAGCTTGGTATTATACACGAATCTATGCTGATACTGAAGATGAGGATGTCGTCTATGTTGTAAATGTCAACTATCAGAAATCCAAAGATGGCGGCAAGACTTTTACCAGTGCCAGAGCCCCACATGGAGATCATCATGATCTATGGATAGATCCTAATAATTCTGAGCGGATGATTATCGGAGATGATGGAGGTGCACAAGTCAGTTATGATGGTGGGGACAATTGGTCTACTTATCATAATCAGCCGACTGCACAATTTTATAGGGTGACGACAGATGACCATTTCCCCTATCGTATCTATGCAGCACAGCAAGATAATTCTACGATTAGAATCTCACATAGAACCAGTGGAGGAGCCATAGGCGAAGCAGATTGGGAACGAACAGCAGGAGGAGAGTCAGCGCATATCGCTATAGATCCGACAGATAACGATGTCGTATATGGTGGTAGCTACGATGGATTTCTGACTCGACTAGATCATAAGACGGGGCAGACCAGAGCTATTAATGTCTGGCCAGATAATCCGATGGGTCATGGCGCTGAAGGTATGAAGTATCGTTTCCAATGGAATTTTCCGATCTTCTTTTCTAAGCATGATCCTAATAAATTATATACCGTATCAGATCGTGTGCATCTATCGACTGACGAAGGACAAACATGGAAAATCATAAGCCCAGATCTCACTCGAAATGATCCAGAAAAATTGAAATCATCTGGTGGACCCATTACCCAAGATAATACCAGTGTAGAATATTACTGTACCATTTTTGCAGCCCAGGAATCACCGCTGAAAGAAGGTCTGATATGGGTAGGATCTGATGATGGCTTGATTCATCTGACGAAAGATGGAGGAGAGAACTGGACTAACATCACACCTTCTAATATGCCGAAGTGGCTGATGATAAATTGTATAGAGCCGGACCCTCATAATGAAGCCTCTTGTTATGTTGCAGGGACCCTTTATAAGGCTGGCGATTTTAAGCCCTATATCTATAAGACAGATAATTATGGTGCAAGCTGGAAAAAGATTACTAATGGGATTCCAAGTGAGCATTTTACAAGAGCAGTAAGAGTAGACCCACTTAAGGCTGGAGTATTATATGCTGGTACAGAAACAGGTATGTATGTCTCTCATAATGATGGCCAAGCATGGAAGCCACTGCAACTGAATCTGCCTATAGTGCCTATCACAGATCTCGTCATCAAGAATGATGATTTGATTGCTTCTACACAAGGCCGGGGCATCTGGATACTTGATGACTTGCATGTGATCAGAGCGGCAGAAGGACTAAGTGAGGATAAGCATCATTTGTTTGAGCCAGGAACTGTATACAGAATGAAAGGCCAGCAGAATAAGAAGGCCAAGGGACAAGGCATGAATCATCCTGGAGGCGTTAACGTACACTATTATCTTAAAGATATAGATGCCAAAAAAGATTCTGTCGTTCTTTCATTTGTAGATAAGCAAGGTTCTATTCTACGTTCATTTTCTAATAAGGCTAAAGAGAAGAAAGATACCTTAGAGCTTAAGCAAGGGGCTAATACTTTCAACTGGAATATGCAGACAGCCGATGCTCAGAAATTCAAGGGCATGGTCTTTTGGTGGGGATCCCTAGCTGGACCTAAAGTAGTGCCAGGTAACTACTCCGTAGAGCTCTCTGTAAATGGGACTAAGCAAAGCCAGAATTTCGAAATCAAAAAAGATCCTAGAGTTACCTATAGTCAAGACGAATTAATATCTCAGTATCGATTTATCACCCAAGTGAATGCGAAAGTATCCGAAGCACATGAAGCCATCATAGAAATGCGCAAGCTGAAAAATCAAATGAAGGCTTTTCAGAAAGATCATGATAACCCAAAAATAAAGCAGAAGATCACTGAGCTAGATTCTTCACTTTTCGAAATAGAGAAGACATTGTATCAAACTCAAAATAAGAGTAGACAAGATCCGCTTAACTTTCCTATCCGATTGACTAATAAGTTGGCACATTTGAATTCATTGATACAGATGAGTGATGGTCCACCTACTGCTTCGATGATCGCAGTAAAAGAAGAACTGACGATAAAAATAGATGAGCAACTAAGTCAATATAAATCAATCAAAGAAAGAGAAGTAGGACAACTCAATGACTTAATTAGATCACAGATTACAGATTTTATAAAGTTGGATAAGGCGCCAGATAGGCCTTAGAAGGCGGTAAAGAATAGGTTCAGTGTATATTGAAAAATACCATCTTAGGCTACTTGCTTAAGATGGTATTCTGGTTTATATCTCTATGTTATTTACTCACTATAAGTTTGTGAGTTTCCTTTCCGGTACTACTTTCTACTATGCAGAAGTAAACGCCTACATCTAGATGATTTATTGGTAATAGATTTCTACCAGGTTCTATTGTTATCTGATTAATTTTTTGACCTAGCTTGTTTATTATCGTTAGGTTCCTTTTGTGGCTTGAAGGATTTATAATCTGTAGTTCTTGATTTTTTGTTATCGGATTTGGAAAAATATTAATCGAATCTATGGACTTGAATTTTACTGATCTAATATTCGAGTAACTAATACTACCGTTGTGGTTGAGGATTTTGATTCTATAATAATTTATACCACTATTAGGCTTATAATCTATGAAACTGTAGAAAGGAATATCATTATTGTATCCTTTATTAGTGATGCTACCTATCTGCTCCCATTCTCCATTTTCTAAGTTTCGCTCTATTCCAAACTCTTTGTTATCAGTATCAAACGCTACTGTCCAGGTTAGTTCTACGGCATTTGAGTTTATAATGCTTGCATCGAGACTTAATGCTTCTATGCTAAGAATGCTACTCGTATTAAAATTTTCTACCAATAGATTTTCTGTGGTGTTTGTCCTGATTGGTGGATTTGCATCGAAGTAGATATCGGCATTGTTTGTAATCAAGGTATTTTCTTGTACCTCTTTTTTTGGACTTATACTGTAGGTGACATATCCATGACTTAGTGGTTCGTTACTGGTGCTGTCTGGCAGAAAGATATTTTTGAAAAGAAATTCTACTACATTGCGATTCAGCGTCGTCGTCATTTCGTGGCTGGCATTTAGTACTTCGAAAGTACTTAAGTCCAGATTATGATCTAGTGAGTCAATAATACTTACGTCGTAGGCCACATCATTGCCTGTATTTTGAAATCGTACTGTATAGGTTAGTTCTTGACCGAGCATTGTCTCGTTGTTATCCCCGATACCGATTGGCGAAACTTGTTTGTCATTAGGGTCATATGAGCAGCGTACTTCAGAGCTATAGATTTCTTCATCTAGAAGTATAGCTTCGCTTCCTTTTATTAAAGTTGCTGTCGCAATATTTTCGTACGGAAATCCTGTCTGTTGTTCATTGGGGTTTTCTATGTCTAAACGAATGGCAGTATTTTCGAATGGCTCTAGTTCGTCTAAATGAAAAGTGTACTTGTTTCCTTCAATATTTACTGGCTCAGGTGTCGAAGAAATAATATTGAATAACGTATCCAGTTCTAAAGTTAGTTCTACATAATCATCACCTGCAATAGCAACGCCTTGATTCTGGTATCGGATCCTAAGTTGTTCGGTTGTATTACATCTAGAGTTATAGGGATTGTGAGTTATGTTGCCTGCATTTACATCTTCAGTTAAAACTAAACCAAAATTGACCTTATATTCATTTGAAGGATTGGGGAAGAATTCATCTATAGTATAGCTTTCTTGTCCCGTTGTAATTTCCCATTTACCCATTGGTTCATTCGATAAATCTATTCCTATCTCATAACTTTCGAAGAGTTCTGCATACACTAAAAAATAACCTTCGTTGGATAGATGGATAAGATTACTATCTGGACTTACATGGAGAGGGATAGTGTTAATACCATTTTCACCTGCATCTTTGAGGCCATTTCTGTTTGTATCATAGAATATGCTTCCAGTTATATAATGGGTTTCGCAGGAGTATATATCCACCTCTAAGTCAATAATGATAGTAGTCTCACATATCTCAGTAACATAGGTGCCTGCTTCCGAAGCCATAAAATCATAATAACGAAAAATACCGCCCGCACAGATGGTATCGTTAATTCTAACGGTATCCATGGTATGTTCGATAAAACTTAAGTAGTAAGTAAGCACTGAATCACATCCATTGACTTGTTGCAGTATTTCTTCATAGGTGCCTGTTTCTGTAGCAGTGATATTCCCACTAGCACTAGTATATGTACTTCCTTTGCATAAGTTTTCGGAGAAAGAATTCCACGTACTGTTTAGCATTATTACTTCGCCACGAATTGTACTGTCGCAGCCTTGACTATTGAGAGTTTTAAAAGCATATCTTCCAGTCAGTGTGAATTCTTTTGAATATCCTTCAATTTCGATTAGTACAGTATCTCCCGCACAAAAGTATATAGGCTCTAGTTCTGTTGTATATTCATCTCTTTCTGCCACGTAAGGTTCTGAAGCAATACAACCTGTCGGAGTATCAGCATAGACTTGATAAGTACCATTACCTGTTGGTGCCCATCTGGTTACTCTAAGTGTGCTCGAAGTCTCACCTTCTATAGCGACGCCATCTTTGTACCACTGAAAAGAGCTGGCTTCTGGATATTCAAAGAATAAGTCTAACCCACGGCATGGATTTCCTAGGTAATCTGTAAGTGGGACAATGTTTGTACAGATGCAGTCAGAGTCATTGATATCTACCAGTGCATCTCCGTCATCATCGATGCCGTTATTACAGATCTCCTGTCCCGCACAGAATAAGGAAAAGAGTAGAATGCAACTTGTAGCTAATAATTTTGTCAGCAGCATATGAGGAAGTGCGACAGGTTGTAGTGTGGAAGTTGTTTTCATTTGATTTATTTTTTAGATATACTCACGTATGGGGTTATGCGTATATCATTATCTGATTACAAGAGTCAGACCACAACTAAGTATGTAGGGAATGAAAAGTGACAGCTACCTTGCAAAATGGGGGAATAAAGCCTTCTGGAGAGGGCTATTTTGGTGTTTATATATCCTATAGTCCGGTGGCGGTTAACTCAGATCAAGTTATTTTTTCTTGCAAACCTCCCGTATTTATTAGCTTTTGAGCAGATTTAGAACTTTTTTTCATTGTGTTCCAACCTTTTTGTCTGTACTTGTCACTATATATGTACAACGTTGTTTTTGAGTAATCGTCACTACTAACTTTACTCTTACTACTTGACTAACGAATGGACTTACAGCTACTCATAGAAAAATGTCTTACAAATGATCGCTTTGCACAGCGGACCTTGTATGAGAACTATAAAGATAGTCTCTACACCATCGTGTATAGGATTACTAAAGACTTTGATGCTGCCAGTGATTTGTTACAAGAAGCCTTTATTGATGCTTTTAAGAATCTAGCCAGTCTAAAAGAACCACAGTACTTCCATGCTTGGATAAAGCAGATTTTAGTAAGAAAAGCCTACCGCTACCTAAAGAGTAAGAAGGACAGAGTCTCGCTTGATGCCGTAGCGGAGTTTGGATATCAAGAGGAAATAGATGTAGGATATATCGAAAAAGCCATACAAAGTCTACCTGCTAAAAGTAGAACCGTCTTTGTCATGGCAGAAATAGAAGGCTTTACCCATAAAGAAATTGCGGAGACACTAAATATTTCTGTGGGGACTTCAAAGTCACAGCTGAACTATGCAAAGACAAAATTAAAAGAACTATTAAAGCCACATTTGGTCTAATGGGAAGACATAAAATAACATATGATGAAATGATCAGCTTACTGCAGAGTAAGCACTATACCGCACCTGACAGTTGGTCGGCTATAGAGGAGTCACTGATCATAGATCAAGGTATCAGTCAGCTTCCTGAATATAAAGCACCAGATAATTTGTGGGAAGGTATAGAGGCAGGTCTGGATGATACAGCTACAGTCCGGCAGCCTAAAAACCTTAATGGTCTTTATATTCTGTTAGCCTCTATTTTATTTCTTATTTCTACGGTGATACTTGTAAAGTCTTTTTCTAATGAGGATCAGACGAGCATCTTTCAGTATAAGTCTGAAGTAGAAATGGCTTCCTTGCAAGAGAATAAAATGATGCTCGATGACAATATTGACGAAGTATTACAGTACATAGAATACAATAGCTTCATGTTTTCTCAGGAACAACTGGATGAATTCAATAAACAATTGACGGATATTAATAATGCCTTATCCAAACTGATAGAAATGCAAGAAACTTATGGTACCGATGAATCTAGTACCAAGTTGATGGCAAAGATGGAAAGAGACAAAGCCAATTTATTAAGATCAATGATATCAAATTCGTAATGAAGAATTTACTATACATATTATTCCTTTTTAGTGTCTCGACTGTATTCAGTCAGGAGACTTTTAAGGAATCTAAGGTCTTCACTAAGGCGTTATCATTAAAAGCTGATGATAAGATTCAGATCACTGGGGAAAGAACTTTTATCTACCTGACAGAATGGGACAGAAATACTGTAGAAGCTACTGTGGAAGTCATTTCTAGATACAAGACCCAAGAACAGGCCCAAGAGGATCTCGATAAAGTAACAGTGACCTTTGAGAAAAAGGGGAATACCTTGTACTACAGCAATGCACTTAGAATCAAGAGCCCTGAAGATAAACCAAAATCAAACCTAAAGACCATACTGCGATTATCACTTCCATCATATGCAAAGGTGAATGTAAAAAATGCCTTTGGGGAACTGAATATAATAGGATCAATAGAAGAACTTGAAACCAACTCTCAGTTTTGTGTTACCTCTGTAAAGAATAATCAAGGGGATATGAAGATTGCTTCTAAGTATGGCAAAGTAAAATGTGAGGATACAAGTGGTAAAGTTAAGATAGAAGGAAATAGATCTGACGTATCACTAATAAGAGTAGGCGGAGAAGTCAATTTAAACCTGTCTTATGGTAATCTTGATGTTACTTGTGGACTGAATAGCACAGATTATGATATCTCTACAGAATACTCTCCAGTAACGTTAGTGTTACCTGAAGATTCTAAGCAAAGCCTGGAATTGAGTTGCTCTGACTGTGATATAGATATTGATAACTGTAGTAAAATTATAGACGAGAAGATTTCCAAAGGCAAACATAAAGTCACTATAAAGGGAGCTAGTAATCCCAGGCAGAAACCAAAGATAGAATCCAAGAAAGAAGACATCACAATCATTTCCACTAATGCCTTATCAAATTCTAATTAGGATGAAACGACTCTCGACTTTACTAATAGTCTTCCTAACTGCTGTTACTCTTTACAGCCAAGAATCTGGAGTGGCGCCTGACTCGATAATCTATATCACACCAGAGGATGAGGTGTTACTGAGAGACCGAGAAGCTAAGTACCTTATCAAATTGGGTTCTGACGCAGCTGTAGAGTTTAAGCTTTCTAAAGCATGGTCTTTGGAATTTGAAATAGGCCCTGATAATTTTGGGGTAAATATTCCTGATATTTCTTTTGGACTAGGTACGAGGTATTATTACCAAATGGCTAAGAGGATAAGAGAGGGTAAACAAGCGAATAATTTCTCTGGACATTATTTTTCTGCAATGCTTGGGCAGGGATTTAATTTTGGCAACCCCCAATTTGATCCTGGTACGGATGCCACTGCCCTGACTTTAGGATGGGGGACACAGCAGCGATACTTACAACGTGAATATTTTGATTTCGGAGTCTTTTTGGATATAAATAAAATTAGCGCACCAGGAATTTCGACTGTACGCAATTCCTTCACCCTGCTTACGGAATCTAATTATGGTTTTGTATTCGGTAAGAAACATGATCTTAATGATGAGAACTTTTGTCCTGTCATAAAATGCTATCAGGATAGGAAGTCTGCCTTAAAAATTAATCGAAATAACTTCTTTCAGCTCTCTATGGATCAGCTGAATGGTGGGGACACCTATTGGTTCCTCAGGATGAGACCTCGAGTAGGATACGAGTTTAAACTTGGCAATTCTGCTTTTTCTATTGATCAGACTATTGGGTCCTCTTTGTCTTTTTCAAATTATTTCTTGGATCTAGCTCGGCCTAGCATCAAATTGACTTCCTTTGAACTTCAGAGAGCCGTTCTGACTTACGAATTCTCTCCACGATTCTATTACAGGATGATGAAAAAAATACTTGCAGGTGAGCAGGGAAATAATCTATCAGGTAGTTATACCTATCTGAAATTTACGCATGACGAAACGTATAATAGAGTAAGAGCTTCCTGGACTAGAAAGGGTTCAGTATGGATTGGAATAGGCCGACAGACAACCATTACAGGCCGTTTATACTTTGATGCCAAACTAGGGATAGGCCCTGAAATCTATAACTCAGAAACTTCGAAAGGGATTGATTCGATAACAGGTGAACTTGATTTTGTTATTGGGTATCTGTTCTAACAGAAGAGGACTCCGAAGCTTCTAATTACATTCGATTTTATATTTTGATGAATGTGGTGGCTCGCATTTGCTTATTACCTTTTTCCTTTATGAGGACATAGTAAAGGCCAGGTTTATAAGTATGTACTGCTAATTTTTTGTCAAGAAATTCTCCTTGCTTGTAGCTGATGAGTTTGCCATCTGAGGAGTAGATCGATAAGGCAGAAATAAAACTTTCAGTTTCTATGGTGATATATTCAGAGCTTGGATTGGGGTAGACTTTTAGGTCATCATTAAAAGAAAGGTCCTCAACCTCTGAGCGATTAAGTAGGTCTATAACTCTGTCCGCACTTTCATTGAACCGCAGACCTGCTCCAGGTATTCCTAGCTTTAGATCAAAATTCTCTGTCGGAAAAAATGTAAAGGTATCTCTTCTTTCGACTATCTGTTGTGGTGCTATTGGTCTTTCAAAAACACTATGTAGGTAAAACCAATTATACCCAAAAGGAGGTATAAAGTAATACTCCGAATAGGCATCGGCCAGTGAGATAGATTCGCTGCCGTCATTTCGGATAGTGGTCGTATACTCAAATTTTTGTTCGTAATACCAGGTCGTGTCGATACCCATAATGGATTCTGGAAAAGAGTCTAATTGCAAAGGTGTCAGCTCGGCATTTACTATAGACACTTGACTCTTTTGGTAATCCGATGGCAGATTTAGATTCTTGTATCTAAAGAATAGTTGACTTGCAAAAGTATAAGAACTCACTCCAGATAGTAGTAGTTCTGATTCTCCTAGATTATAAACGGCAGTAATTTTTTCATCAGGGGATACTTCAGTTGCAATAGTTAGACAGCTATTATCATAGTCACATTGGATAATACGACTGGTGTCGTTTTCTACACTACTAAATGTTACGAAGTCTTCTGTAATATGTATTTGGTTAAAGTCGTTGATGTCATCAGGTACTTGCCAGATATTGTTTGCAGTCAAGAAATTATCTGAATACTGGTACAGTACTCCATCATAAAGAACAAAAGTAGATCCTCGGAATAATCTAATATCATTGATTTTATTAGGAGGTGTCCACCAAGGTACTGCTGTCTCACCATCAAAGTATTTAAGACCTGATTGAGAATTGTAAGGTTGAAAAATTAGAATTCTATCCTCGTCATCATAAAACAACTTATCATAGGTTTCATCTAGCTCTACCTCTTTTAATATACTAGAATCTCTGACTAGAAATATTTTTTTATATCCGAGACACCACCATTGATTAGTTCCTGCATTTATAACATCTAGAACTGACTCAGTGATATTTGCTCTACCATTTGTATAATCATCAACTGTAATTTCAGACCCCGCAAGAGTGACTGCCACAAAGCCAGGTGCGCCGATGTCACCTTCATTGAGGCCATCCAAGATTACTTGATAAGTAGTATCATTAAGTTGAAATATTTCGGAGTTAGCCCAAGTGCCGCTATAGAATTCATCCACCTGATTGTCATAACTCCCCAGATTTACGGATACGCCTTTGTCATGATGACTAACATATAGTATCCCTTGGGGAGTCAAGGCAGTTGCTCCAGCTCTTGATGTTCTTTCTCTGTGGTCTAAATATTCGAAATCTACAGGAATATCTTCTTGTGCAGCTACTTGCGACAGCAGTGTTAGAGCTAGAATAATAAGCGTAAGAAACTTGTTCATAAGAATGGAATTGTTTACTAGATGCTTTATAGGTAGATAAGAAAATATTCGCATGGCCAGTTAGCCCATAGCGTTGGATGTTATTAAGGTATGGATAATAGTCTATTTATCCTAGCGTACGGCTAGTCTTTGCAATCGACTATGTGTTCTTCCTTACATAACTATACAATTCTATAGATAGCTATTCTGACCCATTGTATTATCCCATGCTTTAATTATAGAATGAAAAATTCTTATCGGTCAGCATAGGGTATAACCTTTCAGGTAGTTTTGGTGTCCTAGTGGTCTATCAACTTATCAAAGCTTCACCACTTTCTGCATATAACTGTTGTTGCCATTTTTTAATACGGCGATATAGAGCCCAGAAGGATGGCCACTGATATCTATCTCTGTCTCAGTGGTTATTATGGATTGTCTTGTATAGAGTCGTTTTTCTATAGAGTATAGTTTGAATTCTGCAGGGAGTCGACTCTCTTTAGCTACCGTAAGCTTCAGGTAGTTTTCTACCGGATTAGGATAAAGTTCTAAGAAATCAGTATCAGCAAAATATTTAATTGCTCTATCGTACTGTAGTGCACAGATAGGATCCTTTCTGTCTATTCTTACTATACTGGTATGCGCTATAGAATCGCAACCATGATGATTGATATAGTTTTGAGTATATAGACCAGGTGTAGTCACACCATTGTATTCTTCTCCTAGACAGAGTGCGATTTCTTCATAGCTTTCTGAGACAGGTAGTACATCTAAATTTAATATTCGAGTAGAGTCACAACCTTCTTCGGTCTTAAGGAGATCTATATATTGTCCAGTAATGGAGTAATCCTCGTAGCTTTCACCAGCACAAACTTCTACGTATAATTCTTCCTCTTGTATAGGTTGTACTGTTAGTTCTAATATTCTCAGCGAATCGCAACCGATTGTGCTTGTATATAGGTCTTCATAGGTTCCACTTGTTGAGTAACCTTCTAGGCTATCGCCAAAGCAGATTTCTGCAGCAATAATATTTGTTATAGATTCTTCTACTTCTAAGATTAGAGTGCGGATGGAATCACAACCGTTAGAAGAAATGTATAAGTCTTGATAAATTCCTGCAGTGTTATAGGATTCAAAAATTTCCCCTTTGCAAATCGAATGTAGCAATTCTACTTCTTTGTTTTCAAGTACGGTTAGATTTAGACTTACAATCGAGTCACAACTATGAATTGTTTGTAGAGTATCTAAGTAGTAGCCACTAACATTATATCCATTATAGATTTCGTCTTCGCATATTTCTATATCTATAGAGTTAGAAATTGCAGGCGTGACAGTGAGGTTGATAATAAGAAACGAATCGCAACCCACACTGTTAGTGTTACGGAAATAAGGATGCTGAAATGTTTCAGAGCTTGTATATCCCAGATACTCTTCTCCTTGACAGATCGTAATATCTTGTTCTCCATAGCTACTCCTATTAACCTTAAGTGAAATCTCATGTATATATCCACAGCCACTAGTTGTTATAGTGTCAAGATAGACACCAGTTTCTGTAAGGCCTTGATAATCCTCACCTTCACATATTTCTCTATTGAGCTGACGGATGTAAGCTCCATTTACTGTCAACTCTAAAATTCTTATAGAGTCACAGCTGCTACTAAGAGGAAAAGTATCTCTGAAGGTGCCGGTTTCTTTATAGCCAAGATATTCTTCTCCTTCGCAAATGGTTTTTGCTGCTAAATTTATTTTGGCGTCAGAGACGTGTAAGTCTAATATTCTAGTGTAGTCACAACCATCATCATCCTGTAGTATATCCTCATATGTGCCTGTTTGGCTATAACCATTATAGGATTCTCCATTGCAAATGAATATTTCTTCTTCGAGCAAGTAGGGCGCCTTGACTTCTAGCTGTAGCTCTACACATCCAGTGTAGTTGTCATTATAATAATAAGAACCACTTTCTGAAAAACCTTGATACATCTCTCCTGCACAGATTGTCTTGTATTCTAGTCTTGAAGTTATTTGGTGTATTACATGCACTCGATAAGTAACGATAGAGTCACAACCTGTAATCGTTTGAGAGACTTTTGGTCTAAGGTCAATAACATTAGGAGCCCAGGGGTCATTATCATCAAAGTAGTAGTCATAGGTAGTTCCTTCGAAACTATCTCCATCACATAAATAAATACTGATTAGCGTATCATAGGTAGGATAAACATGCAATACTAATTGTCTTGTAGAATCACATCCAGCAGAACTAAGAAAAGTATCACTATAACTACCTGAATCATGATAACCTTCAAAACTATCTCCATCACAAATGTCCATCTCTATGACGGTATTCGATTGAGGTGAACAGTCCATGTCAGACTGAATAGCAAAGTCTATGACTAAGTTTTGAGGATTGACGATATCGACAGTTACTTCTGTCTCGCACGTCGTTACATATGGATGGGCAAGTAGGGGCTGCAATATCCATTGGCCAGGTGGCAAAGAGATTTCGTACTCTCCTCTTTCTATTTTTAGGTTGAACTCATAATTTTCTCCTACTATTCTTAGTGAGTCATCAGCAGTAATTTTTGATTCGGTATCATTTATACAATTTTTGTTTTTGTCAAAAAAGAACTGACCTGAAAGTGTCGTTTCATAACAGCGGATAGGATCTATATTGTACATCATACCACCGTTTATCAAATACTGGTGTATTCCATCGGTATATATTTTTTGGTGCCTGTTTGCGACGATTTGTTCGTTTTTGTTTATATCTATTAGATGGATTTTTTGAAACTGGGAATCAACGTCTTTAAGAAAATGAAACTCTTCATCTCCTATGACGAAGAAACTAGATGAATCTGCAGAAGGAAATATATTACCTCCAGGTGCCATGGTCATAGGTGCATAATTGTAACCAAAGTTTTCAGAATATCTAGTTTCTGTTTTCTCTCTATGAATAAGTTGGCCATTAAGATTAAAGCCAAATTCGTCGCCTATTGGAAACCTTATCGGTGTACGACCACCAGCAGTAAAAGAATTATAATGAGTAGATACTGTATAGCTTTTGGTCTTGATAACGTCCTGCGACCATAAGGCATGATTAAGACCTATTGAGAACAGTTCGTAAGGAAATATTTTATAAAATTCTGGATCGATAAGATAAGAGGATAATCGCCATGAATTGGAAGTTGCTGGTTTTGTGTAAGAGGCAAAGGGATAGTATAACCAGCAATCAGCACAACCTAGATCACTAGTTGTATTAAAATTAGTATCACTTTTACCATTGATAAGAATAGTATTGTTTCTATAAATGACAATGGTGTTTGGAAAGTCTATTTGCATTGTGTCTATAAAAGTTCTTTCTGTCGTTAGAGAAATTCTTTCAAAATTCTCTCCCTTGTCTTCAGATTTATATAATCTGTCATTTGAGATGATATGTAGGTGACCACTAGTATCTAGGTCAAAATCTATAGTAGTAAAATGGTCTAAGACCATAGCCCAGGATTGTCCTTCATCTAGACTGCGATAAAGAAAAGTAGGCGTCATGGCATACAGCTCTCCAGTTTTAGCTCTTCTTAGTTTTTCTATTTTGGTAATCTGTTCATTATGACCTTTTATAATTTTTCGTTTTTCAAAATCTCCTCCTTCGTATTTGATTATGGCTGCACCTATGTTGTGATAGATGTTTTTATTGTCTGAGTATAATTTATTATTTGAGTATTCATTAGTGCCGTCATAGATAGTCGCCAGCTCATAACTATCTAGGTCTAATGAACCTATCCGTGATTGTATGTGTCCATTAGACCAGGCCTCTGATTTGTATCTAAGATATCTAAAGTAGAGTTTGTTGTTACTTATAGTTTCGAATCTACTGATTGCATTGTCTAGTTCTAATATTTTTTCGAAGGATAGTCCATCGTCTTCACTGATACTTATAGTGGTAAAACTTTCCGTGGAGATAGGATTGTATTGTGTGCCGAAGATTACGATACGATCATCTTCAGTAACAAGAAAATCATCTAGATAGGCATCTGTAATAAAGTTTTGCTCTCTGTCGAAGATTTCATAGTCTCTATGTCTTTGTTCTAAGAAGAAGCGATTTTTTGTAACCTTAATACTTCTGCAGTCTTCACAGGCATCACTGAGAGCATCGAGTTCATGTATTTGCTGGTCAGTACTATTGTATTTTATTATTCTCTGATCGCTAATTAGGTAGAAATCATTTTCATAAGAAGTGGTATGTTTAATATTATATATTGTATCGCCTCCTATTTCTAGTGGTGTCCACACATTATTAGAGTAGGTCCATACGGTTCCCAAATCCCAAGAGGCAGTGGAAAATAAATAACTCCCATCTGATAATCTTACAAAGCGGTTCTCGTTAGCTCTTATGTTATTAGGAGGAACAATTGTATCCCAGCTGAGTCCTTCGTTTATAGAAATATGACTCTCTCTGTAATCATGTATGATAAAAGCTCCATTTTGATCTACGATTGCATCTTCCAGACTGTAGTCTTCGTAGATGGGAGTTAGAGGAACTGCGGTGGCTACTTGTGCAGAGACTACATGTCTACTAAATATTAAAGCAAGCAGAATGCAGATAGGGTAGACGCTTTTCATGATGAGTAGTTAGTAATTCTTTATTTCCTGAAGAGCAGATTGGTTATAGACACTAAGCTTACGGGCTAAACTTTTCCACATCCCTTGCTTTTCTCCTCCCTATATCTCATATTTGACTGATATATCGGCAATTATATGTCGAAAATATCAACATAGTCTTATTCTAGGCTACTTTCAAGTCATACTTAATAACATAAATAATAGAACCGTGAAACCACGACCCCCTCATCGACCCATAACTATAACTATCACTTATATCTAATAACTCATCACTCACTATGCACTCTTAACTAACTAATAACTCATATCTGATAACTAATAACTCATCACTCACTATGCACTAAAAAAACTATGCACTCTTAACTAACTAATAACTCATATCTCATCACTTATATCTAATAACTCATAACTCACTATGCACTAAAAAAACTATGCACTCTTAACTAACTAATAACTCATATCTCATCACTTATATCTAATAACTCATAACTCACTATGCACTAAAAAAACTATGCACTATTAACTATGCACTATTAACTAACCACTATGCACTAAAAAAGAATTGCACCTAAATTCCCACACATATTATTCCTTTAAGTACGGTACCCTCTCTCCCGATGGACTCGTAGAAGCAGCTGCCGCACAAGGCCTGACCTCCCTCGTACTCAGCGATATCAATAACACTTCTTGTGCCTACCAGTTTATCCGTGCCTGTAAGCAGAAAAATATCAAACCCTTGCTTGGGATAGAATTCAGAACGGCCCAGCGTAATACGACTGAAGAAAATCCTGTCACTGTCTTCAGCATCAAAGATTCTAAGTTTGCCTTTGTCGGTATCGCGAAGAATAAAGAAGGATGGAAAGAACTGAATGACTGGCTGACACAACATTCTATTGCTAACGAACCCGTACCTGCAGAAGCACCGGCCTTTCAGCATGCCTATGTTATCTATCGTAAGCTCCCTAAGCCGATTGCAGATTTGAGAGCCAATGAATTTATAGGCGTACGGCCTGGGGAAGTGAATCATCTTTTTACCTCTTATCTAAAAGATCATCAGGAGAAGTTAGTTGTCTTTGCGCCGATTACTTTTATTGATGATACAGGCTTTAAGGCACATAAACTATTACGTTGTATAGATATGAATATTGTCTTGGGTAAGCTTGATCCCCAGCACTGTGCTAAAGGTTCTGAAAAAGTATACAGTCCTAATCAGTTAGAACAAATCTTCCAGAACTATCCTAAGATACTGGAGAATACTAAACAGTTAGTCGATAGCTGTGAGATAGAACTACATAATACGTCACTGAATAATCGGCAGACCTTTACGGGGAGTAAAGAAGGGGATATGAAGTTGCTCACTAAGTTGGCGATTAATGGTTGTATCCGTCGCTATGGAGACCGTGATAGAAAAGCGATGGAGCGAACACTGAAAGAACTGGAGGTGATAAATAAGTTAGGTTTTGCAGCGTACTTTCTTATTACCTGGGATATCATCCGTTATGCACAGACGGCAGGCTACCATCATGTCGGGCGGGGTAGTGGAGCAAACTCTATTGTCGCCTTTAATATCTATATCACTGATGTAGATCCGATGGACCTCGATCTATATTTCGAAAGATTTATAAATCCACATCGGACATCGCCACCAGATTTTGATATAGATTTTTCTTGGGATGAACGGGATGATGTAACCGACTATATCTTTAAGCGTTATGGTAAGGAACATACGGCTCTGCTGGCGACCTATAATACTTTCAAAGGAAAATCAATTATCCGCGAGCTCGGTAAGGTCTTAGGTCTACCGAAGGCAGATATCGATGTCATCGTCAGAGAACCTCATGCCACAGAGAGGCATCATCCCTTTGCTAAGCATATCTTCAAGTATGGTAAGCTGATAGAAGGTTTCCCCAATCACTTGTCTATCCATGCAGGGGGCATTTTGATCAGTGAGCAACCCCTCAGTTATCATACTTCCCTGCAGATGATGCCGAAGGGCTTTGCCGTTACGCATTTCGATATGTATGGTGCTGAAGATTTGCACTTTCATAAATATGATATTCTATCTCAGCGAGGGCTCGGCCACATCAAAGACTCCGTCAAACTTATTGCTCAGAATCAAGGTAAGGCAGTAGATATCCATAATGTAGAATCTATAAAGCAAGATCTCAAAGTCAAACAAAAACTGAAAGCGGGTCACTGCATCGGTTGTTTCTATATAGAATCTCCTGCCATGAGAGGCTTGCTGACTAAGTTGCGCTGTGATAATTATACCTCATTGGTAGCGGCCAGTTCTATCATTAGACCAGGAGTGGCAAAGTCGGGAATGATGCGAGAGTATATCCATCGCTTTCATCATCCAGAATCGTTTACGTATATCCATCCTATCTTCGAAGAGCATCTGGGTGAAACCTATGGTGTGATGGTCTATCAGGAAGATGTGATGAAAATCGTGCATCACTTTGCAGGACTAGATCTAGATGAGTCAGATGTGCTGCGACGTATTATGTCAGGCAAGAAAAAATCCTCTGATACTTTCCGAGAGCTCGAAGCCAAGTACTTTCGGAATTGTAGAGAGCGGGGCTACCCTGATGCGTTGACCTTAGAAGTATGGCGGCAGGTAGAAAGCTTTAGCGGTTATTCTTTTTGTAAGGCCCATTCGGCGAGCTTTGCCGTGGAGTCTTTCCAGAGTCTCTATCTGAAGACTTATTTTCCTAAGGAGTTTATGGTCGCCGTGATTAATAATTTTGGAGGATTTTATTCTACGGAAATCTACGTACACGAAGCTCGGATGTGTGGTGCTAAGGTAGAGGCCCCTTGTATTAATCACAGTACTTATCTTACCAATATCTATGGGGACGAGATCTATATTGGTTTTATACATATCTCTTCTCTAGAAAAGAAGGTCGCCACCCAAATCATCAATGATCGAACAGATAATGGGGCTTATACTAGTATGCAAGATTTTGTAAGTCGAGTAGATATCAAAAAAGATCAGTTGGAGTTACTCATACGTATCGGGGCTTTCCGATTCAGTGGTATGAATAAGTACGAATTGATGTGGGAGAAGAATGCCGTTCATAATCCTGAGGTTAAACATAATGGCAGCGGTCATCTCTTCGGTATAGAGTCTGAGGATTATGACTTACCTGTCCTGGCGGAGTTGCAACATGAGCAAGCCTTCGATGAGATGGAGTTATTAGGATTTCCCTTATCCTCTCCTTTTGATTTATTGCAGACAGATTTTAGAGGAGATGTATTGGTGAAACATCTCAAGGCACAGATTGGTAGACGTGTACGTATGGTCGGCTATTTTATCACACGTAAGAATGTCACGACCTCTAATCGTAAGCTGATGAATTTTGGCACTTGGATAGATGTAGACGGACAGTTTTTTGATACCACTCATTTTCCACCGAGTCTCGCGAGATATCCTTTCCGTGGCAAGGGCTGCTATCTCATCACCGGTAAGATCGTCGATGACTTTGATTTTCCAAGTATGGAAGTAGATAAGATGGAACGACTGCCATATGTCAGCGATGAACGCTACTAGGCCCGTAGCGACGGGCGGCGCATTATTTTTTATTTCGACTCACCCCAAAATCTCCTGAGAAGAGAGGGTATAATTTGGAGTAAAAAACTCCCTTCTCTTTGTAAGAGAAGGGCTGGGGATGAGTTGAGTCGGTAGCGACGGGCGGCGCATTATTTTTTTATTTTGATTCGCCCAAAATCTCTTGGAAGAGAGGGTATAATTTGGAGTAATAAACTCCCTTCTCTTTGTAAAGGTTGGGGGATGAGTTGAAAACAGTGAGGATGAAATTATCCAAACTATTCAGTAGATTGAAAGAAAATAATCGACAACTATGAAGTACCCAGTTGTAAAGGAGTTTGCAAGAGATTTAAGAAAGAACCAGACTGATGCCGAAAAAATATTTTGGAATGCAGTAAGAAATAGAAGACTTCATGGATTTAAATTTACAAGACAATTTATAATTGAATATAAGTATGACTCAAAAGCATCTAAGTACTTCATCGTAGATTTTTATTGTCATGAAAAGAAACTAGTTGTAGAAATAGATGGAGGATATCATAAATATCAGATGTCAGTAGACAAAGAAAGAGATGAGATAATTAACAGTTATGGCCTGAAGGTAGTGAGGTTTACAAACGAAGAAGTTCTAAATGATTTCAAAGCTGTAAGGGTTAATTTAGAGTTGCAATTGAAGAGTAATAATCTCAAAGGGAAAAGGTATTAAGTAGGAGTAGGTGACTCCCTTCTCTTTGTAAGAGAAGGGCTGGGGATGAGTTGAGTCGGTAGCGACCGACGGCGCATTATTTTTTTATTTTGACTCACCCCAAAATCTCCTGAGACGAGAGGGTATAATTTGGAGTAAAAAACTCCCTTCTCTTTGTAAGAGAAGGGCTGGGGATGAGTTGAAACGGTAGCGACCGACGGTGCATTATTTTTTCATTTCTATATAACGTTGCGCACAGAGAGTCCTAATACTGCAAAGGTAAATGCGAAATGAATATGAAGACCTGAGATGTGGTTTGTAAAGTGCTAGTACAGTTAGTTTCTGCTTTTTATAGCTCTAGTTTTAGCAAAATCCATATCTTGCGAACATAAGATGTAAGACTACATGAGATTACGTTACTTATTATATTTCATTGTTTCAGTATTTGTATTTACTGCAAGCTCTTGTTTTAAATCATTGAACAGTGCCTTAGTGGTCGGTGATTCCTTCAGAACGGCTAGGAATGAGTTTAACTACAATATGAACTATAAAAGTGAAGATTCTTATCAATTAAGATATCGCTCGGATACACTTATTATTTTGCATCAAAATGAGTATCGGCCACTAGATATCATGTGCATATTCCAAGATGATATCTGTATATACCAAGAGATTAATGTTTACTGTGCACCCTGTGCGGATGTAATGATAGATGAGATCCTATCTGATAGTAATTATAAATTCGAACAGCTAGATGCAGTCAATTGGAAAGCCAAGAATAAGGAGATTATACTTCGAGTCAAAGACCAAAGTGATACCACAAAATCTTGTACCAAGATCATCGCACATAAGATAGTAGAAAGCATCTAAGCCACCCTATCCCCCACAAAGCGCAGGGATGTAATTAATCGCATTTGCATAACCTAGTTGTCCAGCTTTACGCATATCAGCGCAGGCCTTATCACTTTGTTCTAGTTGCAACTGTACATTAGATCTATTGTAGAACGCCTCTGCGTAATCCGGTTGAGCTTTGATGACGTGACTGAGATCCGCGAGAGCTTCGTTCCATTTTTCTAGCTGCATGTAGGAAAGAGCTCTGTTGTAATAATTCTTAGCATCCGTGTCCACGGTTATAAGCGCAGTATGGTCTATGACAGAAGCTTCATAATCTTTTTTACGTAGGCTGATATTGGCTTTGTTTTTTAGAGCATTTTTGTTGGTCGGATCTGAGGCTGCTATGAGATTAAAAGTAGCATAAGACGCATCCAGCTTCTCAGACTTTAATTGACTCATAGCTTTATAGTAGAGGCCTTTTTCATGGGCGCCGTCTATGGCCAATAATTTGTCTGCGAGTGCTATGGCTTTATCATAGACTTTGCCCTTATACTCTAGTTTCATTTTTTCTACCAGTGCAGGCTTATACGCTTCATCATTTTTTAGGGCCAGGCCGAAGGATTGCTTAGCCAGCTCTGCCTTATCCGTTTTTAGATAGCATACTCCTAGCTGATAGTAGGTTTTTTCATCTGCACCTTCTTTGGCTATAGCATCTTGAAAATCTTTGATAGCTCTATCATAGTTTTCATCTTGCATTTGGATTTTAGCTCTGTAGTAATACACTTTACTCAGGCTAGGGTCTTTAGATAGAGCTCTCGAGAAACTTTTGATCGCTTCTTCATTTTGTTCCATCTTCATCAGGCAGTATCCTGCATAGTAATGTGCTTTAGCATTTTCAGCATCTAACTTTATACACTTCTTAAAATCTTTAGCAGCTCCTGGCAGGTCTTTCATCTGCATTTTAGAGAGTCCTCTGCTGTAGTAGGCTTGTGGATATAGTGGATCTAAAGCTAAAGCGGCAGAATAGAGCCCGATGGCTTTTTTGTAATCTTTGGTTTTTGCTGCTGAGACCGCTTCATTATATTTTTCTACAGTTTCTGGAGTCTGACTTATCAGAATAGAGCAGAACAATAGATTCAGACTTAGTGTTAGAATATGTGATAGCTTCATAGGAATATAGTTTATAGAAAAGATGAAGGGGTTGGAATTGCAAATTAGCTGAACGATAGGCTAAAAATCAAGTATTTTAAGGCCTACTTTGCTAAAAACGTGATTCGCTTATCTATTTAGTATTTGGAGTATCATATAATTGTGTTAATTAGAGCAGAACTACGATAATAACAGTGTCTAAGAACTTAAAGAAAGAAGCAGATCAGCAGGCGGCAGAGAGGAAGAAAGACCATATAGCTATGGCTTTGGAATCTAGTATGTCCATTGTAGAGGGAGACAGAAGATTTTCTTACGAACCGATGCTGAATGGACATACCGTAGAAGATCTCGATCTGAGCATAGAGATAGCTGGTAAGACGATGAGGCATCCCTTATGGATCTCAAGCATGACCGGCGGGACCGAAAAGGCCAATACCATCAATCATAACCTCGCAAGACTATGTGGTGAATATGGTCTAGGTATGGGTCTAGGATCTTGTAGACAATTACTGTACGAGGATAAAAGATTGTCAGAATTTGATGTCAAGCATCTGATGCCTGATAGTCCACTCATGATAAACCTCGGGATAGCGCAGATAGAAGAACTTATAAAAACCAATGAACTAGCCGTCATAGATAGGCTGATAGAGAAGCTCTCTGCGGACGGTCTCATCATTCATATCAATCCGCTGCAAGAATGGATGCAGCCCGAAGGAGATAGAATCAAAGTAGCACCAATAACGACCGTACAGAAGTTGCTAGAGCAGGCCTCTTATCCAGTTATGGTCAAGGAGGTCGGTCAGGGTTTCGGAAGAGAAAGTATAGAAGCCCTCTTGAAATTACCTATTGAAGCAATAGACCTAGCGGGTTATGGAGGGACTAATTTTTCTAAGTTAGAACTTCTACGGTCAGATGCTCAGAGAGCAGAAAGTTTTAAGCCAGTGCTCAGACTTGGACATACTTGCGAGGAGATGTTGGGTTACATCACGGATATGTACCAACTTCAATCGGCCAAGATCCAGTGTAAAAAGGTTGTTTTCTCAGGAGGCATAAAGGGCTTCCTAGATGGCTACTATTTCATCAATCGCTGCCCGATGCCGTCTATCTATGCTCAAGCGTCTGCTTTTCTTAAGTATGCAATGGATTATGACAAACTTAAAGCTTTTGCAGAATTAGAAATAGAAGGGATGCAAATGTCGCATGCATTATTAAAAGTGAAGACTTAACTTAGTGCAGTAATGAAAAACGAGCAGAAGACGATCAGCGGCTTTTCTAAGCTATCCAAAAGAGGAAAAATCAAATGGATAGTCCAGAATTTCTATAAAGAGCCAGATAAGGTAATGTCTGAACTGATGAGCTACTGGCACTCTAATGAAGAGCAGCAGAAGATTCTAGATAATTTCAGCGAGAATACCATCAGTAACTTTCCCATGCCCTTTGGTGTAGCTCCTAATTTCATTATCGATGACAAACCCTACTGTGTCCCTATGGTCATCGAAGAAAGCTCTGTCGTCGCGGCGGCTTCGGCAGCGGCTAAGTTTTGGATGAGTAGAGGCGGCTTCAAAACAGAAATTATATCCACTAAAAAGCTCGGCCAAGTCTCTTTTGTATGGAAAGGAGATAAAGCTAAACTGAAATACCATTTTCCAGAAATCAAAAAGGTACTCATAGAAGAGTGCTTTAGTATCACTCGGAATATGATCAAAAGAGGGGGTGGTATCATGGATATCGACTTAGTTGATTTTACGGAGACAGAACCTCATCTCTATCAGCTCAAAGCCACTTTTGAGACCTGTGACTCGATGGGTGCTAATTTTATTAACACTTGTCTAGAGCAGTTTTCTACTTCACTGCTCAAGTTCTTTAATGCTTCAGAACATTTTACGGAGGAAGAAAGGAAGCTAGAGATTATCATGAGTATCCTATCCAACTATACTCCAGAATGTCTTGTGAGAGCCTGGGTAGAATGCCCCATTGCAGAGCTAGGCAAGTTTCCGAATGGCCTATCGGCAGAGGACTTTGCTAGGAAATTCCATATGGCTATCCGAGTAGCAGAGATAGATCCTTATAGAGCGACGACGCATAATAAGGGCATATTTAATGGGATAGATTCCGTAGTTATTGCTACGGGTAATGACTTTAGAGCCATAGAGGCTTGCGGACATACCTATGCCTCTAGAAGCGGAACATATTCTAGTTTATCTCATTGCAGTATTGAAAATGGTCAGTTTAAGTTTTGGTTAGATCTCCCACTTGCAGTAGGTACTGTAGGAGGCTTGACTTCCTTACATCCCATAGCAAAACGATCATTAGAACTGCTCGAACATCCCTCTGCGGAAGAATTGATGAGAATAATTGCGACTACAGGACTGGCACAAAATTTTTCTGCTCTGAGATCTTTAGTTACTACAGGGATACAACAAGGACATATGAAAATGCACCTCCAAAACATCTTAGCTCAGCTCAAAGCCACTAAGGATGAGGAAGTTGCAGCCATAGAACATTTTGCCAATGAGATCGTATCCTTCAGTGCTGTCAAGGACTACATCCTAGGATTGCGAACTACCTAATCCCCAAAATACAGGGCTTACCCTACCATTGGTAGCTTTGATATTAAAAAAAGACTTATATAATTTCTCTTATTGTAGCCAGAATCTTACTTTCGTTAATTCCATTACCGCATTCACCAACTTAAACTAAGTAGTCATAGGAGCTTATTACGGGCACGGCAAACTATTATTGACTTCAGAATACGGCGTACTGGACGGTGCCCTAGCCTTGGCTATCCCTACTAGATTCGGTCAAAGAATGCAGGTCAAGCAGACCCGAAAATCTGATCTCTACTGGAAAAGTTATGATATAAATAGTGAGGAGTGGTTTACTGCTCAGATTTCTCTATACGACTTCTCTGCGGTGAAAACCACAGATGAAAAGAAAGCAGAATACCTTAAGAACCTACTTAAGGGTGCGGTAAGATTGAATTCTGAGTTTCTCTCTAAATGGAATGGTTTTGATGTCAAAACTTATCTGGAATTCGATAAAGACTGGGGCCTAGGTTCTAGTTCCTCTCTGACCTATATGGTTGCGCAGTGGGCAGATGTCAATCCACTACTCCTTAATTTCAAATGCTTTAATGGCTCTGGTTATGATGTAGCCTGTGCTGGTGCAGAGCTGCCGATCACTTATCAGATCTCTGATGACACTGTAAATTATACAGAGATAGATTTCGAACCTAGTTTCAGAAACCAATTGTACTTCGTTTATCTCAATAAAAAGCAATCTTCAAAGACTGCCGTAGAGCACTACTTTAAGAAGGCAAAGCAAAAGAAGACCCTGGTCAAGAAACAAACCAAGCTTACAGAAAGCATCTTGTCTTGTAATGATCTGTCTAAGTTCATAGAGCTTATCGATGCCCACGAAGCTGCAGTGAGTGAGCATGTAGGCATAGAGAGAATCACCAAGCAATTAGGTTTTGAAAACTTTGACGGTGGCATCAAATCTCTTGGTGCTTGGGGAGGTGATTTTATCCTTGCAGCCTCTAGTATAGGGGAAGAAGGGGTAAAAGCTTACTTTAAGGGCAAGGGTTATGATACAGTAATTCCTTATGACGAAATGATTTTCGTCCCTCAGGAAGCGACAGTTACGACGTAATATTTCCTCTCGGAATAAATAGGAACTGAGCGCCCAGATCACTTAATACAAAAAGGCATAAGAACTGCTTGGGATCTTTATAGGTCTTCTTGAATTCTGGAGCCTTCTCTTCAAAGAT
Organism: uncultured Saprospiraceae bacterium; assembly: GCA_937921825.1. Classification (GTDB taxonomy): domain Bacteria; phylum Bacteroidota; class Bacteroidia; order Chitinophagales; family Saprospiraceae; genus RFSX01. The sequence continues at coordinate 30,645 of CAKZVK010000059.1, forward strand.
GAGCTTGCCAGAAATGAATTCTTCAAGACTAGAGGCATTAATGGACCAGTTGGAATTTACTTTTTCTCTATCCACAAGACTTATACCTAAAGCTACTGGTTGCTTAGCGACTACAAAGATAGGGTAGGCAGAGGCATTACTTGCCAGGATTTTATCAGCAGCAATAGACAAGAGTCTATTGTATTTTTTCATTTCGTTTTCTATGACCAGGAGCTTCTCTGACTCCTTCATTTCATCTTTCATACCGCAAATTTAAGGCTTATCTCTTTTTCAGAACAGCTATATTCTCAATATGATGGGTATGCGGAAACATATCCACTGGTTGGATAAGTTCTACTTCATACTTTTCATGAAGCAGAGAGATGTCTCTGGCTTGGGTAGAAGGATTACATGAGACATAAATTATCTTGTCTACACCAGTATTCGATAGCATAGCAGTGACGTCTTTATGCAAGCCTGCTCTTGGAGGATCTACTATAATAAGATCAGGTTGGCCATACTTGGATACAAAGTCTGAAGTGAATATTTCCTTACAGTCTCCTACTTCGAATTCTGCATTATGGACATCATTGAGTTCTTTATTGTAATTCGCATCATCTATTGCAGGTGCCACTTCTTCTATGCCGACGACTTTGGCACATTTATCTGCGATGTATAGAGCGATACTACCGAGTCCAGTATATAGATCGTAGACGAGTTCATCTCCTTTGAGATCCGCAAGCTCTACGATTTGATCATAGAGAAGATTGGCTTGGTAGGTATTCGTCTGGAAGAAAGATTTGGGACCTATTTTGTATTTGATGTGACCTAGCTGTTCGACGATAGTTTTTTCTCCTTTATAAGGTACGAAAGGAAGATCATGAGTGCTGTCATTCATTTTTTTGTTCAGCACATAGTAGACTGAAGTGAGGTCAGGAAACTGTGTAGTGATGGCTTCCATACAGGTCGCTATATTATCAGGTTCATCCTCTCCAAAGATCATGACGACCATCCATTCTCCCAGAGTAGTATTACGGATCATGAGATTTCTGAGGAGGCCTTTATGTTCTCTTGGGTTATAAAAGCTCCAATCTTCTTTCATTGCTAGATCGTGGACAAAATTTCTAATTTCATTAGAGAGATTATCTTGGAGATAACATTTCTCTATCTGCACTACCATGTTGAATGCCCCAGCTTTGTGGAAGCCCGTAGCAGGACCAAAGTTTACTTCCTCTCCTGTATCTAGCTCTTCTTGTGGTACCCATCTTCGGTTAGAGAAGCTGTATTCCATTTTATTTCTATACTGCTGTGTCTTCTTGCAGCCTAAGATTTTTCTTTTTTCTTTTATGTCCAGATGTCCTATTCTCTCGAATGCTGCAATAACAGCGTTCTCTTTGTATTTCAGTTGGGAATCATAGTCTAGGTACTGCCACTTGCAGCCTCCACAATTTCCGAAGTGACTACAGAAGGCTTCTACTCTTTCTTCAGAGTAGGAGATGTAGTTTTCTACGACACCTACCTTGAAGCTATTCTTCTTTTTCTTGACCCATACATCTACGACATCACCGGGTACAGCACCAAGTACAAAGTACACCATACCTTCTTCATCTCTACCTACAGCTTGCCCTTTATCAGCTATTCCTGTGATGCTTACATTCTGAGCAATTTTCTTCGGTCTTCTTCTCCTTCCCAATTTGTTATGTGTTTTATTCTATGAGGATAAACTCGGTTCTTCTATTTTTCTGTCTGCCACTTTCAGTCTCGTTATCAGCTATAGGTGCTGATTCTCCTTTGCCCTCATATTGGATTCTATTTGCAGAGATTCCAGAAAGAGTGATTCTATCTCTGACGGCTTTAGCTCTTGCTGTGGATAAGTTAAGGTTAGATTGTTCTGAGCCGACATTATCAGTATGACCGAGTATCTTGATATTTAATTTTGTAATGGCTTGTAGCAGCTGTATCAATTTATTGATTTCTCCATCAGAAGAAGGCAGCAGTTCTGCAGACCCAGTGGCAAAAAAGATATTGTTCAGTACTATTGGTGCTGGCTCTTTTACTGTTTCTGTAAGCACTTTCGGTATAGGCTGTAAGTTGACCTTAAAAATAAAAGGGTCCGCAAAGGTTGCACTTTTGTCTAGCTGAATATTTTCAGAATGGAAGAGGTATCCTTTCTTGCTTATAGTCAGGGCATAGTCACCGGGTTGGATGGTAGTGAGTAAGACACCGTTAATATTTATAGTCCTATCATATCCGACAGCTTCTGTAAGAGACTTTATTTCTGCTTTAGAATTTATGAGTCCTCCTGATTTTGCATCTCGCACCTCTACCTTTATATAGGTGATGAGTTTTGGCTTATGGATCTCCGGAAGATCAAAGTAATAGATATCTCCAGCTGCGTCAGTGCTATCCTTTTTTTCAAAATCTATCTGAGAACTATAATAAGCACGATTTCCTTGCAGGTCTATAAATAAACCACCTTCTCGCTTTTCAGTATTTATAGGATAGCCCAAGTTCGTCGGGGTACTCCATGTGTCGCCAGATTTTTTGGCAAGGAAAATATCATAGGACCCTAAGCCAATATGACCATCTGAAATAAAATAGAGACTAGTTCCGTCAGGATGTATGAAAGGGGCCTCGTCATTACTTGCAGTATTAATTGTAGAACCAAGATTCTTAGGTTCGGACCACTTGTTATTTTCTCCTAGTTCTACATAGTATAGATCAGATCCACCTTCACCTCCTGGTCTCTTGCTGCTGAAGAAAAGAGCTCTGCTGTCTGCCGTAAGTGAAGGAGACGATTCCCAGTACCTACTATTGATTGTTGGTCCCATATTCTGAGCCGCTGACCAACCGTTACCTTTTCTAAAACTAATGTAGAGGTCACAACCACCATAGGAATCCCTATAATCACAACCCGTAAAAATTAGGATGTTGCCATCCTGTGAGAGGCTGAAAGCACCTTCTTGATTTTGTGTATTTAAGCTTTCTATGGGTAAGCCATCAGTATAAGTACCATCTGGCATTTTAGTAGAAAAGTAAAGATCTTCATGTCTGAATTTTCCATCTTTCACTTTGACATAGATGACCAGGCTACCATCTGCATTTAATCCTGGGTGGTATTCTATATCTGAGGTATTTATAGAGTCGGAGAGTCTTACTGGATTGATATCTAGCGGCTGGTCGTAGGCTTGCTTTCTGAATTGTAATTCTATAAGTCTTCTGTCTACTATACTTTTTTGCTTTTCTGTAAGCTCCGCTTTTTGCTGTAGGTTGTGCAATTGCAAGATAGCTTTGTCGTATTCAGCTTTTTCTTCATAGATATCAGCTAGAGACATTGCTACCTTAGGTAGAGGCACCGCTGAGGAGGCATTAAGTTGCTCCATCATTTTTTGGGCCTGCTCATTCTGACCATTTTTTAGGTAGAGACCTATTAGCTTTTCTGAGCCTTTGGAGAAGTTAGGATACTTAGAGATGACTTCCTCTAGTTTCATGAGGCCTTCTGCTGTTTCTCCTTTTTTGAGGCAGGCCAGTGCCTTTTTATACTTTTTGGTAGATTTTCTGTCTAGATCTTCTAAAGTTGTGATTTGTGCAGTGACAAAATGTGCTGCGAGGAGGAGAACCAATAGTGTAAAATACTTTTGTACCATCAAGTTGTTTATAAGCTTGTTATAACTTCTAGAACCGATTTAGTAAGAGTATTATTGGGTACTTAGGCGATCTCTTTCAGGAGTTCTACTGCTTTCGGATCACCGAGTTCTGCTGCGTCTTTAATATCTTTTATAAAACCATTCTGTCCAGCTTTCTGCTTTGCTAGACCTCTATACCGAAGCATTTCAGCTTTTGGTATGGAGTCATGACCTTTATCTATATCAAGTGCAAGCTCAAATTGTTCTATGGCTTCGCTGAATTTTTCTAGAGCCAAGAGAACTTTTCCATACATGAAATGGCCTTCTCTCTTCCAGAGGAAGTTGCGGTTCTCTTCAGGGAATTTCCTTTTTGCAAAAAGCTTTAATTCGAATTCCGCTTCGGGGTATTGCTCGAGTTCCAAATGGATTTTTCCTTTGTTTCTTCTGGCGTTCCAGTGGATAGGCTGGAGGGCTACAGATTTTTTTATAGCCAGTTGTAGGCTTTCGATAGTTTCTTCGAGTTTTTTGTTGTGGAGTAGGACCATCGATTTTCCATAGTAGGCGTATGGATTGTTAGGGTCCAACTTAAGACATTTTTCATAGTCTCTAAGGGCATCATGATATTTCTTCAGAATGAAATTCACCTTGCCTCTTCTTTCATAGGCTTGAGCATGACGATCATACTTTGCGATGGCTTTATCTAAGGCCGTTATGGCTTCCTCTTCTTTTCCGGATTCCTTTAGTAGATTCTTGCCTTTGAGATATTGCTGTACGGCGACCTTGTCACTAGAGGGTTCTAGATGTTTGAAATGTAATACTTTGCCTTCTTCTAGCTGCCAGATATCCATCTCTCCAGAGACGCCGAACTGTACGATGTATTCTAGTAGGGCAGAGGTGTTCTTAAAAGACTTGTCATAGGCTTGCTTTACCAGTCGTGGAATGCTAAGACTTAAATCTTCAGGAAAAAAAATTTCTTCTGTTTCGAATAAGACATCGCTTTTGTAATAATTCTCTGTACGAGACTTATACATCTTTATAGCCATATCATAGGCCTTCTGAGTCCCAAATTCAATTTTCCCTTGAATGATGATTTTAAAAAGCATTGTAGTCAGTCCAAGATTAAGTAGCAGTATAGCAATTCACCCCCAAAACAGTGGGGAGAACTAATATTGAAGCCATAAAAAATGATCAAAAAGTATATCCAGGTACAAACCAAAAGTAGTAAAAAAGTGCTGAATATCAGTTAAATATGAAGATTAGCTCCAGACCTGACAGCCTTCAGTACAGTTTTGGCAGATATCAATGCTATTTCTTCCTTCGAGTAGTCTTTTTCTAAACTGATCATAGGCTGCACCTTCCCATATATCAGTAAACGAAGTTGATTTCATATCTCCTAACTGATGCACTGCATCTTTATCAAAACAGCATGGAACCACTAAGCCATTCCAGGTAATTACACAGGCATGCCATAGCTTCCAGCAGTGGTTCAGTAATTCATTTTTGATTTCATATTTTCCGTCGGTATTTTTCTTATACCTAGAGTACTTATCGGCGGTAGGTATGAGTGGATTCCCATTTTCAAAATTATAAATCTGTGCCGTCTTTAACTTTACCTCATCTACGCCTATCTCATCGGCAAGTTTATAGATCTCAGGGATTTGGTGTTCATTTGGCTTAACTACTAAAAACTGAAAAATGATATGAGGGGTAGCCGACTTTAGTTCTTTACGAGATTTGACCAGATTCTTGGCCCCTTGGAGGACCACAGCTAGTTTTCCTTCTTTCCTATAGTTTTCGTAGACCTCCTGAGTTGTGCCATCTACTGATATTATTATTCTATCTAGACCTGAATTGATTGTCTTTCTGCAGTTCTCTGGACTGAGGAAATGCCCATTGGTAGAGGTGATGGTATATATCCCCTTTTCGTTAGCATGTTTGACCATATCTAAGAAGCCAGGGTTGATGTACGGCTCTCCTTGGAAATAGAATATGAGATAGATCAATTTATGATAAAGTTGTTCTATAGTATCTCTGAAGAAATCTTGCTTCAGATTCCCAGTATCTCGACTAAATGATCTCAGTCCACTCGGACATTCTGGACATCTTAGATTACAAGCAGTAGTGGGTTCTACGGAGATGGTCATGGGTAATCCCCACTGGATAGGTCTTTTTAGAAACTTAGTCAGGTAGAATGAGGTCACGAGTTGGGTGACATTCCAGATCTTTTGTAAACTTAAATGTCGGAGGAAGTTGATTGAATCACGGAAGTGAATATTCATAGAGGACAAGATATTCAAATTGGGGTATTATCTGCAACTGAATAAGGTTAATGGAGGGGCCTAAATAAACTAAAGGACCTTAGCACTTTTGCCAGGTCCTTTTAGTAATGCTGATCAATTCCTATCTTGACTTACTTCTTTATGTCTTCAATTTCTCGTTGGTTACACCTTTTAGACTTTGAAATCATAGAAAAGTAATGCAAGGAATTAATTTTAATTTTTCTTTAACGAAAGTATTAGATTTCATCGTTAATTCGGTGTTTTTGAAATAAAGATAAGGCACATTAACATAGGACAACTTTATGTAATATGTAATTTCCTTTATATCAATATCGTTTAACTGACTGACTGATTTCAGACCGCTTCATAGCTGTACCTATCTGAGAACCGTTGCTTGAAAAACCAACCTGCTAAGACGCCATAAACAAAACCACCAATATGTGCCCACCAAGCTACTCCACCAGAACTTTCTGCTGATGTAGGGGCGACATTTCCTATTCCACTTAGCAATTGTTGTAAAAACCATAGACCTAGAAAAGCAATGGCGGGGATGTATATCTTTTTTATAATAAACCAGACTTTGATCCTAGACTTAGGAAACATGATCAGGTAGGCACCCATTACCGCTGAGATAGCACCACTAGCCCCCACTACAGGAATCAGTGAATCAATATCTGTAAAGATGTGTACCCCCGAAGCAAATAGTCCTCCTAGTATGTAGAACAGTAAGAATAGTTTACTTCCCACGATAGCCTCTATATTATCAGCGAAGATCCACAGAAAGAGCATATTTCCGATCAAGTGCATCAATCCACCATGTAGAAACATACTGGTGAGTAGTGTAAAGAGATCCTGCCCTCTAGAGATTTCGTCAGGTATACTGCCCATTTCAGTCAAGAAAGTATCTATTTGATCTGGATTCAAGGTAATCTGGAAGATGAATACCGCCACATTTATAGCCAGTAAGGAATAGGCTACTAAGGGTCTATGACCTCCTATTATATTATCATCTCCTATAGGGAATATCATTATCTAGTCAACTTTGCGCCTCAAGATATTACAATATCTAGCTTCCGATGTAAATTAGTTTTGCCCTAAAAAGACACAACTCTAGTAGTAGTATATTTGTTCCTTAGAAATGAAGAAGAATAAGGAACAATTGGATATGGTAGTGCTAGGCAAGATACTTAAGCTTGCCAGCCCATATAAAGTTCTTTTTGCAGTCTGTGTCTTCTTTGCAGTGATCATTGCGCCACTCTCTACTCTCAGGCCTTATCTGATTACAAAAATGGTCGATGACCATATCTTCAAGAGTGATCTGGCTGGGCTAAAAGATATGGCAGTCCTTTATTTTCTAGTAGTCATAGCTACGGTCGTAGCGCGGTATGTTTTCATATATTATTCTGCGCTACTGGGCCAATCTGTAATCAAAGACCTCAGAGTGAAAGTATTTAAATATGTCAGCAGGCTAAAGTTGAGATATTATGACCAGACTCCCATAGGTAAGATTACTACACGAACTATCAATGATGTAAATACCATCAACGATGTCTTTACTCAAGGTGTCCTAATGATGGCTGCTGATATCATGGGCATCTTTGCAGTATTGGGTTTTATGTTATATACCAGTTGGAGATTAACGCTAATCTGTATTGTCACCCTGCCATTGATGGTCATAGTTACATATGTCTTCAAGGAAAAAGTCAAGGTGGCCTTCCAAAAGGTAAGAGGAGAGATCACCAATATGAATGCCTTTCTCAATGAACAAATCTCAGGGATGCAGGTCGTCCAGATGTTCAATGCGGAGAAAAAGGAAATGTCTAAGTTCAAAGCCATCAATAGAAAGTATACTTCCGCCAATCTGGATTCCGTACAGTATTATGCTATATTTTTTCCAGTAGTAGAATTAATATCTGCGATGGCTTTAGCTTTACTAGTCTGGTGGGGATCAAAGGGGATCTGGGAAAGCAATATTTCTGTAGGGGCTTTTGTAGCCTTTCCGATGTACCTCAGTATGCTCTTTAGACCTGTACGGATGCTGGCAGATAAACTCAATACGTTGCAGATGGGCCTGGTTGCTGGAGGAAGGGTTTTTGAGATTATAGAGAAAGATGAGATAATAGAAGATTTAGGAACTTTCGAAAAGGATAAATTAGAAGGTAAAGTCTCTTTTGATAAAGTGTGGTTTGCTTATGATGAAGAAAATTTTGTGCTTAGAGATATCAGTTTTGATATTAAGTCTGGAGATACTCTGGCTATAGTGGGGAGTACGGGTTCTGGTAAGACTTCTATTATAAATATCCTGAATAGATTCTACGAGACCCAAAAAGGGATTATCACTGTGGATGATGTCAATATTAGAAAGTATAGACTTAAGAACCTCAGAGATCGGGTAGCGATGGTGCTGCAAGATGTCTTTCTTTTTGATGGATCAGTCTTCGAAAATATCGCACTCAGAGATCCTTCTATAACTATGGAAAAAGTGATAGAGGCTTCGAAGACGATAGGAGCACATCCATTTATAGAAAAATTACCCGGTGCTTATAATTTCAAAATAACAGAACGAGGGTCTAACCTCTCGATGGGTCAGCGCCAATTGGTGTCGTTCGTACGGGCATTGGTTTTCGATCCCGATATTCTGATCTTAGATGAAGCGACTTCTTCCATAGATTCTGAGACAGAAGCCATAATTCAGTATGCAATAGAAAAACTGATTCAGAAAAGGACATCGATAATTATTGCCCATAGGCTTTCTACCATAAAGCATGCGGATTGCATATTAGTCTTAGATAAAGGTCAGATTGTAGAACAAGGCAATCATAATGAACTAGTGAATAAGAAGGATGGTTCTTATAGAGAATTGTACGAGAAGCAATTTGATCAAGCGATGTCTGTGTAGCAGATATATTTAGAAATGAACTTTGGAATATTTATTTTCATATTGTTTTAAAGAGTACATACACAAATAGATAAATAAAATGGCAAGACAAAGAAATAATGCTGGTATGATGGCAAGAGTGCTGCCACTATTATTTTTTGTAATAATGATATGGGTACTCATCACTGTAGTCAGTACTGCAGTGAAGCTCCTTTATGGGTATATGGCTATACCTCTGCTGATTATAGCGCTGGTCCTCAATTATTCTGTAGTGACAGATTTCTTTTCGGGGCTGATAAAAGATATAAAAGAAGACACGGGTAAAGGACTAATTAAAGCCCTATTAGTTGCTGCAGGATATCCATTCGTCTTCGGTTATCTGGCTGCTAAGGCCTGGATGAAACGAACCCTAGGGACGAAGAGGCCTTCTGCTAAGAAAGAAGAAGGAGATTATATCAAGTATGAAGAAGTAGAAGAGGACGAAGATTTTCTGGAGCTAGAAGACATTGATAAGCAAAAGCAAAAAGTAAAACAAACTCAGACTCGGTCCAATGATGATAATGACTATGATGACTTATTTGCCTAAGGGTCCATCATGTTGCTCTGCCTATATGTTGTGCTCACCATTATTATTGCCAGTCTATATGTAGGGTTACTCCTGTATATCTTAGTTCAGTGGGAGGCTGCTCCCAGTTTCGATCTGAGGAATTCTAACTCTCTTCTTCATCTAAGCATAGTCATACCCGCCAGAAATGAGGAAAACTCTATTGGTTCCTGTATAGAATCGCTAAAAGCTTCTATAGAAAAAGCAATCCACACTGTGGAAGTAATTATCATCAACGATCACTCTGACGATAACACTGTAGCTATAGTAGAGTCTTATGATCTGGAATACCTCACGCTACTCCATCTGAGTGATTATCTCAAGTCCAAAAAAATTAATGCCTATAAGAAAGTTGCTCTAGAGTATGGTCTCTCAGAAGCAAAGGGTGAGTATATCATTCAGTTAGATGCTGATGTAGTAGTGGGAGAGCAATATCTAGAGACGATAACTGCGATCATTCAGTCGGAGCAACCTGATTTTGTAGCCTGTCCTGTGATCTTTAATCCTGATGATTCGGCCTTAGGTCATTTTCAGTGCCTAGATATGTTGGGAATGATGGCAGTCACTTGTGCTGGTATCCAAAGCAATAATTGGCACATGGCTAATGGTGCTAATATGATCTATCGGAGAGGAGTCGTATCTTTCAGTGAAGAGACCCTAGCGTCTGGAGATGATGTCTACAGCATCCAAAAGATATCAAAAGATCCTGCAAATAAAATTCTATTTGCGAAGAGTACGGCTGCTAGTGTGATTACTGAGGTAGAAAAGAGTTTTGCAGACTTTTTCAGCCAAAGACTACGCTGGGCAACGAAAAATAAATATATGAAGAGCTGGAAAATGCAAGCCATGATGCTTATCCCTTTCCTGAATGTTATTTGGCTGCTCCTTCATATTGCTGCTGCTCTTCTTATTGGTCCTCATGCAGTAGCACTGGGTTGTTTTCACTTACTAGTAAAGCTGGGAACCGACTACGTCTATCTGAGTAAACTCAGTAGCTATTACGGAAGAGCTGAGAGTATGTCTTATTTCTTTGTCAGTAATGCTCTGCATATCGTCTATATACTTTCTGTGGGAGTGGCCAGTCTCTTAGTTAATAAGTATACTTGGAAAGGGAGAAAGGTGAGATAGAGGTTTTAACTCTTAGGTAGGTACAAAAAAAAGACAGGCGACCACTAACAAAACTCAATCTCTGGAAGGGCACCTGTCTCTAAACAGTAGATTTTTCAATCTAATATTATATGTCTTTATGAAGTGAGCAGTTCGGTTTCGTTAGCCATCTTACGCATGTTGATCAAAGCGTATCTCATTCTTCCTAGGGCAGTATTGATACTTACTCTAGTTAGTTTAGAAATCTCTTTGAAACTCATGTCAGCATAATGTCTAAGTATCACTACTTCTCTCTGCTCTGCTGGTAATTGATCTACTAAGCTTCTCACTTTTGAGTGCAATTGACTTTTGATGATCGTCGTTTCCATATTCTCATCTGGACTTTCCAACACATCGAATATGTCAAAAGTTTCAGTTGCGGAGACTTTTGTTCTTCTTTTGTTTCTTCTGAAGTTATCTACACACATGTTGTACGATATCCTCATGGCCCACTGAAGGAACTTACCTTCATGGTTATATTTTCCTTTCCTCAGTGTATCAATAATCTTGATAAACACATCTTGAAAGATGTCCTCTGAGAGGTCATGGTCTTTGGTAAACAAATAAATAGAGGTATAGATCTTATCTCTATGTCTATTCAATAAAATTTCGAAGGCCTTATCATTGCCTTTAAGGTACTCTAGAATGAGCTCCTTGTCAGTAAGCTGCTGCACTTTCATAACTAACAATTAAATGTTTGAAAAATCGGTATTAAAACAATTATTAGTGTAGAAGTACGTGGCTTATAAGCAATGTGTTTTTAGTGAAGTGTAAATAATTACTCTGTAAAGAAACGATAAAATAGAGAAAGATGCCATTCAGAATCTCTATTAACAGCTATTTAACTCCTAAATACTGAGCTTATTGTGCTGTATCAAAGTTTTGTCGAAAATGACAATTGATTTGCACAATTGATATAAGATTCTGAAAATCAAGTTATTATAAATTATACCTGCTGAGCTAGTTAGTTATAAATGAAGTTCCTACCTTTAATCATTTTAGCCATATCTGAATGCCCAAAAAAGCAAAAAAGTCAGCAGTATCCTCAAGTGACGCTGCTAAATTCATACATATCAAAGGTGCTAGTTCTAATAACCTAAAGGACATCGAAGTCAAGATTCCTAAGGATAAACTGGTCGTGGTGACTGGACTCTCTGGTTCTGGCAAGTCTTCCTTAATCATGGATACCTTGTATGCGGAGGGCCAAAGAAGATATGTAGAAAGTCTTTCCTCTTATGCGAGACAGTTCTTAAGCAGGATGAAAAAACCTGAGGTGGACTATATCAAAGGATTAAGTCCAGCTATAGCTATAGAACAAAAAGTCACCAGTGGGAATGCACGATCTACTGTAGGTTCCATGACTGAGATCTATGATTATCTGCGACTACTCTATGCTAGGATAGGAAAGACCTACAGTCCAGTATCAGGAAAATTGGTCAAAAAACATCAAGTATCAGACGTCGTCGACTTTATCAAAAAGCAGAAAGAAGGTACTAAGATTCAGCTCTTTGCGCCGCTATCATTGAAATATGGAGACCGGACTATAGAAAAGCAACTTGATATTCTGATCCAAAAGGGATTTACAAGAATCAAGTACAAAAAGAAAGTTGAGCATATAGAAGATATCCTCGAGAGTAAACCAAAATGGATAACCAAGCTCACCGAGACTCTAAAACCAAAGGCTGTCTTGGTCCTAGTGGATAGATTTGTCAGTGATCAAGACGAAGAAAATATAAAGCGTATCGCCGATTCTATCAGGACGGCTTTCTATGAAGGAGATGGAGAGCTGCTCTTAGATATGCTGGACACTGGAAAGGAGGTAGAGTATAATAATCGCTTTGAGTTAGATGGCATTACTTTTTTAGAGCCATCTCATCAACTGTTTAATTATAACAATCCGTATGGCGCCTGTAAGACCTGTGAAGGCTATGGCAGGATAATAGGTGTAGATCCCTTCAAAGTAATTCCCAATGAAAACTTATCGGTCTTTGATGGGGCAGTAGCCTGTTGGAAAGGAGAAAAATCAAGCAAGTGGAAAGACAATTTTATAGCAGAGTCAGAATCCAATAAATTTCCAATCCATCGTCCCTATAAAGATCTGACCAAGAAGCAAAAAGAGTTGCTATGGAATGGAACGGATTCTTGCTGGGGCATTAGAGATTTCTTCTCAGAGCTGGAAAGGCAATCTTACAAGATCCAAAATAGAGTAATGATGGCCCGATATAGAGGCCGTACTACTTGTCCAGATTGTGATGGTGGAAGACTGAGAGATGAAGCGGATTATGTGAAGATATCAAAGAAGGGGATCAAAGAATTGATTAATATTCCCATAGATCAACTGGCAGACTTCTTCAAAAAACTCAAGCTCAATCAGCATGATGCTAGTATTGCAAAGAGAATTCTTATAGAACTTAATACCCGACTGAAAACCATGGTAGATGTCGGTCTGTCTTATCTGACCCTGGATAGGATATCTTCTACTTTAAGTGGTGGCGAGACACAGCGTATAAATCTTACAAGAACACTGAGTAGTAATCTGACCAACTCATTGTACATCCTAGATGAACCTTCTATAGGCTTGCATCCCAAAGACACGGGGAATCTAGTCAAGGTCCTCAAAGGACTGAGAGACCTCAGGAATACAGTGATAGTCGTAGAGCATGAGGAAGAAGTTATAGATGCTGCAGATCATATTGTAGACATAGGTCCTAAGGCGGGTATCTATGGGGGGGAACTCATGTATTCTGGTGCTTACAAAGAATTCAAAAAACTAAAAGGCGTTACCCTGACTGCGGATTATCTGTCGGGAAGAAAGTCTGTCCCATTGCCTAGTGTCAGACGGAAGGTGGTCAATAAGATAGAAATAAAGGGAGCTAGACAACATAATCTGAAGGATGTCAATGCTACTTTCCCACTCAATACAATGACTGTAGTGACAGGCGTCTCAGGTTCAGGAAAAACAACCTTGGTCAAACAGATACTCTGCCCTGCACTTAAAAAGCAACTGGGCGAAGCCGTATCGCAGGCACCGGGTTTATTCAAAACCTTGAGTGGTGATTTCAATCTCATCACTAAGGTGGAAATGATTAACCAAAGTCCGATAGGTAAATCCAGTCGTTCTAATCCTGCAACCTATGTCAAGGCCTACGACAGTATCCGATCTCTCTTTGCTTCGCAGCAGGCTTCTAAAATTAAGGGCTTCGCTACCAAACATTTTTCTTTTAATGTAGAAGGTGGACGATGTGAAAAATGTAAAGGTGAAGGAGAGGAAACTGTAGAGATGCAGTTCTTAGCTGATGTGAAGTTGACCTGTGAAGATTGTAGGGGTAGACGCTTTAAAAAAGACGTTCTAGAGGTAGAGTATAAGGGCAAAAATATCTATGACGTATTAAATCTATCTGTGGAAGAAGCTATTGATTTTTTTGCAGATAGGAAAGAAGTGCTCAACAAGATTAAACCTTTGTATGATGTGGGCTTAGGCTATGTCAAACTGGGACAAAGTTCTAATACCTTATCGGGTGGCGAAGCTCAGAGAGTCAAGCTAGCTTCTTATCTTGGAAAAGAGCAAACAAACGAAAAAATCTTTTTCATATTCGATGAGCCTACAACGGGCCTTCATTTTCATGACATCAATAAATTATTAGATGCTTTGAATGCACTCGTAGAGAAAGGGCATACAGTTGTCATTGTAGAGCATAATATGGAGATTATAAAATCTGCAGACTGGATAATAGATCTAGGACCTGACGGTGGTATAGGAGGCGGAGAATTACTCTATGAAGGCAAACCAGAGGGCTTGCCAAAAGTAAAACGATCACATACTGGAAAGTATCTAAAAGAGAAGCTCAAGAAGTAGAAACGGCTGATCTAGAATTCCTTTCGAAAAGAGATTTTAAAAGTCATGGATTAAAATCCACCATTGGCTAAAGCTCTGGCCTTCAGCTTTTGTAGGAACGGACTAGCGAAGATGAAATCTTGTAAGATGGGATTTTCGTTACCCAGTACCTCGTCTTTGTTGCCTTGCCAAGCCAATCTACCTTCATGAAGCAAGCAGATGTTTTCACCGATTTCCATCACCGAGTTCATATCATGGGTATTGATGATCGTAGTGATATTATTAGCATCGGTGATTTCTGTTAGTAGAGCATCAATGGTAATGGCTGTCTTTGGATCAAGTCCAGAGTTGGGTTCATCCGCAAAAAGGTATTTTGGTTTGAGTACGATAGCCCGTGCAATACCAACCCTCTTTTGCATTCCACCTGAGATCTCTGACGGAAATTTATTATTGATCCCTTCCATGCTTACTTGCTCCAGGCAATAATCTACACGTATCCTTTTTTCTTTTTCACTCATCTTAGTGAACATATCCATTGGGAAGCGGATATTTTCTTCTACAGTCATGGAATCAAAAAGTGCATTCCCTTGGAACAACATACCGACTTGCATACGCAAGGTGAGTAGTTCTTTCTTAGAGAGCTCGCAGAGGTCTTGGTCATCATACCAGACATGTCCTTCTGAGGGTTGCATAAGGCCTACTAGTATCTTGAGTAAGACAGTCTTACCAGCTCCACTTTTACCAATTATAAGATTCGTCTTAGAGGGCTCAAAAGTGAAGTCTATACCTTTTAGGACATGGTTGTCAGAGAATGACTTTTGTATGGCTTCTGCTCTAATCATATTATCCAGTAAGTAATACAGCTATTATATAATCTGCAATCAATATACATATGATGCCATATACTACAGCTCTTGTACTTGCCTGACCTAATTCTATATTTCCGCCTCTCACAAAGTATCCTTGGTAGCAAGCTATGGAGGTTAGGATGTAGGCGAAAACTACAGACTTAATATACATGATGACTACGTTCCATGGAATAAAGAAAGAACGCAAGCCTTCTACGAATTCTTCATGAGAATAAGCACCTGAATAAGTAGAAGCGAAGTATCCACCTCCTATACTTACTACGGCAGCCACAGAAACCAATACTGGTATCATAATCAAAGCTGCTAACAACTTAGGTAGAACGAGATAGGAAGAAGTATTGACTCCCATGATTTCCATGGCATCTATGTGTTCCTTCTGCCGCATACCTCCGATTTCGGATGCAATATTGGAACCGACCTTGCCTGCTAGAATAATAGAGGAAAAAGTCACAGCCAGTTCTATAATAGCCATGTCTCTAACGATGTAGCCGATATAGTAACTAGGGATCATAGTCCCATCTAATTGGTAGGTAAACTGTACTGCAGTCACAGCACCAATAAATAATGAGACCACAAAAATGATCATCAATGATCCTACACCTATGTCATACATCTGACGTATCGTCTCCTTGTAGTACATGCGCCAATTTTCAGGTAACCTGAAAATCCTTCCATGCCACTGAATAAAGCGTCCAATATGAAATAATAGATTTATACCCATAAGCCTCTGCGAAAGTACATTATTCATTTATCCAAAGCATAACTTAGTATTAATTACTTATGTTAGCCAAACAAAGAATTTTAGATGAATGCAGTAATAACAGGAGCAACTAAAGGAATAGGAAGGGCGATAGCCAATAAGTTAGCCGAGCAAGGATGGAATCTAGTGATCTGCTCTAGGACAGCTTCAGATCTGGAATCAGCAAAAAATGATCTAAAGGCTAGATCAGAGACGACCAAGGTTTATACTTCTGAAGTAGATATGAGACAGAAGAAAGAGGTACAGGCTTTCGGCGATTTTTGTCTGTCTAAATTGGATAAGATAGATGTACTTATAAATAATGCGGGCATATTTATTCCCGGAGCTATACATCAAGAAGAGGAGGACGCCTTAGAGAGTATGATAGAAACAAATCTCTACAGTGCTTATCATCTTACACGAAAGTTAGTCCCTTCTATGATGAAACAAAAAGAGGGCTTAATAATTAATATGGCTTCCATAGCCAGCTTCATGGCCTATCCCAATGGTGGCTCTTACAGCATCTCCAAGTTTGCCTTGCGCGGTTTTTCTAAAGTACTGAGAGAAGAAATGAAAGAGCATGGTATAAAAGTGACTACCATAATGCCGGGAGCAACTTGGTCCCACTCATGGGCTGCAATGAAAGATCAATTACCTGAAAGTAGACTGATGCAAGCAGAAGACATTGCAGATACCATATGGAGTCTGATTAATCTAAGTGAGAGTGCAGTGGTAGAAGAAGTCGTCTTAAGACCTCAGCTAGGTGACTTATAATACTTGATTGAAATCAATGTCGTGGATAGGAATAGATTATGGTTCTAAGTTAGCAGGGACAACTGTAGTCTGTTATCTTGAGGATGGACTTCTAAAGTTGGAGCAGAGTAAGAAAAAAGAAGACGCTGATGAATTCCTTAAGCAGCTCATAAATAGAGTAGAGCCTCAAAAAGTATTCATTGATGCACCGTTGAGTTTGCCTGGTGCTTATCACGGGAAGTCTGAAGATTTTTTCTACAGAAAATGTGATCGAGAAACCAAAGCCATGTCTCCGATGTTTTTAGGTGGCCTGACGGCTAGAGCTATGAGGTTAGCCTCGCAAATTCCAACAGTCGCATTTTATGAAACCTATCCTGGTTATTTTATCAGAAATGTCTTAGACTTCAAGGTACTGTACACTAAGAAGTTACCCTATAATAATCAACTAGCCGAAAAGTTAATCGAAGCGTATAGCTTGAAATTATCTGAGTTGCCTCAGAACTGGCATCAGCTAGATGCTTTGGCTTGCTGGATAAGTGGATGGCGACAAGATAATGGGAAAGTTATAGTGATAGGGGATAAAGCAGAAGGTGCTATATATTTATAGATTAATTATTCATTTAGTCTAAAGCCTACACCGTGTATGTTTTCTACAGTTATAGATGGGTCTGCTTTAAGATATTTCCTGAGTCTACTGATAAAGACATCCATGCTTCTCCCCATGAAGTAATCATTTTCTCCCCATATTCTTTCTAGGATAGTACTGCGTTCCACGATTTTGTTTTTATTGGTGATAAGCATCTTGAGTAGGTCAGCTTCTTTCTTAGTCATCTGTACTGAGTCGTCACCTATGCTTAAGCGTAAGTTGTCGTGGTCCAAGGTGTACTGCCCGACTCTTAGGATAGGTAGTTCTTGAGAGCCGGTGACATATTTACGCTTCAAGAAGATTTTGATTTTTAGAATTAATTCCTCTATGGAAAAGGGCTTCGTGATATAATCGTCGGCACCTATCTTTAGTCCGTGTATTCTATCTTCTTTTAGTGACTTTGCAGTTAGAAAGATTATTGGAATTTCGGAGTGGCGGCTTCTAATGGTTTCTGCGACACCATAGCCGTCTATCTCTGGGAGCATTACATCTATCAGGCAGAGATCGTAGGTGTCTTCTTTGAATAATTTTAGAGCTTCCTTACCATCCTTGGCATGCGTAACTTTGAAGTCATTGAGCTCTAGGTTGTCTTTGGTTACAAAGCTTAGCGTCTCGTCATCTTCTACGTATAGTATATGTGGTTTGCTCATAGTATTCAGTTTATAATTGGCTTTCGGAATTTGGCATTATTATTTGGACGGTGGTTCCGATGTTTTTTTCAGAAGCTATGGAGATATCCCAACCATGTGCATCACAGATATTTTTGACATAAAAGAGTCCTAGGCCAAAGCCTTTTACATTGTGGACATTTCCTGTAGAAATTCTATAGAATTTATTGAAAATCTTTTTCTGGTCCTCTTTGGATATTCCTATACCGTTATCTCTTATTTGAAGTTGTATGTTTTTTGACTTCTGTTCTAGGGAGATGGTTATCAAGGGATTCTGGATACAATACTTGAAGGCATTATCTATTATGTTAGAAATGACATTGGTGAGGTGTAGTTTATCTGCCTTTATGTAAAGTGGGGCATCCTGTAATTCTAAACTTATTTTGCCTTCATTTTCCTCTATTTTAAGTTTCTCTTGCTCAGTTATTTTTTCAATAAAAGGCTGCAAGTATACTTGGTCCAGGTTTAGTTTGAATTGATCCTTTTCTAGACGTGCAATATTCAAGACCTTCTCTACTTGTTCATTGAGACGGACGTTTTGTTGCTTGATAATGTCCGCATATTTGGAGAGCCTCTGGTCAGATTTTATTTTGTCATCTTTCATTAAGTAATCTGAAGCCAATTTTATAGATGAGATAGGCGTCTTGAACTCATGCGTCATATTATTTATAAAATCTTTTTGTAGGTCAGTGGTCTGCTGCTGCCTAAGGATCACCCATAGGGCATACATGAAGGAAATCATGGATAGAATAGAAAGAATACTAAATAAGATAGGTGTCCTAAGATCATTAATAAGGAAACTAGATCTGGAAGGAAACTTGACGACAAAGTAATAAATGAGATCATCGAACTTTGGGTGATTACCACTCATCGATTCCTGGTCTGTTCTCTCTGAGAGATTACAATAATTACTATAGAGGTATTCGTCATTGGCACAATCATAGACGGCATACTCAAAGTCTGTAGTCATGGAGGCCTGTGTAAATTCTCTTACTAAGAAGTCCTCTAAGACATTGGCATCTATGGCACTATTGATATTTACAGAGTAGTAATTAGAAGATCGTCTTTTGATCAGTCTGGATTTAGGCAGCTCAGTCTTATTATGGATGGCTATATTTTCTGCTACGGTGTAGAGGACCTTGGACACATTATGATGAAATTCCTCTTCTTTGAGATCCCATGATCTAATAAGCCAAAACCCTTGGAATACCAATAGACCTACGATGGCACAGGTTCCAAGAATAAGTATGATACGTATAGAATTAATGGTCTTCAGTATTTTGTTGGTCCTACAATATGTCAATGAATAAGCAGAGATGCTAGCTTCAAAATACAATTAGTTTTTGTTTGCACAATCATTAACAAGTTGTTTGGATAAATATTTTGAATATAAGCTGCTATAAGCTTGTTAACTTAGCAGCTGTGATCAGAATCATATTCATATCAACGATCTTAATCACCTTAGGTTGTGCTCTATATGGCCAAGCGGGCAATCCTTTTAGTATCATAAGATCCAATGACTCTACTGTCGTAGAAGAAGTATCGACGCCTGCACCAGCAGTTACTGAAGAGGTCAGTACTAAACTAGAAGGCACTAACCCATTTTCTGTCAGTCATATTCCTATTAGAAAAAATCAATACGAAGAAATAGAACGACTGGCTATTTCAAATAGAACGGTAGAAGAGAATATCTCACTATCATACTTTCCACTATGGATACTGATAGGTTCGCTTTGTCTACTAGCCTTTCTCTTGTTCAATAGGAAAGATCATCTCACCTTACTCATACGTTCGGTATTGAATGATAATTTCATGAAAATGAGCAATTATGAGAATGATGGAGGGAGAAGTGTATCCTATATATCTGGTTATGTCATTTTTCTCCTGAATGTGGCGCTATGCATCTACCTCTTTATTACGAAGCAGTATGAGATAGATCAGAGCTTCTTGTACCTGATCATCTTCGGTGGAGTGAGCCTCTTTTTTGTGGGCAAACATGTAGTGAACTCCCTATTTAGCTGGATTTTCCATGTGACCAAGGAATCAAAGCTCTATGATTTTACTATTATAACCATCTATAATTTACTCTCGGTGGTCTTCTTGACCATCAATATATTATTGGTTTTTGGACCTAAAAGCTGGGTGCAGCCTCTGTCTATTGTAGTTATATTATTTTTTATAATCGCCTTAATATCAAGGTATTATAAAGGCATTAAGATAGGTCAGAGTCTATTGAACAATCATTTTGTTCATTTTTTTCTTTATTTTTGCGCCTTTGAATTTTCACCATGGATTATACTCTACTCTTCTGTAAGAGACCTGATCTAGTGAAATGTAAATTAGGACTTCTTTATATATGGCTTCAAGTGCGAAATCCACAGTAGACGAAACCTATGACAAGATAGAGACTATCTTGATTTCTCAGCCCAAGCCTGAGAGGTCTCCATACTTTGATATCGCTAAGAAATGGGGTATAACTATTGATTGGAGGCCATTCATTCATGTAGAACCTGTCACCGAAAAGGAATTCAGAAAGAATAGACTCAGACCAGACGACTATTCAGCCATCATATTTACTAGTAAGGGATCTATAGAGCACTTCTTCAGAATGTGTGAAGAGATGAGAGTAAGCATGTCTCAGCAGACAAAGTATTACTGCCTTTCAGAAGCGATAGCTAACTACCTTCAGAAGTTTATCGTCTATAGAAAGAGAAAAGTCTTTGTAGGAACAAGAAAGATTGAAGATCTGGCGACTGCCTTTAATAAGCATAAAGACAAAGATAATTACCTATTACCGTGTTCTAACCTCGGTGCTAAAGATGTCGTCAGCTACCTCACAGAGAATGAAATCAATTTTCAGGAGGCGATGATGTACAGAACAGTCAGTAGTGATCTGTCTGATCTTAAGGATATCACCTACGATTGTCTTGTTTTTTTTAGTCCTTTGGGTATAGAGTCTCTGTATGACAACTTTCCTAAGTTCAAGCAGAATAAAACCAGATTAGCCGTGTATGGAAACACGACCAGTCAAGCGGTACTCGATAAAGGATTAACTATAAATATCAAGGCACCAGCTCCAGAATCGCCATCTATGTCTATGGCACTGACGAACTATCTGAACAAGTCCAACAAGAAGTAGGAGTTTCTTAGCCCGAAATGCACTAAATTATGGGTAGCTTAGGTTTATACTAAGCATAACTTTCCTTTGGGTTTAATAGAATCTATATTAAACTTCTAACCCCTTATTGTGTCCTATAACCATAATTAATGCTGATGGCGACCACAACCAAAAGAAGAAAAACAAATCAAGCAGAGGAGAATCTAAGACCTCCCATGCAGCTTACACCTTACACTGGTCCCTGGACTATAAGAGAAGCTGGACATCTGCTCAGGCGTACGACTTTCGGTCCTAGTCAGAGTATGATAAGTGAGGCTGTCGGACTAGGCATGGAAGAAACTGTAAAACGATTATTTGCCAATGCAGTTCCTTCTACACCTCCAGTGCGCTATACCTTAGATGAACCGGGCTCACCTTTATTTCCAGTGCTCAAAGATCCAGATGTAGAGTTTGGAGAAACTTGGGTCAATGAACCTCCCATAAAGGACTATGGTGATGCTCAGTTCCAGAGACAAATCATCTCGAGCAGAACTAACTCTGTATATGCCTGGAGGATTATCAATATGTACAAGCCGGAGCTCAACCTTATGTCAAAGCTCTGGATGTTCTGGCATGATCATTTTGTGGTGGCAGACTTTACGTTACCCCATGAGTTGTATCAATATTCTAATCTTATCGAGCGATATGCAAAAGGAAACTTCCGTCAGTTCACTAAAGACATGACTATAAACGTTGGGATGCTGAGATATCTCAATGGGAATGAAAATACCAAACGAGCTCCAAATGAAAACTATGCCCGTGAGCTACTGGAATTATTTACAGTAGGCAAAGGAGAACTTGCTGGACCTGGAGATTATTCTACTTTCACTGAAGATGATGTCGCAGCGATTTCAAAAATTCTAACAGGCTGGAGAATAGATCGATTGTCCTTGCTGACTGAGCTTGACTCAGAGTTTGTGCCTAATCTACATGATAGAAGTAGTAAGACCCTCTCTCATAGATTTGATAATACGGTTATTAACAATAATGACGATAAAGAGTATGCGGACTTAATAGATGTGATTTTCCAGCAGGAGGCAGTTGCAATAAATATATGCAAGAAACTTTATCTCTATTTTTTAAATTATGAGATTACAGATGAAATAGAAAGCGCTATTATAGAACCTATGGCTAGGATCTTGATAGACAATGATTATAATATAGAACCTGCCTTGTCAGCCTTACTGACTAGTTCACATTTCTACAGCGAAGCAGCTGTCGGCTGTATGATCAAGAATCCTTTTGACTACATTCTTTCAGCTACACGTGGTTTAGATTTTGCAATGGCAGATAAAGTATCTGATGATCATTTCTTTGCATTGATCTATATGGTCATTGCGGCAGAGCAGGGTATGCAGCCATTTTTTCATCCGGATGTAGCGGGATGGAAAGCGTACTACCAAGAACCTCTGTACTACCGACACTGGATAAATACTGTCTACCTACCGATTAGGAATGATATAGTGAAAGCCTTTGTAGGTGGAGGCCAAGCAACTATAAATGGAGATCCTGCTCAGATTCCTCAGCTCATCAATGTTATAAATTATATAGCTACCATAGAAAATGCTACAGAGCCCAATGCTTTAATTTATGCGATAGCAGATAATATGTTTACGTATCAGATTACGGAACAGCAAAAAGATTATCTCAAAGAAATTCTAATTCCAGGTCTTCCAGATTTTGAATGGACGGTAGAGTACAATGAATTTCTTTCTGATCCATTAGACCCGCCAAAAAGAGTAGCTATAAATAACAAACTCGTGGCCTTGTTTTCTGCGATGGTAGAGATGCCAGAATTCCAATTAATGTAAGCCCCAATAAATTAGAAAAAATGAAAAGAAGAAAGTTCTTACAATCGACCAGTGCGATGTCTCTACCGTTTTTTGTTGGGGGGATACCTTTTACTGGCGTAGGAAAAAACCAGCTCTTTGATCTAGTCGGAGATGATAATGATAAGGTGTTGGTTCTTGTGCAGCTCCAAGGTGGTAATGATGGTCTCTCTAGTGTACTGCCGCTGGACCACTATGATACACTAGCTGGTCTCCGATCTAATGTCCTAGTTCCAGAAAATTCTGTTTTGGGTATTACTGATACTGTAGGTCTCCATCCAAGTATGGGAGATATGCGTAGAATGTGGGATGATGCAAAGTTAGGGATAATACAAGGTGTGGCTTACCCTGATCAGAATAGATCACATTTTCGATCTACAGATATATGGCACTCCGCATCAGAACCAGATGAATTTTTGACCACAGGTTGGATGGGTCGATATTTTGATATTAATCATAGTTCATTCCCTATTGATTATCCCAATAGTGATTGTCCTGATCTATTTGCATTATCTATAGGCTCTGTAATCTCAGAAACTTGTCAGGGAGTAGTGAGTAACTATTCTCTTGCACTTTCAGATCCATTTTCGCCAGGTACGGTAAATATCGGCGAAGAGGGGAGTACCCCTAATAATTGTTATGGTAGGGAGCTGGGTTATATCAGAGATATAGCGCGACAGACAAATGCTTATTCTGAGACAATTATAGAAGCAGCTAATAAAGGGAATAATCTATCCTCTAAGTATGGTGAGGACAATGTTCTGGCCCAGAAATTAAAAACAGTAGCTAGATTGGTTTCTGGTGGACTAAAGACAAAGATTTATGTTGTACAGATAGGAGGCTTTGATTTGCATTCTAATCAAGTGCTAGCTGGCGATCCTGTACAGGGTAGACAAAGTGAATTAATGCTGCAGTTATCTAATGCCCTCTGTGCTTTCCAAGAAGATTGTGTACAGTTAGGTATTGATGACCGTGTGGTAGGCATGACTTATTCTGAGTTTGGTCGAAGAATCAGATCTAATGAAAGTAATGGCACCGATCATGGTACTGCTGCACCTTTGTTTGTATTTGGCTCTTGTGTCAATCCAGGTATCTTAGGTTCTAATCCAGAAATAAATCCAGATGCTACAGTGCAAGAAGGGGTGGCCATGCAGTACGATTTTAGATCGGTATACGCTACTATGCTTATGGACTGGTTTGGAATCTCAGAAGAGAAGGTTCGTACGGTGCTATTCAAAGACTTTCAACATCTGCCTCTAATAAAATGCGCTACAGTAGCCAATACTGAAGAGGCAACTGAGAATCTAGTAGAGATGACGGTAGCGCCTAATCCTTTTGGTAATTACTTTGACCTGAGTTTCACGACCAGTAGAGATTGGTTGAAGATAGGCTTGTTTAATGCGATAGGGTCTCAGCTAAGAGTAATTTCTAATCAGCAATTTGCTGCAGGTACACATACTCTAAAGGTATCTACGCCTGACTTAGATTCTGGTATATATTTTATTCGTATCGCCGGGAGAAGTAGTCAGAAAACTGTCAGGGTAGTGAAGGGATAAATCTATTCTATTCTGTCACCGCTTACTTTTGCTTTTTGGGTAAGCACTTTTTTTATAAAGCGCTTATCTATACTACCATTAAAAGGGGCGGAGAGCTTGATATTATGTTTGCTGCCATACACGGATAAGGCGCCAAAGTTATAGTACATATTCAGATGGTAATAGGGGATGCACCATGCATAGATTCTCATAGTGGAATTGAATCCAACTAGAATACCTCCTTGTCTCAGTTCCATATTACAGTAGGCGGTATCTCTATTAGCTGAGATAAGTTGATATATGTCTGGGCTTGATTCTTTGATGATCAATTTAGCACAGCCGACGCCATTCATCTTTATGCGATCGATAAAAGAAAAGGACTTACCTATGATTTTGGCGATGGCATAATCCGTTTTCTTATCAGGATAGGTGATATTAAAGATCATGATGATTTTTTATAATTAGAATCATATTTTACCAGAAGATTGATCCAAAGAGCTCTTGAGAATCGTAGGATCCTTAGAAAGAATAGAGCTCCCAGAAAAATGACGAGAGCCATGGCACCATTCACGGTCCAATCAAACATGAAGACCAAGGCTAAGGATAGCGGTAGTAGAAGCAGAATAGATAAAGTATAGGATACAAACATAGCCCCATAATAAAAACCTGGCTCGGGTTCGAATGACTGCTTGCAATGGCCACACTGGCTGTGCATGTTCAGAGGATTCTTGAGATCTAAAGGTTCTATAAAAAGAGGGCTGCTCATGCAACGCGGACATTTATATAGCCATGCATTTACTAATTTTTTCAATCTGCTATAATTAAGATAGTTCTTGGAAATAATTAACAGCTAAGCTCTAAATTCGTTGTGATATTCTCATATATTATACAAATTATATGGAAGGCTACATCAGATTATTTGAATATTATAAGCAGCTAGGCGATAAGGCCTTAGCTCAGCTGTCTGAAGAGGATTCTTTTTTCTGGTCTCCCAGTCCAGAAAGTAATTCGATAGCGATCATCGTGCAGCATCTATATGGTAATATGCTTTCAAGGTGGACAGATTTTCTGACCTCTGATGGTGAGAAAGAATGGCGAAACAGAGATCAAGAGTTTGAGCTATATGTAAAGGACTCCTCAGAAATTAGAGCGCTCTGGAATAAAGGCTGGACTTGTCTATTCCAAGCTCTGGAGGAGGCCAAGGATAGTCCTACTGATCGATTAGTGTACATAAGAAGCAAGGGCCATACGATAGAAGAAGCTGTCCAGAGACAACTGGCGCATTATGCTTATCATGTCGGACAGCTCGTCTATGTAGCGCGAATAGCTTCAGGAGAGGATTGGAAATCTTTGAGTATTGCTAAAGGAGGTTCTGAAGCCTATAACCTCAGTGCCAATAGTCCTGGAAAAAGAAAAGAGCATTTTACAGAACAGTTTAATAAGACTACATAGATGAAGATAGGAATAATAAGAGAAGAGAAAGTGCCGGCAGATAGTCGTGTAACGTTGAGTCCTACGCAGTGTAAAGCCTTGATCGCACAAGGAATGGATATCAAGGTTCAGAGTTCTTCTGTAAGATGTTTTACTGATGATGATTATCTAAGAAGTGGTGTTGCTGTGGTAGAGGATGTCTCTGGTTGTGATATTCTTATCGGCGTTAAGGAGGTGCCTATAGAAAGTTTGATCCCGAATAAAACGTACTTTTTCTTTTCGCATACGATAAAGGAGCAAGCCTACAATCAGAAATTATTGAAGGCAGTCGTGGATAAGAATATTCGTTTGATAGATTACGAAGTCTTGACTAATAAGAAAGGAGCAAGAGTCATAGCCTTTGGGCGATATGCAGGGATGGTAGGAGCGCATAATGCTTTATGGACTTATGGCGAACGTACTGGTTCTTTTTCTTTACCTCGTATGAAAGACTTGTATAACTATCACGAAGCTAAGAAGGTATATCTCAGTACTATATTTCCAAAATGCAAACTAATTCTTACTGGTACTGGGAGAGTGGCGTCGGGTGCAGAAGAAGTGCTGGAAGATATGGGCTTCGAAAAGGTCCGTCCTATAGATTATGTTACCAAGGAATTTGATGGTCCTACTTTTACTCAGTTGAGTAGTTTCTATTATGCTAGAAGAAAGGATGGGAAAGAATTCGATAATGTACTAGACTTCTATAATAACCCGCAGGATTATGATTCTGATTTTCATCATTTTCTGCCGATGACTGACATTATGATTAATGGTATTTATTGGGATAATAAAGCTCCTCAGTTTTTCACTGCGGAACAGATGGCTTCAGATCAGTTTGCTATAAAAGTTATTTCTGATGTCACTTGTGATATCGCGCCAGTCAGTTCTATTCCTTCTACCTTGAGAGCGACGACTATTGCAGATCCATTGTTTGGTTATGATCCTATATCGAGAAAGGAAGTAAGTCCACATGGGGCTGAGGTGGTAGATATGATGACTATAGACAACCTGCCCAACGAAATGCCTCGTGATGCCTCTTCCGCCTTTGGAGAAATGTTCATAGAGTATGTCGTTCCAGAACTGAAGAATAAGAATAGCGAGATGCTCACTAAGGCTACTATCGCTCAAGAAGGAGATCTTGGTAGAGACTTTGAATACTTGAGATCTTATCTCAATGGAGAAGCAACGGCTTAGGGTTAAAATTTAGTTATAATAAGGGAGCCTTTGCTGGATTTCATCTAACTTTAGAAGTCTTATAATTAGTTATGAAACAACTTATTTCTATTAGTTTCTTTTTATTTTCTTTGAGCTTGTCCGGTCAGGATGGCTGGGAGATGGTCAAGCAGAAGGAAGATATGACTGTGTACATTCGCCAACCAGAAGGCAGTGCCTTTAAGGAGGTCAAAATAGATGGTCAAATAAAATGTACTCTTTCAGAGATAGTAAAAGCAATAGAAGATGTCGAAGCTCAATCTGACTGGGTAGAGAGTACCATAGAGGCAAAAATATTAGAAAGAAAAAGCTCTGGTACTTTTGTCTTCTATCAAGGAACGGATATGCCCTATCCTGTAAAAGATAGAGATGTCGTAATGCAATATACAAGAACCCAAGATCCTCAGTCTAAGGAGGTCCAAATTGATTTTGTCAATGTCGAGGGCTATAAAGAGAAGAGTAGTAAGTATGTAAGGATTCCAGAATTACATTCCAGTTATAAGTTTATACCAGAAGAGGATGGCAACATTTCTGTAAACTATAAACTCAAAATAGATGTCGGTGGCACAATGCCAAAATGGGTCGTGAATATGGCTATTACCAAAGGACCAATAGATACGATGGAAGCCCTTTTTGAGGCCATCAGAAAAGGCAAGTATACTGATGCAGTCATAGAAGGTGTTACAAATTAGATGTCTTCAGAACTTGCTATACTGATCCTTGCAGCTGGTAATTCTTCCAGACTAGGCCATGCCAAACAACTCGTACCCTATCGGGGCAAACCTTTACTGCAGCATGTCATCGACCATGCTAAAGAGTCGCAGCTCGGCGAAGTATATGTGGTCCTAGGCGCCTGGTATCAAGAATTAAAATCTGAAATTAGTGCTGTAAATATACTTCGTAATGAAAATTGGCAGCAAGGTATGGGGTCTTCTGTTGCTACTGGAGTAGCTGCTTTATCTCCACATATCAAAGGCGTTATAATTTTGCAATGTGATCAGCCTTATCTGAGTGCTTCCTATTTGGTAGAGTTTGCAGAGTATATCTCTGATAAGATTTTGATTTCTGATTATGGATTAGCTAGTGGTCCGCCTTCATATTTTCCAGCGGAGTATTTTGATGCTTTAATTAAGCTAGATGGAGAAAAGGGTGCAAAGGCAATCATTAAGGAACACATGGGCAAGGTCACAAAAGTACCCTTCCCAGAGGGCAGCATAGATATAGATACAGAAGAAGACCTCAAGCACTTGTTCGAGGGATAGAGTCAGTAATAATGATTAAGTTAGAGTAGTAGCTCGCTTTATGACTTCTTTGAATGTTGCTATAGTTCTTTTAGGCAGTTGGAGTCATTGCAGCTAGGGAATTCATTTACAATAGAATCATGAAAATGTTTATTAGAATTATCGTCTTGAGTATACTAGTGATAGGATTGAGTTCTTGTTCATCCACTAAGAATGGCCAGCAGTCTGGAACAAAAGTTTCGGAACTAAAAGCAGGTAGTTACTCTTATACCTTTGTACAAAGTATGCCTGATGCAGCTTGTAACTACCATAAACTAAAAGGTGACGCTTTAATCCAGTTTTTAGAAATGAATCATACAGGCGACAAAGATGATCGAGTTCCAAGACAGTTAGTAGAAATGGATGATACAGTATTAAGTCTAAAGAAATCTGTAACTCATAGTAATCCAATAGAGACTAAAATCTGTATGGATACCAAGGGTACAATAGTCGCACTGCGATATGAGTCAGTATCTGAAAAAGTGAAAGAGGCACTCATGGATTTACAGTATGAACAGAGGGCAGAATCTGCTTGCGTAGAATGTAAGACTCTGTATGTATGGGCTAAATAAACTCTGCTAGTTCTAGCCACCTATCTTCTTTCTCTTCTATAGACTTTTGAATGGTACCCAACTCTTGTGAGAGTTCTGTAATCTTATCCCCTGAGATAGTGGTATCCATAAATAGTGTCTCGATTTCTTTTTTCCGTTTTTCTAGTTTGGCTATCTCATCTTCTAGATTACTGTACTCTTTCTTTTCGTGATAGTTGAGTTTTCTTTTTTCTGTTTGCTCTTCTACAGGGGCTTCCTCTACCTTAGGTTTTTTGGCCTTGGAGCTTGTCTGTGCTCTTAGAGATTGCTTGTACTCTGAGTAGCTGCCATTGAAGTCTTTGTATTCTCCGCCACCTTTAAGTATAAAGAGATGATCTACTAGCTTATCCATAAAGAAG
Organism: uncultured Saprospiraceae bacterium; assembly: GCA_937921825.1. GTDB lineage: Bacteria > Bacteroidota > Bacteroidia > Chitinophagales > Saprospiraceae > RFSX01. Next base: position 60,099 of record CAKZVK010000059.1, read on the forward strand.
CGATCGTGAGAGATTACAAGTAGACAGCCGGGATAGGACTGAAGAAAATCTTCCAGCACATTAAGTGTCAGGATATCAAGGTCATTAGTCGGCTCATCGAGAATTAGAAAATTGGGGTTTTTCATAAGGACCCTGAGGAGTAACAATCTTCTTTTCTCTCCACCACTTAATTGTGACACATAGACCTGCTGGTGAGACCTAGGAAACAAAAATCTTTCTAGTAGAGATTCTGCAGTTAGTTTCTTGCCTTTCTTTAGTGGGATGTATTCTGCTATTTCTCTGATACTTTCGATGACACGATGGTCTTCGTTCAGTGACTTATTATCTTGAGTATAATGGCCGAATACTACGGTGTCTCCCACAACGACTTTCCCTGTATCAGGTTTGACCTCTTGGGTCAGTAGTTTGATAAAGGTGGTCTTACCGACGCCATTAGGTCCAGCTAGTCCTACACGTTCACCTTTCTTGAATTTATAAGTGAACCCTTTTATAATATCTAAGTCATCAAAAGACTTACCGACATTATGAGCCTCCAAAATTTTACCACCCAGTCTGGCCATATCTATTTGCATGGTGACTTCATCATCGGATATTTGTTTCTTGGCCTTAGACTCTATTTCGTAGAACTTATCTACTCTGGATTTTGCCTTGGTTCCTCTGGCCTGTGGCTGTCGTCTTACCCAAGCCAATTCCTTTTTGTAGAGCTTTTTTGTTTTTTCTAGATTGGCTTTTTCGTTGGCGACTCTAGCAGATTTTTTTTCTAAGTAATCACTATAGTTGCCTCGGTAGGTGTAGAGATTGCCATCATCGAGTTCTACTATTTCATTACAGACTCTCTCTAGGAAATACCTATCGTGAGTCACCATGAATAGTGTCAGGCTTTGAGTAGAAAGAAAACCTTCTAGCCACTCTATCATATCTAGGTCGAGGTGGTTGGTAGGCTCATCTAGAATTAAGAAATCTGGCTCGTCTATCAGAATCTTAGCCAGTGCCAGTCTTTTTTTCTGACCTCCAGATAGTGTTTCTACTTTTTGCTTGAAGTTGGAGACTTTCAGCTTGCCTAAGATTTCTTTTATACGGGCTTCTATATCCCAAGCTTTCAGATTATCCACTTTTTCTATTGCGGCTTGAATCTGATCGTGCTTATCGAGTAGGGTAGCTAGTTCTAGTTCCTTGATGGCTTGGACTTGTTTATTTTCTGAGTCTAAGGCAGCTTCTAGTACAGTCGCAGAATTATCGAGATCGGGATCTTGTTTGAGATAGCCAACTCTGATGTTCTTGGCTGTGATTAGTTTGGCTTGTTCTCCTTCTGGTGCTTCTTCACCAGCGATGACTCTGAGTAGGGTAGTCTTGCCTGTACCGTTTTTAGCAATGAGTGCTATCTTCTGGCTTTTGGCAATGGTAAGATTTATAGAATTGAAGAGGAGTTTTTCTCCAAAGGACTTATTTATATTTTCTAGCGTGAGGTAATTCAATTTGCGGGACTTAGTTTTATTATATTGACAGCAAAGTACTCAAAAAATACACAAAGCACTATCTCTAAAATTATACATATCCTCAATGGAGATGCACTAGCCGAAAGATTTCCTTCTAGCTTGCAGGGGGAGTACATTGTTTTTCGTGAGCTGCTGATGGATGGTCCAGTACTAGAAGACTTAGGACCTGACTTTTATAAGCAAAGAGCTCAATATATAGAAGAGCTAATACAGGCTCCTGCTGACTATATCAAGCTTGTGCAGCCTGAACTAGAAAAGCTGAAAAGCTTGAGGAGAGGGGCAGTCGTTTATCTGTGGTTTGAGTATGATCTATTCTGTCAGGTGAATTATTGGTATTGTATACATTGGTTGCAGAGGTATAATGAGGATGTGAAGTTGTACTGGGTAAGGCCTCAGGATTACAATTGGCTAGGCTTTGGTGCTTATGATCCTGATGGATTAGTAGAACTCTATGATGAAGCCAAGTTGCTTACAGACGAAGAGCTCAGGCAAATCAAGAAGGTAAGGGAATGCTATAGAACTAGAGCATATGATCAGCTAACTCAGTTTATATCGACTGAAGGTCTAGATAAGATAACTAAGAGAATACTAGAGGCAGATAGAGATAGATTAGAAAATGCTGAGGGGATAGTTAGTCTGCATAAAATTGTAGCCGAGATAAAAGTAGAGGCCAAAGACGATTTTGGACCTGCCTTTAGGCTTTTCTCAGAAAGGTATGGGCACTATGGCTTAGGGGATTTACAATTTAGACGCTTATATAACCAGTGCTAGTCTAGGAAGTAATGGGCATAAAAAAAGCGACTACTTTTCAGCAGTCGCTCATCTCAATGTATTTTAATCGGGTTATTAAGAGGCTCTTTTGTAATGTTTCGTTTTATACTTTTCCATCTGCGATCGCAATTTGGCACTGGCGGCATCTATAGCCATGTCGTGTCTTTGTCCGCGAGCTTCGACAAATATATCTTTACCTTTCAGTCTCGCTTGAAGTTTGACTTTTTTGTAAGGATGGTTCTTGCCTCTGAAAAAGACTTTGATAGATTCGATAAATGGATAGTTGCTGAAATACTTTTGTAAACTTTCTCTTGCATAGGTCTCGAAGTAGTTTTTTCCTTCTACTTGCTCATCTCTTTCTACTTTAATATCCATAGTTCAATTTAAAGGTTTAGTAAATTTTCTAAACAATAATGCTCCTTCGAGCACTACTCCAATACAATATATCAACTATAACAAGAAAAGGCAAATCTTGTTTCGAGATATTTAAGTTCTGTCACCAGTTAGGTATCTTTAAGCAAAATAAAGAGGTCTAATGGTAGATAATTACAAAATACTGAAGAAAATAGATGTGCAATGGGGCGATATGGATGCTGCCCAGCATGTCAATAATGTGACCTACCTAAAATGGGCAGAGTC
>CAKZVK010000060.1 GCA_937921825.1 uncultured Saprospiraceae bacterium
GTGTCTATGAAACCAAAGATGGCAAGATCATAAAAGAACAATTCTTTTACCAGATGTAATTAAAGATATTTCATTGCTAACCCTTCTATGACCTCAGAAGGGTTGGCAAGATTAATTACCCAATACATCGGTGCCGAGATAACCATCATCTTTATTGTAGTACCATGCTCTAGTTTTCGGCATTCTAATCTTAGACACCATCTCTAAGCCTGACAATAAAATATACTCGCCATCATTTGCTGATTCATCGTGAAAGAACTGATAGACTTCCATCGCATAAGTAACTGGGTCAAAATAAAAATACCAACTGTCCTTTCCCACCTCTTGCGTATAGGTCACTTTCAAGGTCAGGTATTCCTTTCCTTTAAATTTCTTCTTCCTCACTACAGGGTCTATGATAGTACCAGGATCTTTTAATTTCATAGGTAAGCCATACAGATAGGTGTAATAATTCTTCATCATCTTTGCTCTCTGACAAGTCAGTCGATACTTGTTTTCTTCTTGCTTAGAGAATTGCTCTTTTCCATTTAGCCTTAGTTGGCATTCCCCCTTATTTACTTTTTGATACAGGGCGACCTGATCTCTTTTTGACTGGAGTTCAAATTGCTCATTAGGTAGGTCTATGAAAATTTGACTCACCCTATCATTCTTATCTGGAGTAGACATGGTTATAGTAAAGCGACCTTTGAATTTTTCCCATTGATTATCTGGATCATGGAAGGCAATAGTTCTATCTAGCAATTGTGTAGCAGTAAGTTCCTGACTCACCAAAGGGACAGTCAGAAAGAGCAAGCAAAAAATCAGAATAGTTTTCATAGACAATATCTTGTTGTGTTTAATTCATAGACTGCAAATTAGGTTTATTCTTTAGGATATCATTTACATAGAATCACTCCAAAGCAAGAATTATCTTAAAGCTCATCTGGACGACTTAGCTATCGCAACATTTTTGCTATCTTGGATAAAATCAATTGTTATGACTCTACAGCGTTTCCTACTTCTAGCTTCATTGATATGCTTCTTCTCAAGCTCTTATGCTCAGATCGAAGTTACAATTAGGGACAATACTGAGACGGATGAGCTAGTCTTTGTTTCTACTATGCAAGATGAATCCTATTTGGTAAATAAATGTGGAGACATAGTCCAGCAATGGAGCCATACTGGTTCCGCTGGATTAACAGGTAGACTAACACATGATGGGCACATGCTCAGATCACAATATGTAAGAGGTTGTTGTTTCCAAGCCAGTACAGGTGGTCTGCTAGAGCTGTATGACTTTGATGAAAATATAGTTTGGTCACATGAATTTTCGACTGATACTTATACTCAGCATCATGATTTTCATTACATGGAAAATGGAAATATCCTCTTCCTTGGGTGGGAAGAAATAGATGAAGATGAACAAGCCGCCTTAGGCAAAAAAAATCCCAGTGGTGTCCTATGGGGTGAATTTATCTGGGAAATAAAACCAGTAGGCACAGACGACTATGAACTCGTGTGGGAATGGCATCTTAAAGATCACTTGACTCAAAATATTGATTCCTCTCTAGACAATTACTCTAGTATAGATACCGCAATAGGAAAAGTAGATATCAACTATGAAGGTCCAGCTATTTTTAGCACAAGGGACTGGTGGCATGTGAATGCAATACATTATAATAAGGAGAGAGATGAGATACTCATGAGCTGTAGGTCTAATGGTGAGATCTGGATCGTAGATCATAGCACCACCTCAGAGGAGGCGAAAACAAATTTTGGAGGTAATAGAAATAAGGGTGGACAACTTTTATTTAGATGGGGAAATCCACGGGCTTACAAGAGAGGCTCCAGTTCTGATATAAGACTATATGGACCACATGGCCATCATTGGATAGATCCAGGATTACCAAATGAAGGAAAAATCCTCTACTTCAATAATGGAGATGGTAGACCTCAAGGATACTACGCTACTATAGAGATGATAGAACCTTCCTATGATAGCTTAGGGAACTATATCCTAAAAGACAACTACTTCTACCAGATGGAAAGCCATGAAGTAATCTATGGTGCTAATCAATCTTCTCAGCCCCTTAACTCTAAGTATCTCTCAAATGCGCAGCAACTTCCCAATGGACATATCCTTATAAATGAGGGCAATGAAGGTAGAATATTCGAAATAGATACTGCTGCCAATATAGTATGGTCTATGAGACTTAGCGGGACATGGGATAATGGAGAAGCATTTAGAGCATATAATTACCAGTTGGATTATCCTGGTTTTGAAAATTTAGAATTCTCTCAAATTACAGAGACACCTGCCATAGATACCTTGTTCGGCACTACCCTATGTGCCGCAGACCTAAGAGTAATACCCACTGATGGATTTATAGAATGGTCTAATGGACAAATAGAAGCTACTCTGACTGTCAATGAACCTGGCGAATATTATTACTTCGCGCATTCCTGCAATGGTGACACCATTGAATCTGAAAGAATAATTATCAATGAAATAGAAATCACTCCGCCAGATCCACAAACTGTATCGGTCCCTTATGGCGAGGAAGTCAGAATAGAAGTAGCAGGCGAGGATATCCTCTGGTTCCAAGAAGAAAGCAGCACTGCACCTTTTCTTAGCAACAACTCTCTATTTATTCCTAGCGCAACCTCCTCTAGAACCTACTGGGTAGCTGAAGAAGTAGATGAAGCTAGAGTGGCAAGCTATAGGTGTTATTCTGAAAAAGTGCCGGTAGAATTAATAGTAGTCGGAACCAGCACCAAAGACCATCTAGAAGATCATGGCATTAACCTATTCCCTAATCCCAGTACTACTGAATTCACTTTGAAGTCAAATGAAGATGTCACTGTAGATAGAGTCTCAGTTATAAATGCAGCAGGCAGAAAGGAACAGCTCTTTGGTTCTCATAATACCTATGCAATAGACCACCTCAGTACAGGTATCTATTTTATAGTTATGGATACTAATAAAGGGCAGATAGCTACTAAGCTATGCATTTTGGAATAGAGATGAGCTAGACCTGCATGTATTCCCAGGCAGACTTATAACTGCCCGTGGCTTCTACATGATCCGCTAGAGTATGGAATAATTTATTTTGGGACAGAGTGCTCATATCTCCTATGATGACTAGCTTTTTCTTGGCTCTAGTCATGGCGACATTGAGTCTTCGTTCATCTGCTAGGAAACCAATTTCTCCTGCTGAATTAGATCTGACTAAACTGATATATATAACATCACTTTCCTGCCCTTGAAAACCATCTATACTATTAACGGTGATATCGAAGGGGTGAAAGAACTCATCATCTTCTATTACATTTCTTAAATATTTCACCTGTTCAGAATAGGGACTGATAATTCCTATTGTCAGGCCCTCATAGACTTCTTTATGTTGTAGAAAATGTTCTCTCAGAATGAAACCTTCGCCTTCATTATAGCGGCTAAGTGTTCTCAGATTCTGCACCTCATCAAAACCACAGCCACTCGAATCTATCAAGGTCAGAGGCTCATCATCTATAGACCAATCTGAATTAGTAATTCCTGAAGACAGTTTATTGTCATAGAATCTATGATTAGAAAAAGAAAGTATCTTTTCATTCATTCTATACTGCACATTCAACAGATAACTACTTGGAATCTTATCTGTCATCCTAGCAAGCAAAGTATCTGAAAGGCCCAACTTTATCGCTTCAGAAGATTTAACAGTAGGTGCTAACTGCATATGATCTCCAGCCAAAATGACTCGTTCAGCTTTTAATATTGCATTCCAGCATTCTGGTTCTAAAGCTTGAGAGGCCTCATCTATGATCAAGGTTCTAAACTTCAACCCCTCTAAGGACCTATGACTAACTCCTATCAAGGTAGAACAGATAACTTGGCTCTCTGCAATTATTTTTTCTAGCAATCTACTCTCAAGGTCTTTAGCCCATTTTCTAAGTTCCTTGGATTCTCGATACATCGCATTTCTATCAGACCTCTCTTTAGGACCGAATGAGCGCTTATGCTTTCCTGCCAGTCTCCTTGCTTCATTAGCTTCAATCTTCACTTTCTTGATATGTTGCCACTCTGAGTGATTTCTAGCTTTCTCCGCCAGAGCTAGATGGGTCGTACCATCTCCTATCCTCGACACATTCCCCACTCTGAGAGTATTAATACCTATTTTATCGAGTTCCATGGCTAGCAGGTCTACAGCATTATTACTAGGTGCGCAGACAAGTATTCTTTTCTCCTCTTTGGTTAGGTGTCTTATAACTTGTACTAGAGTGGTTGTCTTTCCTGTTCCAGGTGGGCCATGAATAATTCCGAGTTCAGGGCACTGCATGACCCCATTAAGAGCGACAACTTGGGATTCATTGAGCTCGTGGAGATCAATTCGATGATCAGATGGAGGCACTGGACTGGCTTTTTGGTTTTCTATGGTGTCTCTTAGGGCAACGAGCTTAGGTTCACCACTCTTGATCACTTCATTTATAGCTTGCTCCATGACCTTGTAAGGTCTATCGTCATAGATAAGCTCGATTCCTAGTTGCCCTTTGAATCCTATGAGGTCCGATTTAGAAACCACTTGCTCATTCAAGATGACAGCAAGTTTATTTTTTTTGACATAAGAGACGACGCCTTTAAGAGCAGAAAATTCCTTGGCAGAATCATATTTAAAAATTCTACAACCGACACCAGCTTTTAATTTATGCGGGCTATCAAGATTCTTAGTTCGCTCAAAAGACATTTCTATCTGCTCCCCTACAGTATATACAGTAGATACATTCACTACAGGAAACCATAGGATACCAGAATCTACTCTTTCTGCAATAGTCTTATTCGCTGATAGATTAGAGAAGTATACCTCTTCGGCTTTGCGCTCCTCATTGATTGCTGAGAGTAGATCTTGAAGTCTATGAAAACCTTTGCTCATCTGGGGTATGGAAAGAGAATATGAAACCTGTGGCTTATAGGTAGGTATAAATAAAACGGAGGGCTAGACCGCTCTTCTTGGAAAAAATTTCGTTCTAGACCCTCCTCTGCCGATTTCATCTTTATGCTGAAAAAACAGCCTCGGAGAACAAAGCTACTTTGCCTCCTTGGCCGATTTCAAAATGTGTTCTTGTTAAATAGAAAAGCTTCTTTCAACTCTTCATCCTTTTATTTCTTAAAGATTTGAAAGGTTACTTCAAATATAAAATATTCTTATTGTTTGACTTTATAATCCTGTCATAAAATCTGGAACTGTTGAATTAATACCGCAATTACTAGTTTTAAAATAGACAAATGACATCCAGATTACAAAACCAGTAATAATATAAATAGGGGTAGTAATCTAGCAGTCAGCTATAGACAGAAAAAAACCTGATAGTTTCGCTATCAGGTTTTTGTAAATCAAATATCTCTTAGCAGATATATGAAAACTTAATAAGTTTTAAGCATCCGCATTTCTGCTGTGGTTGAGGTACATAAGTGTTACAATTATTGCAAAAATTGCAACGATCCCTAAGAATATATTCATAACAATTCAGTTTTATTACTTCTAAAATATAAATTCAAATCTAATTCTTCAAATTTTAGAAAAATAAATGCAACATATTTTGCATTTTTTAAATGATTTACCTTGTGTTAGCCTCTATTATCCATACAATTAACTGGTAACGAGCACTTTTCCAGTCATTTCTTTTGGAGCAGCTATGTTCATCAAGTGTAGTAAAGTAGGTGCTACATCCGCTAGGACTCCATCTTTGACGGTATTGTAGCTATTGTTATCATTCACCAATATTACTGGTACCATATTAACAGTATGGGCAGTATGTGGACTGCCATCTTGATTTTGCATTTTGTCAGAATTACCATGATCGGCAATAATCAATATGTTATACTCTTCTCTGATGGCAATAGGTATTAATGCTTCTAGACAGGCATCCAAGGTCTCTACTGCCTTAATGGCTGCAGGCATACTTCCCGTATGGCCTACCATATCGGCATTGGCATAATTAAGAATAATCAATTCTGGCTGCTCCTCGAGTATATGATTATGGACAGCATTTGTTACCTCATAGGCACTCATTTCTGGCTGCAGATCATAGGTCGCAACTTTAGGGGAATTGATAACTATTCTGTGTTCGCCAGGTACTTCCTCCTCTTTTCCACCTGAGAAAAAGAATGTGACATGAGGATACTTTTCAGTCTCAGCTATCCTCAGTTGCTTAAGTCCTTTACTGGCGACCACATCTCCGAGAGTTTGGGTTAGGTTATCCTTGGTAAATGCAACATGAATGCCCTTAAAACTGCTGTCATACTCTGTCATAGTTACAAAGTGTAAATTCAGTTTTTTCATATCATGCTCTAGGTCTTCCTGAGTTAGAGCTCTGGTCAATTGTCTTGGTCTATCTGTCCTGAAATTGGCAAATACTACAATATCATCCTGTTCTATTCTCCCTGAATTCTTAGAACCTAATTTTATAGCTTCCATAAATTCGTCTGTAACTTCCTTTGCATAATATCCCTTGACAGACTCTAGTATATCATCGGTAACTTCGCCCTCACCTTTTACGAGTAGGTTATAGGCCTTGGCTATGCGCTCCCATCTATTATCTCTATCCATGGCATAATACCTACCGACCACACTACTCAGCTCTACAGAGGTTCCCTGAGTTTTATCCAAAAAAGTTTCTAGGTAGGAATGTCCAGATTGAGGACCAGTATCACGACCATCTAGAAAAGCATGGACATAGACCTTGATCCCCGCATCTGAAAACATATTCCCTATGGCTATAATATGATCTAGATGACTATGTACACCACCATCAGAGAGCAGGCCTAGTAAATGGATGGGTTTCCCCTTCTGCTTTGCTATTTCTATGGCCTCTAATAATTTTTCATTTCTTTTGATAGATCCGTCAGCTATGGCATTATTTATTCTGGCTAGCTCCTGAAAGACTATTCTTCCCGCTCCGATATTAAGGTGTCCGACTTCAGAATTACCCATTTGACCTGTAGGCAAACCCACCTCTTCTCCAAAAGTGACCAGTTCTGCATGTGGATATTTCTGATACAGGCTATCTACATAAGGCGTACTCGCTTGAGCTATAGCATTGACCTTAGGGTCTTTGCCATGTCCCCATCCATCCAAAATTATAAGAAAGGCTTTCTTGTGCATAATTCGCTGATTATCTTTTACTTACGAATAATTAAACTACTGAATATCATGGGCTTAACAAAAAATTAGGCCCGTAAAATCAAACTTATGACTTTTAGGACTCGTTATTGTTTTAAGAGTATAGAAATCTCTTGGGGATTCAGTTATTAAATGAAAGTCATGAAGTTATTCAACATATTATTGGTGGCAAGTATAATACTAGGAGGAACAACTCTGTCCGCTCAGAATTATATCTTAGCATTTAAGAATCAAGACTTTTCGGTGATCGAAAGCAACTTAACTGCAGATGTTACCGTCAAAGTAGATAGTGCTAAAAAGCTCAAAGGAAAAGCGGCAGGCCTACAGGCTATAAAATCTGTCTTAACTGATTTTGCTCCGATAAGTGCAGAATCAAAGCACAAAGGTGGATCAGAAAATAATGACAATGATTACCTAATAGCCAAACTGGAAAATGCTAGTGGGGAAAAGATGAGAGTTTTTATTCATCTAGAAAATTCAGAAAACGGCAAAAGAATCTGTGATGTAAAAATCAGAAGATCATAACTCGCCGATAACACCAATTCCAAACAGCGCAAAGTCATACTTTACTGGATCTTTAGGATCCATCTTTCTAAGATGAGCCGTCAGCTCTTCTACTGCTAGCCAGTCCCTCTGCTTACGTTTTAATAAACCAAGCTTTCTTGCTACCCGTTCTACATGTACATCCAAGGGCATCATAAGAGCACTAGTGGGAATCCGCTTCCACAGACCTAGGTCCACCTTTCCCGTTCTTACCATCCAGCGTAAAAACATATTCAATCTTTTACAGGTAGATTTTCTAGCCGGCGTGGCTATATGCTTCTGAGTTCTTCTGGGTGCAGAGTCTAGTTGGAAGAAATATTCATTGAAGCGAATCAAGGTTTCTTTCATCGACTCTTCTACTAGAAACAAATCCTCTAAAGTTTCGTGCTTTCTATAGTACCACTGAAAAAACTCAAGAAAGTAAAGTGTATCTGTATACTGAAAAGTACGATGCTTAAATTCTGCAAATCTGATACGATCCTTCTCTTTATGATTGACTATAAACTCATGAGGTGAGCCGCCCATTAGGCCAAAGAGTTCTGTAGACTTATTAATAATGGTTTTGCGCTGACCCCAAGCCAGCATAGATGACCAGAAGGCAGTGAGCTCTACGTCTTGCAACTTCGAATATCGCAGAGGAATACAAATAGGGTCGTCTTCTATAAATGTAGCTTTGTTAAACTCCTTGACTTTGGAGTCCAAAAAAGATTTTAGTTGTGGACCTTTGAAAATGGGAGATAGTTTTCTACTCGAGTTTACGTTTCGTTTCTACGATTTCGTATGCCTCTATAATATCGCCGACTTTGATATCATTATAATTCTTGACAGTAAGACCACATTCCATACCAGCTCTTACCTCCTTGACATCATCCTTGTACCTCTTCAGTGACCCTAGTTCCGCAACGATACCTTCCTTAGTCGGATAGACCACGATACCTTCTCTGATTAGTCTGATCTTAGAATCATTAAGAATCTTACCCTCGGTTACAAAGCAACCTGCAATGGTACCAATCTTACTGATTTTGTATGTCTCTTTGATCTCGATGTTACCCAGAACTTTCTCTTCCTTGATGGTATCTAACATACCTTCTATCGCCTTCTTGATTTCATCTATTACCTCATAGATAATAGAATAGGTCTTAATCTGGACACCTTCTTTTTCTGCAATATTCCTTGCGCCAGCAGATGGTCTTACTTGGAATCCTATGATGATCGCATCAGAGGCAGAGGCCAATAATACATCTGATTCTGCAATAGCTCCTACTGCCTTATGGATAACATTAACCTGTACGGTCTCTTGTGATAACTTAATCAATGAATCTGATAACGCCTCGATAGAACCATCCACATCACCCTTAACGATAAGGTTGAGCTCCTTGAAGGTTCCTAGAGCTAATCTTCTTCCGATCTCATCTAGACTGATACGCTTGCTTGCTCTGTTAGACTGCTCTCTTTCTATCTGAGAACGCTTAGTCGCTAGTGCTTTAGCATCTTGCTCCTTGTCCATCACTTTGAACTTCTCACCGGCTTGCGGCGCACCGTCCAGTCCTAATATAGCCACTGGTACTGAAGGACCAGCTTCTTTTATTTTCTTGCCCTTGTCATTGAACATGGCTTTGACCTTTCCAGAATAGGCTCCAGCAACTATAGCTGATCCTATCTTCAGTGTACCCGCCTGAACTAATAACTTAGTGACGTATCCTCTTCCTTTATCTAGAGAGGCTTCTACTACTGTGCCTATGGCATTCTTATCTGGATTAGCTTTTAGCTCCAGCATTTCTGCTTCTAGGATGATTTTCTCTAAGAGTAAATCAATATTGGTACCTGCCTTAGCAGAGATATCTTGAGATTGGTACTTACCACCCCACTCCTCTACAAGGATATTCATAGAAGATAGCTCTTGCTTGATCCTGTTAGGATCAGCACCATCTTTATCTATCTTATTTATTGCAAAAACTATAGGTACACCTGCTGCCTGAGCATGCGAGATAGCTTCCTTAGTTTGAGGCATTATCTTATCATCTGCAGCTACGATAACGATAACTATATCCGTCACCTTAGCACCTCTGGCTCTCATCGCCGTAAAGGCTTCGTGACCCGGTGTATCTAAGAAGGTTATCATCTGATCACCGACTGGAACCGAATAAGCACCCACGTGCTGTGTGATACCCCCAGCTTCACCACCTGCTACATTAGCTTCTCTAATGTAATCAAGTAGAGAGGTCTTACCGTGATCTACGTGACCCATGACGGTAACTATAGGAGCTCTAGACTGAAGGTCCTTAGGATCATCTACTTCTACTTCTTCCTCTTCCTCGTCTTGCTCATCTACACCAATAAATTCTACTTCATGGCCAAATTCGCTGGCTACTAGTTCGATGATCTCAGCATCCATTCTTTGATTAATGGATACGATGACACCGACATTCATACACTTCATGATGACATCCGCAACAGAGACATTCATAAGAGAAGCTAACTCAGTAGCAGAGATAAACTCCGTTACCTTTAGTGTTGTCTCCTCATTAGCTAACTCTTGTGCTTCTTGTTTCTCTCTCTTGTCAGCTCTGTTGTCTCTTCGTATTTTCTGTCTCTTCTTCTTTCCACCACCACCAGAAATTCTGGCCATGGTTGCTTTGATTTTCTCTTCTATCTCCTTCTTCGAGACTGCTTTGACTTCGTCTTGTTGTTTTTTACCTCCTCGGCCACCTCCAGCTGCACCACTTCTTTGGTTACGTTTGAAATTAGACTGTGCAGTGACTTTCTTTCTTGTTCTCTTTCTCTTCGTCTCTTGATTTCTACCTGCACCGGGCTTAGAGTCGTCTTTTTTCTTCTCAGGTTTATCAAATTTCTTGATATCTATTTTCCCCTGAATCTTGAGTCCCTCTAGCTTAGGTGTGACTGCTCGGACCATATCCCCTTCAGGTACAGCTTTAGGGTCATCAAGATTTATACTTGCTCTAGGCACCTCTACGACCTCCTCTTTCTTTTCAGTTTTCTGAGGTTTGACCGCTTCATCTTTTTTAGGTTCAGGCTTCTCTTCTACGACAGGCTTTTTCTTAGGCTTCTTCTTTTCTAGATCTATCTTGCCTATAACTTTTAATTCTGTCTTAGGTACTTCAGCTCTAATGATTTCCTCTTCCTTCTTTGGTTCTACTACTTCTTCCTTTACAGGTTCAGGAGTAGGTTCAGGAGTAGGTTCAGGTTCGGGCTCAGGAGCTTTGACCTCCGGCACTGGTTCCTTGAAGAGGGGCTTAGGCTTTTCCTCTTTCTTAGGTTCTTCCTGTCTGGTACCAATGACGAGTTTATCAGCCTTTTCCTTAATGGCCATGGAGTTACTAAACTCCTGTAGTAACGCATTGTACATTTCATCTGACACTTTAGAAGTAGGCTTATTGTCTATTTCAAAGCCGCTTTCTGTCAAGAAGTCAACTATAGTGGATGTTCCCACATTAAGTTCTTTCGCTATTTTGATTAAGCGTTTTGCCATGTAAAAGTTAAAATGTTTATTACTACGTTGTTAATTATTAGTCCTGAGCAAATTCTGCTTCTAGTACCTTTAGTACTGAATCGATAGTCTCTTCCTCTAGATCTGTTCTTCTTAGAAGTTCAGACTTGCTGAGTTCTAGAACACTTCTCGCTGTATCGCAACCTATACCTTTCAGTGCATCGATTACCCACTCTTCTATCTCATCAGTGAATTCATCTAAATCTACATCTTCTAGTCCTGGATCATCATCCTCTCTATAGACATCTATTTCATAACCTGTCAGCTTACTGGCTAACTTAATGTTAGACCCTCCCTTACCTATGGCAAGAGAAACTTGGTCCGCTTTCAAGAATACAGCCGCTGTTCCTTTTTCTGTATTGATATCAATACTAGAAACCTTTGCTGGTGTCAGAGACCTTTGAATGAATAGAGACACATTCGTCGTATAGTTAACGATATCTATATTCTCATTCTTTAGCTCTCTTACGATACCATGTATTCTTGATCCTTTCATACCTACACAGGCGCCTACAGGATCTATCCTATCATCATAGGATTCTACGGCTACTTTTGCTCTTTCTCCAGGTATTCTTACAATCTTCTTGACTGTAATCAGACCATCTTCTATCTCTGGAACTTCCTGCTCCATTAGTTTTTCTAAGAAACGACTATCCGTTCTAGACATAATGACGACAGGGTTATTGTTCTTCATATCTACTCTCCTTATCACCCCTTTGATCATATCCCCTTTTCTGAGAAAATCACCTCTGATCATCTCATTCCTTGGCATAATCAATTCACTACCAGTAGCATCATCAAGTATCAAGAATTCTCTCTTGAGTACTTGAGCTACTTCTCCTAGAACTATCTCCCCTATTCTGTCTGAGTATCTCTTGAAGATCTCATCTTTCTCTAATTCCATAATTCTGGAGATAAGCGTCTGACGTGCTGCCAGTATAGCCCTTCTTCCAAAATCTTCTAAGCCTAGTTGTTCATAGCATTCATCTCCAACCTCATAGTCATCATCAATAGATAATGCCTCTGAGCTAGAAATTTGGCTCATTTCGTCAGTTACTTCTCCATCAGAAACAATTTCTCGAACTCTCCACATCTCCAAATCACCATTTTGGTCATTGACAATGACATCAAAATTTTCATCCGATCCGTATTTCTTTTTAATCAAAGTCCTAAAAACATCTTCTAGTACTCTGACCATAGTGGGCCTGTCTATATTCTTGCCCGCTTTGAATTCTGAAAATGACTCAACAAGATTCATCGTAAATCATCTTTTTCATCTGTTAAAAGAATTTCTTTATCAATATTAATTACAACCCCTCATTTGGGATTTTTACTTTTTCTTTTTCTTCTTGAAAGAAACCTGCACTATAGCCGAGGTCACTGCTTCAAAAGGGATAACTTTCGTTTTGAATTGTCCCTTCTTTGCACCTTGAACTTTTAGTGTTATTTCTTCCTCAGTAAGTGCTTCCATCTTCCCTGAGATGACATTGCCATCTTCCAAGGTTAGATCTAAGGTTCTCCCTATATTTCTAGGGTATTGCCTATACTCTTGTAAGGGTCTATCTACACCTGGTGAAGATACTTCTAGCGTATATTCTTCTCCAAGTACCTGACTTTCATCAAGATAGGCTTCTACTGCACGACTGAGCTTCTGGCATTGCCAAAACTTAATCCCAGGATCAGAATCCACAAAAACCTGAACCTTCTTACCATGTATGCCTACATCTAGTAAGAAGCAATCTTTGAGTTCCTCTTCTTGAAACTTTGCTGTTAATGCCTCGTTTATTTTGTCAATTATATTATCCACTTTCGGTATAATCTGATGTACCTAAAATAAAAAGAGGGAACAATTGCTCCCTCCTTCGTTACGTAATCTGCTGCAAATATATAGAAATTCCTAGCTTTTCGCAATAACCCACTCCTTTCCGTGATATCTTAGAGTAATGGATTGGTACAAAGATGCACAGGAAGCGGCCAGCTTCATTCTAGACAGCTTTCAAAAAGAAGGTTATGAGAATGCAGAAACGGCTATAATTATAGGTTCAGGAGCGGCTCAGCTATTGGACGGTTTTTCAATCTTGGCCAGATTACCTTTCCAAGCGATACCCCATCTCTCATCCGCCACTTTTCATACAGGAGAGATTATATGGGCAAAATCCTCCCAGAGGAAATCAATCATCATTCTTAATGGGCGCCTCCATTACTACGAAGGCTACTCCACCAAAGAAATAACCTTCCCGATCAGAATCCTAAAGCTCCTAGGAATCAAGACTCTGCTGATGACCAATGCTTCTGGTGGACTCAACCCTGACTATGAAGCAGGTGAACTCGTCCTGATAAGAGATCACATAAACTTAATGCCTGATCATCCACTCAGAGGACCTAATGAGCCAAAGTTTGGCCTGCGCTTTCCAGATATGTCTAATGCCTATGACAAGGCATTAAGAACCCATCTCAAGGCACTCTACAAGTCTCAAAATAATAAAGCACTGAAAGAAGGAGTCTATGTTGGATTCCAGGGACCAAGTCTAGAAACCCCAGCAGAGTATAAATACTTGAATATAATAGGTGGAGATATGGTAGGTATGTCTACAGTACCAGAAGTCATCGTCGCTAGTCATTGTGGGATCAGCACTGCTGTCCTCTCAATAATTACGAATGTCTGCTACCCTCCAGAGGCGATTACTGAAACGACCCTGGAAGAGGTCATAGAAATAGCTCAAGGAGCAGTGCCTTTCGTTACACCATTATATGATGCATTAATTAATGAGCTATAAGAAGGAACGTCCTAATTACTGCTCTTCCATTCTTTATATTTGCTTGTTGACTTACTACCCAACTCAATTTATATATGGCTAAGCCTACATCAGAGGAACAATACATAGAAATCATAGGTGCTAGAGAAAATAATCTCAAGGACATCGATGTCACCATCCCCAAGAATAAATTAGTAGTCATCACAGGACTCAGCGGCAGTGGAAAGTCTTCTCTTGCCTTTGACACCTTGTATGCTGAAGGACAGAGGCGATACATGGAAACCTTCTCAGCTTATGCCAGACAGTTTCTCGGAAAGATGGAACGTCCAGATGTAGAAAAAATAGAAGGCTTAAGTCCTGTCATATCTATAGAACAAAAAACAACTGCTTGGAATCCAAGATCTACAGTAGGTACTACTACAGAAATCTACGACTTTCTAAGATTGCTTTACGCCAGAATAGGAGAAGCCTATAGTTATAATACTGGCAAAAAAATGGTGCAGTATTCTGAAGTAGAAATCATAGAACAGATACTCAAGAATTTTAAGAACAAAAAAATCTGCATCCTTGCCCCAGTGATCCGAGCCAGAAAAGGACACTATCGTGACCTCTTCGAGCAGACCAGAAAAAAGGGCTACACAAAAGTCCGTGCTGATGGGGTCATCAAAGACCTTGTGCCTGGACTACAACTAGACCGATACAAGGTGCATGATATCGAAATCGTGGTAGACCGCATTAAGATCTCTAAAGAGAAACAAGATCGACTGACCGATTCTCTAGAGATCGCTTTCAAACAGAGTCCAGATTTTATTCAGATTCTAGATGTAGATAAAAATGAGGTGAAGACTTACAGTAAAAGACTCATGTGTCCCGACACTGGTATCTCTTACGAAAAACCCTCTCCAAATACTTTCTCATTCAATTCTCCTTATGGTACCTGCCCCAGATGTAGAGGACTAGGAGATTGTCATGATGTGGATATGACGAAAGTAATACCCGACGACAAGAAAAGTATTAACGATGCAGGTATCGTACCCTTCGGCGAGGTAAGAGAGAACTATACTTTTACTCAATTAAGAGCCATCGCCAAGAAGTACAAATTTGATTTCGATACGCCTATCAAGAAAATTCCTAAAAAAGCTCTGGACATCATTCTCGAAGGAGGTGGTGATATAGATGTCAAAACAAGTTACTCCAAACATGATTTTGTCTACAACCTCGCCAATGAAGGTCTGAAGACTATGCTAGAAAGATGGCAAACCAGTTCTACCTCAGAAAAAATCAGAAGATGGGCCGAAGACTTTATGACAGTGATAGAATGTCCAGAATGTGAGGGCTATAGATTAAAGAAAGAGTCTTTACATTTTAAACTAGGCGAAAAGCACGTGGGAGAGTTAGCTACGATGGATCTGAATCTACTACAAGATTGGTTCTCTGGAATAGAAAAGCATCTCAATAAGAAACAACAAACTATAGCCAAGGATATTCTCAAAGAAATAAGAATGCGTCTGCAATTTTTATTAGATGTAGGGCTCGATTATCTCTCGCTTAACCGTCCGACTAGAACATTATCAGGAGGAGAATCTCAAAGAACGAGATTGGCAACCCAGATAGGTTCACAATTATCAGGCATCACCTACATCATGGATGAACCTTCTATCGGTCTACACCAAAGAGATAATCAAAAACTAATCACGGCCCTTAAAGACCTGACAACTATTGGGAATACCGTCGTCGTAGTAGAGCATGATAAGGATATCATGCTGGCTTCTGATTACCTTATAGACCTAGGACCAGGAGCAGGAAAACTCGGTGGGGAAATCATAGATGAAGGACTGCCTAAATCGTTCTCCAAAGGTAAAGGTGTCACAGCAGCCTATCTCAGCGAAAAAAGAAAAATAGAACTCCCCGAAAAAAGAAGAAAAGGCAACGGCAACTATCTAAAGCTCAAAGGAGCAAAAGGGCATAATCTGCGAAATGTAAATCTAAAAATTCCTTTAGCAACACTGACTTGTGTCACTGGAGTATCAGGCAGTGGAAAGTCTACCCTAATCAATGAAACGCTTTACCATATACTCAGACAACATTTCTATAAAAGCATCAAGAGACCTCTAGAGTATAGTACCATAGAAGGACTAGAACATATCGATAAAGTAATCGAAATAGATCAGTCGCCTATCGGTCGTACTCCGAGATCTAATCCAGCCACTTACATTGGAGTATTCACAGATATCAGAAACATATTTGCTGGACTACCTGAAGCAAAGATCAGAGGCTATAAAGCTGGTAGGTTTTCTTTTAATGTCAAGGACGGTAGATGTGACACCTGCGAAGGTGGTGGTATGAAGTTAATAGAAATGAATTTCTTACCTGACGTCTATGTAGAATGTGAAGAGTGCTTAGGAAAGAGATACAAAAGAGAAACCTTAGAAATCCTCTACAAGGGAAAAACCATTTCCGATGTTCTAGACATGAATGTAAATGAGGCCGTAGAATTTTTCAAGCCTATTCCTAAGATATATCGCAAGCTCAAAACACTAAAAGATGTTGGTCTTGGCTATATCACTTTAGGACAGCAAGCCCCTAGTCTTTCTGGTGGAGAAGCTCAAAGAGTAAAGCTGGCAGAAGAACTCTCCAAAAGAGATACTGGCAATACCTTCTACATCCTAGATGAACCTACAACGGGCTTGCACTTTGAAGATATAAAGCACCTCCTAGTCGTCATACAAAAGCTCGTAGACAAGGGCAACACTGTAGTCATTATAGAACATAATATGGATGTCATCAAAGTTGCTGACCATGTCATAGACATCGGTCCTGAAGGTGGCCGAGGCGGAGGCAATATTGTCTGCGAAGGTCCTCCCGAAAAAATTGCAAAACATAAAAAAAGCCATACCGGAAGATTCCTAAAGTTGGAGTTATAATTTTATTAAAAATGTTGCGGTTAACTTAATCTTAGGAAAGTTAAATTCTATGAGTAGTATCTTTTAGAAAACAAATCCTATGACAACTAAAAGCATCATCACGAACTTTCTATTTCTCGTCTTCTTAGCCTCCTGTGCAAGCCCTGAAAAATCTTTCCAAAAAGGGCAGTACACCAAGGCGATGAGATTAGCTACCAAAGAAATCCAAAAAGGAAAAAATGTAGCTCAAAACAAAAAATACTTAGCCTCATCAGCGAGTATACTTTCAGAACAAACGCTATCTAATTACCTCCTTTCTAACAGTACTGACATCAAAGATTGGAAAGACTCTCAAAATGAATTCAATTCAGTCCTAGCTACGATAGGCAAGAACAACATTGCAACCAAAGGACTTGTCAGCGACAGCTACAACAAACTCTGTGATGTCAAGTACGATTTAGATCTTAGGATAGTAGATTACTACTACCAGAATGGCCTGGACTTACTTACAGAATCTAAGTCTACCGGAACCACTGAGCTCGCTAGAGAAGCTTACCACCAGTTTGTAAAAAGTGAAAAAGAAGGCGCTAATACCTTCTACACAGACTTAGAGGTACTAAAAGAAGAATGCATAGAGTACGGGTCTATATATGTGTCAGCACCTTCAGAACTTCAGCTCAAAAGCCTATTTCTCAGAACTGCATCAGTAAATGAAGAACAGCGTCCAGACTGCTACATCACAGTAAGCTATGGTCATGTAAATATTGATGAATCAAAAAGCATAAACACAACAACTCTAAAGGAGAGAGTAAAAGTAGGACAGAATGCGATTACAGACACTTCAGGAGTAACCCGATATGAAGACCTCTTCGAAGAGGTGACCGCTAAGGAACATAGAACTGTAATAAACTATACTGCTCATCAGACTCTAGACATCAGAGTCAAGGCTAACACAGACGAATGCTTCTTACGTTCTCGCACTGTCAGGCTAGCCGAAAATGACACCTGCACTGAAGTCTCATACACCGGAGACATGAGAGCAGTCAAAAGCAATAATAGTACTAACTGCAATGACTCTCAGTTTAGATCAAATTTGAGAAGAGCTATAGAAAGAGCGCTAGACAGTGAATTATACATCAGATAATGATCATAGTATTAGAAGCCTCTTCAGCTTGAAGGGAAAGGCACTGTAAGATTCAGTGAAAGTCCTTGGCTAGAATGTGAGCTCACCTCTAAATAATTCAAAAGTTTCATAGACGGCCTTGTCATAGTCGTCTAGAGCTTTTGTCTTGATAATCTTCTTTATCAATCTAGGATTATCTAGTACAGAGCCAAAATATTCCCAGTAACTAGACATCTTTCTGATTAGTGCTTTTTCTCCTTTGACCTTAGAAGAGTATGCGGTACATAAGCGATCATGAAACTTACTGAAGACTTCCCATCTATCATCGGGATAGGCAAGGCTATCCATTTTTATCATCTGGGGTAAAAAAGGATCAGAAATCAATCCTCTGCCTATCATCCAATGATCAATGGATGGGAATCGTTCTTTTAGCATTCTAAAAAAAGAGACAGAAGTAATATCTCCATTATAATATAACTTATGTCGTGTAGCATCTACGCAACGTTCGAAACTATCTAGATCCACACCACCTACATAAAGTTGACAACCCAATCGAGCATGAATACCAATATTCTTCAGTGGATACTGATCGAGAGTTTTAAAGGCTTCGATTATCTCACTACTGGAATCATAGCCTAATCTCATCTTCATGGAAATCGTGATATCCGATTGGCTATAGACAGCATCCAATATCTCTGCTATTCTTTCTGCTTGCCGTATCAAGCCTGAACCCAATCCACGATTAGTCACCATTGGATAAGGACAGCCTAGATTCCAATTCACTTCATCATAGTCTAGACTCTGTACATATTCTGCCACAAGCAAAAACTCCTCTGCAGAATTAGTCATGACTTGAGGGACGAGGTGTGGGACCACATTGTTTTTGGGGTCTAAATCTTGTTGATAGCCCGGCTTTATTATAGGCTTACCATTGAACCTAATGTAAGGGGCATAATAGGTATCTATTCCACCAAAGGCTTGATAGTGGGCATTACGAAATCTATAATCAGTAAAACCTTGCAAGGGTGAAGAAATAAGCACATCTGGCATACTGCAAAGGTAGTTATAGTTTTATGCATAGGAAGTTGAATTAATTCCCAGACGAGGTGAGAATCACCAAGAGGAATAAAATTCCAGTCCCTAATCTGAATGATTCACAAAAAAACATTGCTTGCTGAGGCCTAGCAAAAGAAAAGCAGAAACATGCATAATTTGCAAATCATGTTTCTGCCTAACTAATAAACTAACTATGAAAAAACTACTCTGAAAAAAACTCAGAGAATTCTATTTACTTCTCTTCACATTATTTAACTATCAATTTCTGCACAGATCGTGCATCATCCATTATCAATTCTATAAAGTACATGCCCGACTGAAAGTCTTCCTTGTACATGCTGTATGAATTGCCCGTCGTCTTATCATGACGTAACAGTTTACCTTCTGCATTTAGGATATTAACCGATACCAGATTACTATTCTCATTATCAAATTCAATGACTGCATATTCTGACATAGGATTTGGCTTGAGGACAAGATTCGAAAATCCTTCTATGTTATTGGTGCTAGACAATTTGAAAGGGTCTGACCATTTTTCATCGGTAATAAAGTCCTTGTCTGTGAAGGTTTTCATAAAAGCGACCAAATTCTCTTTATCACTTACGGAGAAATTAAATCCACCATCTGGAATAAAAATAGTCCATTCATTTTCTTCTACATCTTCTGAGTAATGCTCTACTACTTCTTCCAAGGTATTAAATCTACCATCATGCATATATGGAGCAGTTAATTCTATATTCCTTAAAGTAGGAACTTTGAATAAATTCTCGAATTCACTATTCCATTCTCCTGCACCTGCATCTTCCAGATCAACAGGCAAGCCATTATTAAATAAAAATGGAAATATCTCCACTGGAGAAAAATCTGGATCACTCACTCCGAAAGTAATTCCCTGTGAATGACATATAGCACAAGCTTGACTAAAAAGCTCTTTACCGGCAATTTCTTCATCAGTAAAATATCTAAAGTCATTTGCTGCGGCTTGGTCCAACTTAGAATTAAATGTCGTCATGGATGAGATAAACTGCACAAGAGCATCGACGATTCTCTCTTCATTGATCTCACTCGTACCATAAGCGTCACGGAATAAATCTGGATAGTAGCTCGTCTCAGCAAGCTTAGCAGAAACTTCTAACATATTAGCCCCTATTTCATTCTCATCTGTAAGAGGTAATACTATCATCTCATCTAGAGTCGTAATTTCTAGATCCCAAGAAAAACCAGATCTATTAGTCCATCCTAGATCATTGAGATGCATAGAATTTCTTTTAGTAAGGGCACTGATGCCTTCACTAAAAGGCTTATTCTCAGTAAAAGACAAAGATTGATCGTGGCAAGATCCACATGAGATATTCTCAAGAGCAGAAAGTTTTTCGTCGTAGAATAATACTCTACCCAAGGTTGCTCTTTCATCTGTTATAATCGATAAGTGCATCGTATCTATGACCCCACCATAACCAGTATCAGTACTATCTATATCTAGTAGGTGACCAGGGATTTTGACATTTTCATAGTCTAGAGGAGTGGCTGGCAGGTTGGGCTCTTCGTTGACAGCAGTCAGGATTACGACTGATTGCTTGTCAGGAGAAAAATTGCCAAAAATGAATACGATAGCCAATAAAACGCCACCAATGGAAAGTTGCTTTTTCATGCTGTCAACATTTAAATGAATAAGGATTCTAATGATTATATCCTTAAAATAAGGATTTCGTTGCATAAACTGACATTATATTCCCATTTTATTCTCCTACTGTCAGCTTCAACAACAATACTCTAAGGAGTAATTAGTTTATTTTTGTGCCCTTCAAAGTCTCTCACGACTACACATTTAAATCAGAATAAGAAAATGAAAATCCTAATAATCGGAGGCGGCAACATGGGTCTGACTTATGCCAAAAGTTTACTCAATGCACACATTGTAACGGAGGACAACTTGATGATTTTAGAAAAATCAGAAGAAAAAGCAGAGAAAATAAAAAAACTAGAAGTAGGAACCGTCTTCGGAGAGCCTGGTAGTTATATAAAAGAAGCTGATCTTATCATTTTGGCAGTAAAGCCTCAAGATTCTGATATCCTCTTCAATAAAGTAAAAGGCTATATAGATCATCAGCAGGTGATACTTTCTATTATGGCAGGTACACCAATAAAAAAAATAACTGCTGCGTCTGGCAGTAAGAAAATCATAAGAGCTATGCCTAACCTCCCGGCACAAGTAGGATCTGGCATGACAGTATATACCTCCTCCGAGGATGTCACCCGAATAGAACTTGTAATGGTTCAGAACATTCTGAACTCGACAGGGAAAACGATATATGTAGATAATGAAAAACTCATAGACGCCTCTACCGCAATATCTGGATCAGGTCCAGCTTATGTATTCTTTTATATTAAGTCACTAATAGATACTGCTCAGGACTTAGGCTTTAATCGATCTGAGGCGGAATTACTGTCATACAATACTTTTAAAGGAACCATAGACCTCTTCAATAAGCATAATTTCAGCTGTGAAGAATGGATTTCTAAAGTAGCCTCTAGAGGTGGAACGACAGAAGCTGCTCTAAATTCTTACAATCAGAATGATATTCAAAACAAATTATCCCAAGCTTATACAGCTGCCTTCAATAGAGCAAGAGAGCTCAGTGAGTAAAACAGCTTTATTAAACTGGCCTTTTGTACTTTTGCACACCTTAACAAAACAGAACTATAGTGGACTTTAAGAATCTAATAGCACATTGTAAAGAATACGGTTTCATATTTCCATCTAGTGAGATCTATGATGGTCTTTCTGCAACTTATGACTACGGACCGCTAGGCGTAGAGCTCAAAAATAACATCAAACAGTACTGGTGGAAAAGTATGGTACAGATGCATGAAAATATCGTAGGATTAGATGCTGCCATCTTTATGCACCCTAAGACTTGGAAAGCCTCTGGACACGTAGATGCTTTTAATGATCCAATGGTAGATAATAAAAGTTCTAAAAAAAGATATCGTGCGGACCAACTGATAGAAGGCTATGCAGAAAAAATAGAAGCAAAAATCCAAAAGGACGTTGTCAAAGCTGCTAAGAAATTCGGTGACTCCTTTGACGAAAAACAATTCAGAGAAACCAATGGCCGTATTATAGATAGACAGAAGAAAATTGACTACGCTATCAATACCATGAACCAACACATGAAAGATGGCAGCATGGAAGGTCTCGGTAATCTTATCGCTGAACTAGAAATCAAATGTCCAGACAGTGGTTCTGGAGAGTGGACTGATGTTCGTCAGTTTAATCTTATGTTTTCTACCCAACTAGGGGCTATTGCAGGTGAGGAAGGAAAAATCTATCTGAGACCAGAAACGGCTCAAGGTATCTTTGTGAATTTCCTAAATGTGCAAAAATCTACCAGACAAAAACTTCCCTTTGGAATTGCTCAAATCGGAAAGGCTTTTAGAAACGAGATAGTCGCTAGACAGTTCATCTTTAGAATGCGAGAATTCGAGCAAATGGAGATGCAATTCTTTGTAAAGCCAGGAGAAGAAATGAAGTGGTATGACTACTGGAAGCAAACAAGATTAGAATGGCATAAGGCACTGGGCACTCCTGCGGAGAACCTAAGATACCATGATCATGACAACCTTGCTCACTATGCCAATGCTGCTGTGGATATTGAATTCAAGTTTCCATTTGGATTTAGAGAACTAGAAGGTATTCATTCTAGAACAGACTTCGACCTTAAGAGTCATATGGAATTATCGGGTAAGAAAATGCAATACTTCGATCCTGCGCAGAATGAAAGCTATGTACCATATGTAGTAGAGACTTCTATAGGTTGCGATAGAATGTTCCTCTCACAAGTGGGTCAGACTCTCCAAGAAGAAACTGTACCAGATGCAGATGGCAAGGAATCAACAAGGACTGTCATGAAACTGCATCCTTCTATTGCTCCAGTAAAAGCAGCTGTATTACCACTTCTAAAAAACAAAGAAGAACTAGTAAAAGCATCTAAAGATGTCTTCAAAAAATTATCTGCTCATGTCAACTGTCAGTATGATGAGAAAGATGCTATCGGCAGAAGGTATAGACGTCAGGATGCGATAGGTACACCTTACTCTATCACTATTGATTTTGATACACTGGAAGACAATACAGTTACTATTAGAGATAGAGATACGCTAGAACAAAAGAGAATCAAAATAGAGGATGTGGCTAAGACTGTCAGTGACAAGTGCAACGTGAATAATATACTGTAGTCTATGATAGACCACAGTAAAAAAACGCTGGTCTTTGACTTCGGGAATATTCTTATCAACCTTGATTTCAAAACTTGCTTTGCAGCCTTCAAGAAAACTTTAAATCAAGATTTCTCTCAAGGGCTTCCCGATAAGACTAAAGAACATCTGTACAGATATGACAGAGGAAAAATCAATACGGAAGCTTTTCTATGGCATCTCCAGCAGTATAATCCACAAGCAGAAATCAGAGAAGTTATTGCTGCATGGAATGCACTCCTCGGCGAATTGCCACTTGCGCGATTCACCATGATAGAAGGTCTGAGAAAAGAATTCAATATCGTGATGCTCAGCAACATCAATGAACTCCATATCGAAAAAATACATCGAGATCTAAAGCACAATCATGGTATAGAAGATTTTCATGCACTGTACTTTGACAAGGTCTATTACTCTTGCAGAATAGGTATGAGAAAACCTGATGCTGAAATCTACGACTTTGTAACAAAGGACCTCGGCATCACAGACTGCTCCACTATGTTATTTATAGATGACATGGAGGAAAACATTATCGCATGTAAGGAAGCAGGTTGGAAAGGTCAGGTCCACAAGCCTACAGATGATATTATCAATAATATAGACGGGTACATCCAAACAGCTTTCGGCTAATAGCTTGATGTAAAAAAGCTTGAGAGCTTAACCTTAAATAAAAGCCCAAATCGATGATCGATCTGGGCCATAGTTTTTGCTTAGTTTTCTCTTAGTTATTACTAATCATATTTACATCCATCGTCGGATAAGGGATGCCTATATTATTCTTATCGAATGCCTTCTTTACATTTTCCTGCATGTAAAATAAGGTATCCCAGTAGTGCTCACTCCTACAGAAAGGACGTGTTGCTAGATTTACAGAACTATCACCTAGTTCTGCCACTACCACCCCTTGAGCTGGAGCAGATAAAATGTAAGGACAGGTCTCCCCTACTTCTAATATTATCTTACGAGCCTTATCAATATCATCAGAATATCCAATTCCAAAAGTAAGTTCCACACCTACTTGTCCTTGACCAGAGATATTTGTGATATCATTACCCGTTACATTGCTATTGGCGATAATTATTCTTTTGTTATCTAATGTCTTTAGTGTAGTATTGAAGGCATTAATAGCATCTACTGTTCCTACGGTACCACCGCCACCTATTTTCACTAGGTCACCTGTCTTGAAAGGCTTAAAGATCATTAACATTACACCTGAAGCTACATGGCCTAAGGTGCCATTGAGTGCCATCCCTATACCCACCATCAGCGCACTAAATATCGCTATGAAAGAGGTTGTATTCACACCAAACATTCCCGCTACAGAAAGCAATAGCATTATTTTCAAGGCGATACTTATTAAAGAGGAGAGAAACTTGGATAGTGTTTCGTCCATTCCAGATCTATTAATTCCACCTTCTGCAAATTTGACTATCTTGCCTATAATCCAAAATCCAATAATTAGGGTTAGTATTGCTAGCAAGGCTTTCGGCGCATACTCCATAGCCATGCCCATAGCTTTCTGGGTATATCCTGAGATAGGAGATACTGCTTCTAGCACATCTGATTCATCCATTTTCAATTAATTTTTTGAGTTAAAAAAAGCAAAAATAATAGAAAGAATATATCATTGAAGCTTACCCAAGAAATCATACTAGAAAAATTAAAGCGATACTGTGCCTATCAGGATCGCTGCCATCAAGAAGTACGGACTAAACTACTTTCATTAAAAATATACGGTGACGACCTTGAGGAAATAATAACAGAACTAATCAAAGAAGATTTCCTCAATGAAGAAAGATTTGCCCGATCGTTTACGCGTGGTAGGCAAAGGATGAAAAAATGGGGACGAAACAAAATCAAACAGCATCTTGCTCAAAAATACATTTCATCCTACTGTATCAAAAAAGGTATGGAAGAGATAGACGAAGAAGAATATCTAGAAAACCTAAGAAGCATCATCACAAAGCAACTCAGTAAACACGAACAGTTAGGAGAACTCCTAGCGAAAGACAAAGCTATAAAATATGCTTCCAGCCGCGGGTACGAAGCAAATCTAATCTTCAGTATTATAAAAGAAATAGAAGAGGATGGTTATCAAGCTGTATAATGCTTATCTCCACAATCGTCTTAAGGCCAATAAACTGACAACACATAGAACTCCTGTCATTATAAACTTTGTCCATTCTTCATACAAGAAATAGCCCGTTGCAAATAAGGCTGAATAGATCATCAGACAACCAAGAAACATCATTAGTATCTCTGTAGATAGTGATCGCGTCTCTGTAGTCCGAGCTTGAATATTTTTTTCATTTAATATTCTTTTCCAGCCCAAATTATGAGGCTGAATCTTATTATAGAAATCTACTAGAGTAGCAGTGGCCGTAGGTCTAGTCATAAGAGTAGCAACTATCCACGCCACGGTCGTTATTAGCACCCCTACTATCATACGTTCGTAGGGCTCCATATTGCCACCATAAAAGATTTCAAAATAAACTGCAACTACAAATGACACAATCATAGCTACGATCTCACTATAAGCATTAATACGCCACCACAACCATCTCAACAAAAACAACAGACCAGTCCCTGCTCCTATCTGCAAGAGAATATTAAAAGCTTGCATGGCATTCGTCAGGTATAGAGCCATAACTGCAGAGAGCAGCATGAGTACAAAAGTGGAGATTCGTCCTACCCTTACCTGGTCTGATTGCGAGGCCTGTTTATTTCTAAACCTCAGATAAAAGTCATTCACCACATAAGAAGACCCCCAATTTAGATGTGTGCTTATAGTAGACATTAGTGCTGCTGTGAGCGCAGCAATCACTAAGCCCACTAGGCCTGCGGGCAATAACGTCAACATAGCAGGAAAGGCCAGATCATGGGCCAATAAGCTATCACTTACGTTAGGAAAGCTTTGCTTAATATTTTCTAATTCTGGAAATATTACTAAAGAAGCTAAAGCAATCAGTATCCATGGCCAAGGTCTTAGAGCATAATGGGCAGCGTTAAAAAAAAGAGTGGCTTTAACTGCATCTTTCTCACTCTTAGTCGATAACATTCTCTGGGCGATATAGCCTCCACCCCCAGGCTCAGCACCAGGATACCAGGCACTCCACCACTGGACTGCTATCGGTACAAAAAATAAAGGAATCGCCACATTCAAGTCATTAAAATCGGGGAACAAATCTATTTTGTCTGCTACATTGGGATGAGAAATTAACTTTTGTAGACCACCTATCTCAGGAAGTCTGATGATATATGCTGCAGCGATTACCATCCCGATCATACTCAGGATAAACTGAAAGAAATCTGTTAGGACCACCCCTCTTAGTCCTCCTAAGGAAGAATATACGACAGTAACAAGTGATACAATAAGAACAGTCTGAATCGGAGATAAGCCTAACATGATACCTCCTATCTTAATACCTGCGAGCAAGACAGTTGCCATGATCATGACATTAAAAAAGACTCCTAAATATATGGCTCTGAATCCTCTTAAGAAACTGGCTTCCCTTCCACTATATCTCAGCTCATAGAATTCTAGATCTGTTGTTATTTCCGATCGTCTCCATAACTTAGCATAGATAAATACTGTAGCCATACCAGTGAGTAAGAAAGCCCACCAGACCCAATTGCCCGCTACACCATTGTTTCTTACTATGTCTGTTACCAGATTGGGAGTATCCGCCGAAAAGGTAGTGGCGACCATAGAGACCCCGAGTAACCACCATGGCATATCTCTTCCTGAGAGGAAAAAGTCTTTGGCACTCTTACCTGCTTTCTTGGATGCTATAATACCTATAAGTAAAGTTCCTAAAAAGAAGAGGGCGATTATAATCCAATCAAGCGTAGTCAGGTGCATATTTAGGTCATATTGTGGCCAATAAGAATTCTAGATCATACGATCTAAAAAAACATTAGTACGCTACAAAATAGCTATAGAATTGGAAATAGGCAGCTACTAGAATAAAGAGGGCAAAAAAAATAGGGCTTCGAAAAGCCCCATTAATCATTTATACCAATATTTTAAATATTGCTAGTTAAGATAGCCCTTTCTGAATATGATACCTTTTTTAGCATCATAACCCGGCTGTATGCCTCTATGAAGGAGCGCTTGCTTGTAAGAATATGTTCGAGAATCAATGAAATAGATCTTACATCCGATCGCCTTATTTAATTCCTTATGGCTTTTCTTCCATAGGTAAGCAAGTTCCTGAGCAGTCGCATTCATGTCTTTTGACCATTTTTTACTCAAGACTATCTCTAAGGTGAAGATGCCATTTGAAAAATTGATCAACTTGGACGAGAGTCCATATCCGACACGATAATACATGTCAGTTTCCATGAAGTGCTTTCTATTTATTTCTTCAATATTCATTACACCTCAGAAAGAGCAGAAACTATGCCATAAAGCAGGCTATATTCTAGCTTTCCATAATATGATTTCTACTGCATAACTGACTGTTTATCACTACTTTAGGCAATCAGTCAATACTTGCATTAAGTCTTATTTATATCCATAAGTAATTGAATTTGTATGCCTTAGGAGGAGTTTTTGTTTATTCATCTGTTTATATTCGTCTCAGCTAAACTTCAAATCAAATGTTAGAATTAGGTGGTGTAATAATTTTAGGGATACTTGCTCAGTGGCTTGCATGGCGCATTAAAGTGCCAGCTATCTTGCCATTATTGTTAATAGGCTTGGCTGTAGGGCCATTTTCTACCCTATGGACTGCTGATGGATTGAAGCTATTAGAGCCTGTATGGAATGGTTCTAAAGGTATTTTCCCAAAAGAACATTTGTTTCATTTTGTAGAACTAGCCATAGGTATTATCCTTTTTGAAGGAGGATTGAGCTTACAGAGAGATGAACTCAAAGGTGTCGGTCCTTCCATAATAAACCTAATTACGGTGGGGTCCTTGGTGACCTTCATCGGTGGTGCCTTGTTAGCCCATTATATAACAGGTCTTCACTGGGATATGTCTTTTCTGTTTTCAGGTCTTATCATCGTTACAGGACCCACAGTGATAGGTCCCATTCTAAGAAATTTACCTTTAAAACGAAATATATCAGCCATACTTAAGTGGGAAGGGATTCTGATAGATCCGATAGGTGCCTTGACTGCAGTACTTGTCTATGAGTTTATTCACTTGACACATAGTCCAGAATTCGGAGGAAGTGGGGCCTTTACTGTTGATGCTTTTAAGCATTTTGCTTTGATAGCTTTGGTTGGGACTGCTCTTGGATTCTTTTTAGCGCACCTACTCAGAATATTCTTGCAGAGACACTGGGTTCCTCACTATTTATTGACAGTATTTACATTGGCTTTCGTATTAGCGGCCTTTGTGGGTAGTCACTTGCTAGTCCCTGATTCTGGATTATTGACAGTAGTAGTATTAGGTATGGTAGTCGGTAATATAGAGATGCCTCATAAAAATGAAATCATCTACTTTGGTGAATCAATAAGTATCTTGCTCATAGCCATTCTCTTTATACTTCTTTCTGCCAATATGAATATCTCAGAACTGGAGCTCTTACTAGATTGGAAAGTAGGCGCACTATTCGCTGCCATTATTTTTATACTCAGGCCTATAGGTGTATTTCTCAGTACCAGCAAGTCTGCATTGAC
Organism: uncultured Saprospiraceae bacterium; assembly: GCA_937921825.1. Lineage (GTDB taxonomy): Bacteria > Bacteroidota > Bacteroidia > Chitinophagales > Saprospiraceae > RFSX01. The sequence goes on from CAKZVK010000060.1 coordinate 28,931, forward strand.
CACCAATGAAAAACTATTCGTAAGTTGGGTTGGACCAAGAGGAATAGTCGCAGCAGGTATTGCTTCTCTATTCGGATCCAAACTGGCCTCTGAGGGAATCGCAGGAGCAGAATACATTACACCTCTTGTATTTATGGTAGTACTCGGTACGGTCATCCTTAATGCTACTGGAGCAGGATTGATCGCAAAGTTATTAGGAGTGCTCCTAGAGAAGAGTAATGGAATCTTAGTCGTCGGTGCGCATCGTGCCAGTAGACTGATTGCTAAATATCTAAAAGATAATGGTAAGCATATCATTCTTATAGATAGCAATACGGGCAATATAGAAAAAGCAAATGAAGAAGGTATCGATGCCTACACTGTAGACATTTACAAAGATGATCTACTCAATAATTCAGATCTTAATGATGTAGGTGTAATAATGGCTATGACGGGAAGTGCAGAGGTAAATGATTATTCTCTGAGCAATCTGAAGAAAGAGTTTGGCGAAAATGGTGCTTACAGACTGACATCAGTAAATGAACTTCAAAACCCAGATTCCTCAAATAACTCTACACTATTCTCTAAGCAAGATGACTTTATAAATCTTTTAGAAGTAGCAAGAGACTATCCTAACATACATGAAGTGGCTGCAGAAAGCTCAGAAAACCTGCAAGTACTTCTGGATCAGATTAACAACCAAGAAAAAGCGATACCCCTTTTCCTTAAAAAAGCTGAGAACAATGATTTCCAAATTATCCTATCCGAACAGACGGATTACGTGGTAGAGGAAGGAGATCAATTAGTCTACATGGGAAAATTAGTACAAGCAGAAACGGCCTAAAATGATAGATTCATGAAGGTCCTAAAGCCTACTTTGGTTACCCTCTTTTCATTCTGTGCCCTAAGCTTTTGCTGGTCACAATCTGAAGACTGTAACCAACTAGGTGTATGGCTATGGCATGTGGAAGACACAGGATTCTCTCATGAAGTCCTTGCCACTAATCTATCTCAGAGAGACATCAAAAGAGTCTATGTAAAAGTGGCCGATGGTCGCATAGACAGTTCTCGATGGACAGAACTCGTAGACACCGAATTAATCAGGGATTATAAAGAGCATGGCATACAACCCTGGGCATGGTCCTATAACTATAGAAATAATTATGCTGATCAGGCACAAGCTATCTATTATGCTGCAAAGACGGGCTACTCTGGATATGTGGTAGATGTAGAGATTGAATTTGATGGACGTGCGACTTTACTAGATAGTCTCTTTAGAGCTTTCCATCTCGCTAAGCAAAAAGCAATTGCTGATAATCACGCTGCCACTGACTTCCAACTTTATGTCACTACTTGGGGCAATCCTAGAGATCATAACTATAGTATACGTAATATAGATCCCTATGTGGATGGTTTCATGCCACAGACCTATGTAGAATATTGGGGTCCTAACTACGTAGATGACATTACTTTCTGGATAGAGGAAGGCAACCAAGAGTACTTAGAACTCGGAGCTACTAAACCCATTCATCATATCGCCTCTACGGCTACTGGGGTAATGACCTCTGAGCTGATAGATGAATTTATAGCTGCCTCAGGTCCTGAGACCTCACTATGGAGAGTACCAGGTGGAGGAGTACCCATCGAAGTATGGCAAGACTGGAATGAAGTAGACTGGAGCATGAATTTCTGTGAGGAGACTGCTACTGACGACTTGATTGTAGCTGGTTCTTTCACCATGTATCCCAATCCTACTGACTCAAGAATCAACTATTCTTGTGTAGGAGGCGTAGGGCTCTATAACCTTAATGGTCAGCTACTAATGAAAGAGCATAGAGATAATGGTCAGATAGACTTAAGTTCATTCTCAGCTGGCATCTACATCCTGAAGTCAATAGCTTCTGGTGAGGCTCAGCGCTTCTTTAAATTATAGATTAAGTATTTAGAAGGGTAAGCGATTTCTTCTCCATAGAATAAGGCATAAAAAAAGGGACACATTTTTCAATGCATCCCTTTATATTATTTTGAGTAACTGACTAGTCTTTAGTCAATCTTATCACTTTCAATGTTTTTTCATTTCTGTCTACCATTCTAACTAAGTAGATGCCTTTATCAAGGTTAGTAACATCATGAGTCTGACCTGCTTTGTGGCTTTCGGTCATTACAGTCTTTCCTACAATATTGAATACAGAAACCGCTTTGACGTTTTCGTCATTCTTTACTTGGAATCTATCTACAGTCGGATTTGGATATATAAGAAGATCGTCACTTAAGAACTCATCCTCTGTACTGCTTTGTCCAGTCACACTAAAGTTCATAGTCGTCTGACCAATCAAATTATCATCAGAAAAATCTCCACATACTGTAGAGAACTTGATAGTCACAGAGTGATCTCCAAGAATTCCATTGGGATTCAATGATAATTTATTATAGGTGATAGATACACCTGGATTCAGAACATTTGTAAATTGGGAATCACCGCATGGTGTACTCTCTACTCCTGCAGCATGACAAAGAACCGCATCACATACTGTGAATGACCACTCTCTCGGCATCGCATCAGATCTCTCGAGCTGCCAGAAATATTCTAGTGTTTCAGTTCCTTCATTAGTCGTCGTGAACTCTTGTCCAAAATTCGACACATCTACATCTCCAGTAATATTGTATTCTGGATCTATAGTGAGCTGCGCAACTGCAGCTGTGGAGTATAAAAATATAAACAGTAGTAAAACTTGTTTCATAAGCCTTCTCATTTATACAAATATATTGTTTTTAGAGCAGATTTTTTTCTTAAAAAGTCGTTAAGGTATTGTAGGCGGACAATTTTCTGCCTTACTTTCTCAAAATCACAATATTCTCACGAAATGTGATCAACACAACTAATTGATTATCAATTAATTATCTTCTCACAACTAGAGGCTGAGAGAATACTTCTTTATCACCTCTTATGATTACAAAATACAGACCATTCTCGAGGTTTTCGAGCATTATTCTAATACTTGTCTGATTATTGTACAACTCAAGACCTTTTTTTATTAGCTCTACACCTGTGTAAGTTGATATCGTCAGACTTGCTTCAGTAGTATTATCTGTTCTGATGCGGAGGTCCACATAATCAGAGGCTGGATTAGGAAATAGGCTTACAGAACTTACAGAGAATAGTGTCTCAGTAGTTGAAGTTTTGAGCAATTTTTCTTCAAAAGCATTCACCACTTCCCCAGTCTCTGTATCAGTAACCAATACAACAATCCAGATTTCGTCATCATCAAAGGCAGAAGATAGGGTATAATCTAGAGTATAGCTCAGTTCCTCTCCTGCTCGGACCGAGGTAATAGATTCTTCGATCCCCTGAAAGCCTCCGATAATATCTCTCACCACATCATCATAGACCATATCTTCTGATGGAACAGGATCAGCCAGGGTGCTCCAGTCTATTCCATCCACCCCAATCAGGGAAACATCCAATGCTGAAGAACTGTAATTATTGGCTTGCGCAAAATCAGGGCTATTGCCAGCGACCTTATCCTCTAGAATGATCACACTATATTGGTGGGTACTATCTTCTAGAGTGGTATGCGCCACTGATTCTATTGTCAAATCTAAAGTTCTGCTGACCTCATCATAGGCCTGCTTAAGCTCGATATCCACAGGTGCTACCGTAGAAAAGTCATCTATAAAAAACTTTTCGACTTCACTAGGGGCTACAAAATTGGCTCTATTGATTCCAAAAGAAGGCTCTGCGAGATATCCTTCTAAGTTTTGCTGGCCTAGATCGTAGACGACATTGGTCATTGGATCATTTCTATGAACTGAGGCATTTATCACGTCCTCGGAATATTTAAATGCCATCAAGTCTTTTATAACTTTTCCTTCTGGACACCATCCGCAGGCTGTACTTGTAGACTCTTCTAGAAAGAACTTCTTTGCAGGTGGGTTCTCTACCATGAAGACTGTCTTAGTGAGTGAGGGAACAGCTACGGAAGTGCCATTAACACTACTGATGGCTGCTATAATTTCATACTTATCTGCCTCAAAAGGATAGAGTTCTCCAAAAGGTATGAGCACAGTCTGCTGTGGCAAAATATTTAGATTATCAAAATTGAAGTCTCCCGAGTCTCCATTTATACTACCTGTGGCTACAAACTCGGTAATCGGTCTAGAACCTGTATTGAGCACTTCTATAAACAAGGCATTATCTGCAACATCCTGATATCGATCACCCACTATACTTAATAGGGCAATAGCATCTTCAGCAGTAGGGGCTATGACAGATATATCATCTAGTGTAAGGGCATAATTATTAGTGCCTATCTGATTAAAAGCGAGAAAGATAGACTGTCCTACATAATCCGTTAGATCTAGTTCTCTCACCATCCCTTGAGAAGATTCTCCAGTAATCTCTAGCAATACATTCGTAAAGTTTTGTGTCGCTGAACCTGTCGTAGATACTAATACTCTGTAGTCTTCTAAGCTCTGATTTTCTCCCGATAAAGAGCTTCCCGTCCATTTTAATTTTGTAGCGGGCACATCAATCGAAATCTCTGAAGAAATCAACCAATTATCTGCAGTACCATCAGTAGAAATAAAAGAGGAAACACCTATAGCTCGAAAGTCATTGGGACCAGCTACAGGAGTCACATCGAAAGCTCCAGTAAGACCATCAAAATCTGATGTCAAAAGCAAGCCATCCATATCGACCGTGGTAAAACTCCCTAGAGTCTGGTCTTGAAAGTTCTCAAAAAATAAAGTGTCCTGAGACCACAGAGAAAAACTCAAAACTTGAATAATAAAGATGACAAAAAGCTTCATACTATCATATTAGATTAAACCTATATATAAAACTAAAGATAAATTCTACATTATGTTTTATTTCTCTTGCTATCCTTAGGTAATCAGAGGAGGTCTATAAGAAGGAAATAGGCTAGATTAAAATAAGACTATAGAAAAACCTTATTGATGTGGAGATCACCTACAGAGACATAAATCCGTATGCTCGGCTGACTAGAATATATAGACAATAAAAAAGAGGGCAAGCCAAAACAGGCTGCCCTCTTGTATATCTAAAAAGAAATAGACTAGTTAATAGTCACTTTTCTTGAAGTCAAATTGTTACCAGCTTTTATATTCATGATATAAAGTCCGGGGTTTACTGTAGCAGCATTATAGTTCAATACTACTTTACCATTTCTCTGACCGAAATCTTCTGTGGAAACTACTCTACCAAGAATATCAATAAGAGTTACTACAACTTCCTCAGCTTGCTCTAGATCCATAGTGATGGTTGTCTCACCAGAGAAAGGATTAGGAGCAACAATTACATTATTCTCTTCTGTGTATACCTCATCCGTGCTAGAAGTTATCGTCTTGACTTCTACTGCATTAATGATCTCTCCCGTAGCATTATCTAATAATAATCCTACTACTGAATAGTTAGGAATTAAATTCTTAGCGATAAGTATGCTCTCAGAATGAGAATAGGTTCCATTTCTCTCTACTGAAGTTAGTCTAGATTCTTCTATACCATAGAAGCTACCTATTAGCTCTCTTGCCACGTGGTCATATACCATCTGCGTAGCAGGAACTGGATTAGGAAGCACTTCATAACCATCCATAGGGCCACGTGCATTATCAGCATAAAAGTTTACCTGATCATAATCAGTATTATTTGTATTCGTGCCATCACCTGATCCAGTAACACCGTTTTCAGTAAGTACAACACTGAAAGTGAAATCACCTTCAATAGATGCTGCAAAGGTGGCATTCATGTCTATATTCAGTTCTCCAATATCAGGTGTAAGACTAGTCAGTTCTACTTCCATATCCATAGAAGCTGGCACTAAGGCTGTAACTCTGCTGAAATATGTGGATTCTAGAGCACTATAGCTCGCTAGATCATTAGGCATTACATTGTCAGGTAATCTATCTGCAAGCATGCTTGGATATCCACCTATTAGATTTCCGAATTCATCATCATAATTTGAAATCTCCATAGGGTCTGAGTTATGTACAGCTATACCTATGGCATCTTCATATTGTGCAGAGATTAAATCTAACATTACAGCACCTCTAGGGCACCATCCACACCACGTACCTGTAGCTTCTTCAAATACAACTCTCTTCTCAGGTCTGAAAGAAAGAACTGCCATGTCAGCCAGGACATCGTTATTGTCAGGATTTAAATCTTCATCTCCATTAACAGAAACAACTGTCACATCTACATCATATTCTATCTCTTGATCTAAAGTCAAAATATCATCAAAAGAGTATGATAAGTTTCCTAGAGATGGAACATTAAGACCAGTAAACTCTTGAGTTACCTGCGTACCTCCATTTACTGTATAGCCTAATACTATACTATTAATAGTTTCTTCTCCCAAGTTCTGAAGTGTACCACTGATAGCAGACTGACCTCCTACAAGGTGATACTTTGTAAAAGATATTCCAGTCATTCCGGCATCTCTTTTTGGAAGACCTAGAACCTGTACATCATCCACAGTAATTAAGAACTGGTCAGATACATCAAAGTGTACAAAGGTTACATAGATAACCTGTCCGACATACTCATCTATCTTAAGAGAAATTTCATCCCATACATCTGCTCCATTTGCAGACAAGGTGTTTTCATAGATTATAGCTCCCTCATCTATATCCTCTATAGTATTGCCTGTAGAAATAACTACTTTATATTTTTCTGCTGCCCATTGTTGATCCTGTGCATATGCTTTCCAGCCTATGTAAGTAGCAGTAGGTGCATTTGTTAGGTCAATAGCAGGAGTAGTGATGTAATTTTCTGGAGTCAAAGGCAATTGTGTCTGTGGATTCCAAGAATATGAAATCATACTTCCTGACCCATCTATACCTAATGCCGCAGGAAACCAAGGAATGCCATCTCCATCTGCATCTATTGACGTCCAATCAGAAATATCTTCATCATCGAAGTTATCAGAGAAGAAAACTTGTGCCTGAAGGTTAACGAAAAAGCATGACATCATGCAAAAGAAAACAACTCTTCCAAAAGCAGAATTGTGTAAAATTTGTTTCATGTTAAATTATTGATTAGTGAACGAAGGTCTTTTCAAAGTAGAAAAATAGCGAAAAAGAATCAATACAAAAGCTTGATAGTGAATAATATAGCTTACAATCCTGCTTGAAGTCTAAATTTTGACAACAGCGAACATTAGCCCAACCAATTATCTAAAAATTATTGAATCCCATGCCTAAAAGACTTAATGATATAAGTTACTGCCGATCAATAAATTACAATTATTCCTTTTCTGATATATTTTCTACTACCCTACTTCTAGGCTTATATTTATCAGCGGAGGTAAAGGAACAGAAAGAGAAAGGTTATTCTCCTTACCAAACTCCGCAACATAGAATAAATAGTTACATTTCGGATTTAAAAACAAAGCAAATTAGGTGGAAGGCATAAAGATTTCATTATTAGACGCATTCATTGATGCTGCACTTAGAGAAGATGTAAAAGATGGAGACCATACTTCACTAGCCTGTATAGATCCTGAGGCTACAAATACTGCAAAACTACTCATCAAGGATGAAGGAGTCATAGCCGGTGTGGACTTTGCAAAATATGTCTTTCACAAGTTAGACCCTGCATGCACTTTTACTGAGCTTATTCCAGATGGTACTAAGGTCCAATATGGAGACATTGCCTTTGAAATAACTACTGGTTCTCAGACACTGCTGATGGGCGAAAGATTAGTGCTCAATACTATGCAACGATTAAGTGGGGTCTCTACAATGGCAAGAAAATTCCAAGAATTAGTCTCAGATCTACCTGTAACTATTCTGGACACGAGGAAAACGACGCCTCTGATGAGATTCCTAGAAAAATGGGCTGTCCGAATAGGTGGCTGCGCTAATTATAGAGATGGACTTTATGATTGGATAATGATAAAGGATAATCACATAGACGCGAGCGGAGGCATTACCAAGGCAATACAAAAAGTAAAAGCTTACCTCAAAGAAAATAATAAGGAGCTCGGTATCACTGTAGAAACTAGAAATCTAGAAGAGCTCCAAGAAGTCATGAAAGAAGGTGGTGTCACCCGCATCATGCTGGATAACTTTGATCTAGAAACTCTCAGAAAAGGGGTAGAAATGATAGATAAGAAGTTTGAAGCAGAAGCCTCTGGAGGTGTAAACCTGACTACTGTCAGAGCGATAGCAGAAACTGGCGTAGATTTCATATCTGTAGGTGCACTTACACATTCTGCAGGTAGCCTGGATATGAGCTTGAAGATAAAATCTGCTTAATACAGCCTTGTATAATGAGGGAGCAGTTTTCTCACAAAGATTCATTCGTACTAGACCAAAAAAAATGAGCTTAGCTTTTTGTCGAAGCTAAGCTCATTTATATTCTGCGTTGGCTTGTCTCTAGCCAGGGTAGCTCATTATCAAAATACTGATAAGAAATCCTGAGAAGATAAAAACTAACCAGAACCTCAAATCTGTGAGAACACTTGTCTCTTCCTCTTTAATCATGAGTAGTCGGTTTTGGTTATTAAATGAGTAAGTATCTTATTGTATCCAAATAGGATACCATAACATTTTTACAATATATGTCCTATACACCTAGTAAGTAGGTGATTTTCAGGTACTTATGATATGACATTTTACTACCATTCATTAGCGTCTGATAGTGCAGCCATTATAGGTAGGACATATAGTATATGTCTATGATAGTATAAGAAAGAGTATTCTTAAAATACCCAAAACATTTAGAGGTGGAAAGGAAATAAAATACCTAGTGAAGGCTGACGAGGTGCTTTTTTATTGATTTTATGAGTGCTGGACCACTATAGACCATACCAGAATAGACTTGTACTAAATCCGCCCCAGCAGCTAGCAAATCTGAGGCATGATGTGGTTCTGTAATTCCTCCTACACCGATAACAGGGATATCCTTATTACAAGATCTGATGTACCGGACCACCTCTAAGCTTCTTTTTCTTACAGGCAATCCACTTAGGCCTCCATTACCTATTTCCGATATTCTTGCTGGCGCTGTCTTGAGATCCGCTCGAGAAATAGTGGTGTTAGTGGCGATTATACCATCTACTTTTTGTGACTCTAATATTTCTAAGACATCATCGATCTGACCTGTCGTGAGGTCTGGAGCTATCTTGAGTAATACTGGAATTTTCTTTGTCTTAGCATCTCTCAGTTGCATGATATGAGAGAGCAGTCTTGTTAGAGGTTCTTTATCTTGGAGAGATCTCAGATCTGGTGTATTGGGAGAACTTACATTTACAACAAAGTAGTCTACGTAGGGATAGAGTTTATGAAAGCAAATCTCATAATCACTAATTGCCTCTTCGTTAGGTGTCACTTTATTCTTCCCTATATTTCCTCCTATAATCAATCCTTCTGAGCCATATTTTTCTAGACGGCTCACCATAGCATCTACCCCTTCATTATTGAAGCCCATCCTATTTATAAGGCCTTGATCTTGAGGTAGTCTGAAAAGTCTTGGCTGCGGATTACCATCTTGTCCTACAGGAGTCACAGTTCCTATTTCTATAAATCCAAAACCGAGAGCAGACATGGTCCTATAATACTTTCCATCTTTATCAAAACCTGCCGCGAGGCCTACAGGATTAGAAAATTTAATCCCTAATACTTCCTTCTTTAGACTCTCATGTTCGTAGCTATACAGGGCCCTGATCAGAGTACCTACAAGAGGAATATGTATAAGAATATCAAATAAGCTTGTCGTCGTGTGATGTGCCTTTTCTGGGGACAGTAGAAATAAAAAGGGCTTGAGAAGCAGTCTATACACTTACTTTATTTCTTCTTTGAGTTTGTCTAAATCCCTTACTAGAAGTCGTTTCCGATTGAAGGTTATAATTTCTGAAGCTCTTAATTCATTCAGAACAGTAGTTACTGTCTGCCTGGAAGTCGCCGTAAGGTTTGCAATTTCTTGATGGGTATTAAAATTTCTTACTACCCATTCATAACCCACTCGCTGACCATTCTTTCTTACCAATTCTACGAGATACTCTACTATTCTACTTCTTGAATCTTTAAAGACTAGGGACTCTAATCTATTCTCCATTTCCAAGACTTTAGAACCCATCATCTTCATGAAGAACATACTCAGAGAGCCATGATCTTTTATAAGCGAAGTCATTTCGGAGGATTTTATGGCACACAATTTTACATCCTCAATGGCGACTGCATAGTCTCTTCTTTTGTGTTCTCCTACCAGTGAAAGTTCACCAAAGACTTCTCCTCTATTAAGGATGGCTTTGATAATTTCTTTTCCTTCCTCGGAAGTAGAACCGATGCGTACTCTTCCTTCAGCAATAAAATATATAGTGTCGCTGGCAGCATCAGGCATATACACATACTCGCCTCTTTCTATTTTCATTAAATGGTCATCCTGCTGCCTATCCCCAAGTTTTTGAGGACAAAAAATTGTGCTGACATCAATATTCTCGAGATACCAGATGGACTTTTCACTCATAGTTGATCATGTTATGGGTTTTAAAGTAACTACTTAGCCTTTAAATTTAGTCGATGTATGAATGCTTCAAAGGTTGGGTTTTGCTGATTGAACAAAGCAATTTTTTCATTGGTTGTTAAAATCTTAACTTTTTCTGGTGGTTTGTAGTCGGGAAATACACTTGAGTCAACTTCAAAGACTATTTCTATCTCTTTTTTGGGGTAATGAGATCTGATATCCAGAATCATGTCAGATTCTTGTTTTAACAATTCTGAAAAAACTTCTGATGGTGCAAAAATTGTGAGTTTATTGTCTTTGACTACCACCTTAGAGTTGGTCACTGCACTTTTAAAAGAATTCAGTAATGATTTCTTCTTCCACTCTTGTAGAATCCCACCGATAAACTCATCTGTAAAAGGATTCTTATGCGCTCTTTTCTTCTTCTCTTCCTTATCTATAGAGGCTACAAGAGCATCTATATCAGTAGTGATAGTAGGAGTCAATGAGGAATACTTTCTAGTCCTCTTGGATAGATCATCAGTAGTAAGTTCATTCTTACTCTTCTTGGATGCTGCAGCAGGTGCTTCTTTTACAATGCTAACTTTGGCGGTAGACTTTGAGTTAGCTTTTTTATTAGCCACTACCGCTGGTCTTGCCTTAGGTGGCTGTACTTCCGTTATCTTTTTTTTTTCGATAACCCTATTCATGTAAGCTATCTTACTGAGCGCTATCTCCATAGTTAGTCGCTTATTATGTGACCTCAATAGATTCATATCTGTCTTATCCAAAAGTGATAGTGCGGTCATGATAAATGAATCACTTGCGAGTGCCGCTTGGTCTTGAAATCTCACTTTTAGATTTTCACTAGTCTCCATTAGTTGAGCTGTCTGGAGATCTTTTACTAGAAGCAACTGTCTCAGATGGGCTAGCAAACCGGAGATAAACTGCTCGACCTCAAAACCATTTTTCACCACTTCATCAAACTGGAGCATCAGCGAAGTAAAATCTTCCTTGATTGCCGCGTCTATTATACTGAAGTAATAATCATGATCGAGAACATTAAGATTAGCTGCTACATCTTTATAGCTAATATTACCATCTAAAGTGCTCACCATCTTATCGTAGATAGAGAGGGCATCACGCATAGCACCGTCTGCCTTCTGTGCTATTAAGTGCAAGGCTTCATCATCAAAGGTTCTCTGCTCTTTATCAGCAATCTGCTGCACTTGATTCACTATATCTTTTATCTGGATTCTTCGGAAGTCGAAGATTTGGCAACGAGATAAGATGGTAGGAATTATCTTATGCTTTTCAGTTGTAGCCAAGATGAACTTAGCGTAAGGAGGAGGCTCCTCCAGTGTTTTTAGAAAAGCATTAAAGGCCGCTTGCGATAGCATATGGACCTCATCTATGATATAGATCTTATAGGAGCCCTGTTGCGGTTGGAATCGCACCTGATCATTAAGAGATCTGATGTGATCCACACTATTATTAGAGGCAGCATCTAATTCGAAAATATTGAATGAGGCATTATCACTAAAGGCCTTACATGCTGAGCAAGTTTCACAAGCATGATATTCAGGACTTAGATTTTCGCAATTCAGCACTTTGGCGAGAATTCTTGCAGAGGTGGTTTTTCCTACCCCTCTAGGTCCTGAGAATAAAAAAGCATGAGCAAGCTTATCATTTTTGATTGCATTCTTTAGGGTAGTCGCAATGTGGTCTTGACCTACTAATTCGTCAAAATTTTTCGGTCTGTACTTTCTTGCAGATACTACAAAGCTCATCTAGGGTTGTGGTTAGTGATAGTATAGACGCCTAAGATATAACCAATCTTATATATATAAGACAAATAGCAGGTCAGACAATTAACTAATTATCATTCCACTATGCCGAGCTAATTTAATAATGACAATTACTTGTCATTACTCACAGATAATCAGCCTCATAGACATGATTCCAGATCAAATATGAACTTAACATAGGGGCAGCACTGTGATAAGGATGTCTAAAGAACGTAACATCCTTAATAAATGAAGGCTAACTCATTAGTGATCAGTCTTTGTACTCTGATAGCGTTATTTCTACTCAATAATAACCTTATCGCCTCGGGCCCTATAATCGTAGAAGGGGTCGATAATGTACAAGAGACCTGCAACCTTGGAAATGGTGAACTCAAGATTAATATCTCGAGTGACACTACAGGCTTGCTCTATTCCATAGATGGTGGTACTACTTTCACCAGCAACAATCATTTTACAAACCTACACAGCGGAAACTTTCCAATCATGGTACTAGATCCGTCGGGTTGCTTTCTAGAATTAACAACCCAAATCGCAGATGCTCCAGAACCTACTGTGAGCATAAGTTCAGAATGCATCGAAGGCAGAGACAGGGTCACTGTAGAGGCTAACCCAGAAGGGGGAATCCTACCTTACCGATTTGAATGGCAGGGTCCAAATGGCGCAAGATATACAGATGAAACTCTGGTAGATGTTCCTCCTGGTGACTATATCATAACAGTGATTGATGATCTAGGATGTAACTTCTCTGATTCGATTTCTATAGAAAAATGTTGTGGATTAGAACTGGTCTGTAACCCTTCTGATACAGTGGTGACCTGTGCCAGCTCATTTCCAGAAATGTCAACTTTCTTTACAGCAACAAATGAGCAAAATGAGATTATAAATGAGCTTTCAGAATTAGGCATAGATGTTATGCCTAATAGATGTGGTGATCTAAATGTATCCATAGAAGACACTGATGAAAACCTACCTACCTGCTCTAAGAATGAACTTCTTGTCTATAGGAATTATAACATTTCGGATGGTTTTAGTTCTATGACTTGTACTAAAAGCATTCTGGTAGAAAACTATATTGATGTAGAATTATATTCTGATGCCATAGATATTGCAGTTAGTTGTGATCAAGATGTCCAGAATATATTTTCAGGTTGGATAGACCAAATGGGAGGCATGACATATAGTGACTGTGCAGATGAAAATAGCAGAGTTACTATTCCAGCTAATCCTGCGATAGATGGAATGTGTGGCTCTTTTGTAGAGGTTGAATTTTTTGTACAAGACAACTGTGGTAATGAAGTAAGCACTAAAGCAACCTTCTCTGTAGTAGACTCTATTTTTCCACAACTCATCTGTCCTGACGACCTAATTATCTCACCAGGCAGTTCTGATATTAACTCAGAAATCGACTTATGGCGGGACTCTGCAATAGCATCAGATAACTGTGCTCAGAATCTTCAAATCTTAAATAACCTAACCACTGATTTTTCTGACCCTTGTAGTCTGAGTGACCTACCAGTGATATTCGAAGTCAGTGATGATTGTGATAACAAAACCCAATGTGAAGCCAACATTGTATTCTTGTACAATACACCAACTATCAACTGTCCACAAAATCTTACGGTATCTTGTGATACTGATAATCTAGATGCTGAAATAAATAATTGGGTAGAACTTGTAATCGCAGAAAACCATGATAATAATGATATCCACTACGAGATACCTACTGAATTAGGATTACAAAGCTGTCAGGAAGAAACTGAAATTGTCTTCGTAGTTAATAACAACTGTGGAGCATCTGCAGACTGTCAGGCACAAATAATAATCATAGATCAAGAAGCACCGATCATAAGCTGTCCACAAGATCTTACCATTAACACCTCAGAGGAAGATGTAGAACTTATGATCACTTCTTGGTTAGAGATGGCCAGTGCAGATGATTGTAACCTTGATGCAGTGGAACATAATTTTACTAAGGATCTCTCAGAGTTACAATGCTCTGAAATCATCCCCGTAACATTTAGAGCTACTGATCTATGCGCACTTTCAAGTAACTGTTCCGCCACTCTATGGGTAGAGAGCGATTCTACCATTGAAGCGATTTGTCCAGAGCCTATTTCTATTTCTTGCGAGGACCCATTGATGGAGAATATGATAGAAGCACATCTTAATAGTGTGATAATAATGGCAAGTAATGAATATGAGATGACTAGCAATTTCGAAATGGACCTTATAGATTCAGACTGTTCCGAGACTAGCTATTACGATATAGAAATCTCTGTTATTGACCTCTGTGATAATTATGCTGAATGCAGAAGTAGCATAGAACTAGTACCAGAACCAAAAATTTACATCCCTAATGTATTCTCACCAGATGGAGATGGCCTAAATGATTACTTCACTGTATATTCCAATAGTGCGGTGTCCATGGTACAATCTCTGACAATATTTAACAGATGGGGAGACAAGGTCTACGAGGCAGAAGAATTCCCAACTAACGATACAAATATAGGCTGGGATGGAAAATATCGTGGAAAGCTGGAAAACAATAATGTCTACACCTATTATGCAGTGCTGCAAGATACCTCAGGGAACGAAATAGAAAAAGTCGGAACAGTTCAGATTTTGAAGAAGTAAATTCTCTGCTAGAGCACATACTCGATCAGATGTATGCAAGGAGGCAATAATGGCAAAACTCAAGTTTTTTATTCATTACACGGACCATAGATCTTAACATTAGTTTATAACCCTAATGT
Source organism: uncultured Saprospiraceae bacterium (assembly GCA_937921825.1). Lineage (GTDB taxonomy): Bacteria > Bacteroidota > Bacteroidia > Chitinophagales > Saprospiraceae > RFSX01. Next base: position 43,936 of record CAKZVK010000060.1, read on the forward strand.
AGTTACATGTCACAATTCTGCTCGTCAAAACGTTTATATAATAGCTAATAAGGGTATTTTTGCGGCATAATTTAAAACTTACTGCTCTCCCCAACCGGTCGATTCATATTTGAATAATTTTAATATTGGTTCGATTATTGACCCATTTTTAGCCTAAGTGTGCAAATTCTTAGATAATCCAACATGAGACACCTAATTCTATCTATCCTCGTAGTACTCTCTTGTGTAGCAGA
>CAKZVK010000061.1 GCA_937921825.1 uncultured Saprospiraceae bacterium
ATCTGTTGGATCATAATTACTTTACTCGAAGAGCTACCGGCTACCCTGGTCCAGGTATTATTCCTTCTGAAGGGCGGTCACTTTATCTGACGGTGGGCTATAATTTCGAGAAATAAAAGGGGTATAAAGAAAAAACCTCAAGTCTTATGCGTGCGCAATATGAATGCAAACGAATAGCACCACGAAGTTTTTACCAACAACGAAAGAGCAACTCAACAAATCCAATTTATCACAACTTTGAATTCCAGGAGTTTTCTACATTATAAAAGACCTCACTAACATTTCTGTTGTGAATCACAATTTAATTATATTGTAATATGAAGATATTCATGTTAAGAGATCAATACATCACAAAATGTAATAATAAGTTAAAAGTACAAAAGTTTACTTTGATGTAAACTTTTGGTATTAATTTTGAATTGAGTAATAAGAAAAGAGAATACAAATTAAAGTATGCCGTTTTACCTAGTGATGGTAAAGACAAGGCTGCTGTAAAATATTCACTTGAAACAGAATTTGAAATAGATGGTTTTAACATCAAGCGAGGTATATACAAACTCAAGAGAGACAACACGTGTTTCTATGATATCTTTCTGAAAAAACTTGATAAAGACGGGAAAAAACCCGAAAATACTAAAGCTCAAATAGACGCTATCCTATTACTTTTAGCTCAAGATTTACCACCGCCACGAGATAAATTTAAATTACTTAAAAAGGTAAACGATGAGTATGAAATTAGAATTGCAGAGTAAGAATATATCTCTTTAAACATGAAGCGCTTGGCTATGTTATCATCAATGGTCAAATAAACAAGAGATCAGAAAAGATGGACCAAGTAAAAGAAATAAAGAAATTTAAGACTATAAAAAAACAGTTTTTAAATAGAGTAGAAGATGCAAAAACTTAAAGACATAATTTCTTCCAAGTATTATTGGCTTTTTAAACATCAAGGTTATGTTACAAATGAGATTCATAACTATCTCGTTGAAAAGAAAAAATCGGAGAAACTTACTCAAACAGAGTTCGGTAAAAAGTTAGGTTTTTCAAAAGGGTATATTTCTCAACTTCTAAACGGCAATAGAACTTTTGATCACAAGCTCTCCAAGATCGTAGAATTATCTCTAGCGATTGGGAAAGTACCTCTATTGGATTTTGTTGACATAGAGGATTACATAGAGGAAGAAAGTTTGAAATCTAGTTCACATTTACTTGAATCTATGAAAATGAATTGTAATTCAAATCAGGAGATTCTAACTGCGAATTGTAATAAGGATACAGAAAACAACTCACTTGAAAAAATGTCAGTTGATTCAGCAAAGTTAGTAGACTCAAGCTATGGATTCTACTAGTCTCATATCAATTGTAAGGATAAAGGAATTACTTTTCGAAGTCTACGATGCCCCTAAAAATTTTGGTAAGAAGTCAGATGGTTTAGATATTGATTTGGACTTCGACTTAGTAATAAAAGACAACCAAATAATTGTTTGGTGTCACATAAACATTTCGCTCAATATGGAAGATGAGTTATTTAAGCTCATACATACCGATTATGCTATCACATATGAGATTCAAGACCTTGAACAAGAATTAAAAAGTAATGAATTCAATTTAACAACTTCTCTATTAGGAATGTCTTATTCAACATTAAGAGGTTGTATCCATTCCAAAACACTTGGATATAAAATAAATAACTTTATCCTTCCGCCCCTTACTCCAAAACTAATTTATAAATACTATAAGAAAAAGAAAGACGAAGGACAGAGTAACAGACATGATACTGCTGACAAAACAGATAACAGTGAATCACCAGAAAAATAAACTCTTTTCGTACTGCTTCACGTACTACTAATAATAAAGAAACCCCTAACTATTTACTAGTCAGAGGTTTCTTGGAGGTCGCGACCAGATTCGAACTGGTGTACAAGGTTTTGCAGACCTCTGCCTAACCGCTCGGCCACGCGACCATTTTCAATGGATGGCAAATATAAAGTAAATAATAATTCTATACCGGTAGAATTTCTATCTAACGATAAGAATCTTAGCCACATTGGTGCTGATATCTCTAAATAGATCAGTAGAAGAAGAAAAGACGAGGTAGACACCGCTTGCAACTTCCTGACCCTCAAGATTCTGTCCATCCCAGATGGCTTGGCCCCCTAGGGCATTACTCTTATGCACTAGCTTGCCATCTATATCTGTAATACGTACTTCAGCATCTCTTGCTAGGCCTTTTATGGCGATAGGGCCTCTGTATTCGGGTCTTACGGGATTAGGAAAGGCGATGACCTGCGCCGCATGGCTATTGGTTGCTCCAGTAGTCTCCGTTCTTATGGCTTGGATACCATTATCTGTGGCAATAAACATTTCTCCTGATATCTCATTAAATGCCATCGCTCTGACTACATTATCAAAGAGCGGACTATTATTCTCATCGTACTGTGCTATCTGGGTCTCGCCATCTGGAGACTGTACAAAAATGCCATTTCGGGTTCCGAACCATTTTCTATTGGCACCATCTATAGCTATGGAGAGTACATCTTCCGACTCCAAGAGATTAGCCAAGATGTTATCTACGAGTACCTTTCTTCTATTTCCTGTACAGGACTCCTCTGTAGCAGAGAAACCACATTCAAAAACGACTGCACCCTCGCCAGTACCGACCCAGACTGCTCCATCCTGGTCTACGGCTACATCATTCACAAAATTAGAAGGGATCTCAGAGTTGTTCTGACCAAATGCTCGCTGGCTCCTGTCTTCTGGGTTCAATACTACTAATCCTCCCTGTGTACCACCGATGACTACCCAGACCAAGCCCGAGTCATCTACAGCAATATTGGTGACCTTATCATCACTGGCTTGAATATCATAGACAGTCCACTCTCCTTCTGGAGATAAACTTGCTATAGGCTGAGGTGCTCCAAAATTAGAAATCCAAAGTTTCCCATCGTTATCAAAAGTAAGACCTGATATTCTTACCCTTGAGTCTCCTACTAGTTTCTGTAAGGGGCTATTGGTTTCATCATAGAGAATCATCTCCTCAGTCTCTGTATCATATTCAAGCAACCCTGCCCAGAAGGATGCCAAGTAAACCTTAGAGCCATCAGGACTCACGGCTACTTTATAGATTTGAATGACATCATTATCTTTCAGAAAGGAATAGAACCTTTCGTTTACATTAGTCCACGCATTGTCTTTATAGATGTAGAAACCATTTCTGCTGAACTGATCTCCAAAGTTATCCCTGACACCTCCTGAGGCCACATATACCTCATCACGAAAGATATCAATGTCAGTCGCTTCATTACTGAAGGGGCTATTGATTTCTAGCTCTAGACAAGGACCATTGAAGCTCTCTCTGTAGAAAAGACCATCCCAAATCTCTGTAGTAAATACTCTACCTGCTGCGTCTATGGAAGCATCCTCGATATTTCTAAAGCAATTATCTGCAAAACCTATCTGCTCAAGATTATTGTTATACATCAGCAACTTACCTTGACCAGGAAAACTTCCTGAGTTCGACGGTTTATGTCTCAGGCCTAGCAACCATCCTTGTGGTGCAGGATTAATAAAGATGATCTCAAAATCAGGAAAGGGATTAGTATATAATGAATCATAAGATCCCCCACTCTGAGAAACATAGACCTGATCAGCAGTAGTGATAATTGTTTGGTCATTTTGGAGAAATACATCTGCTGCCTCGTACGCATCTGGAAGACCGTCAGTAACCAAGGACCATTCATTAAAAAAACCTGGTGTTGAAGTTTCTCCTAGATTTAGGGTATATGCTCCGCCTTCTGTGGCTATAATAAGGTCTTCTTCCGAACCAGATACTTTAGAAACTCTCTGAGAGATATCCATCGTAAAACCAAATTCTAAAGAAAGGAGATCAAACTGCACAAGTCCAAAGCCCGTAGCGAGATATAGGAACTCACCATTCTGAACATGAAGATCATAGATCTGCTTGTCGCCTACGATGTCTGCCTTATCATTGATATCTGTTATCGAAAAAATACCATCTTCTGCTACGATATCAAATACACTATTACTGTAGGCGACTATCAGTTGATTATTCATTTCATCATAGACCATATCCTGAATCCCTGTTTCAGAAAGGCCATTAATCTTACTCAAGAACTCAATGGAAGTATCTTCCTTATCATAAATCAGTACGGACTCTGCTGTCGCTAGAAATACCTTTTCTGCACTTTGTTCTACGTGATCTACATTAAAGTAGGGCAAGTGAGATTGCCATTCACCGATAGCAAGCTCTGATTGTGCAGTAGTCTGACTAGTACCTAAGCATAGGAGAATTATAGCCAGTAGGAGGATTCGATAGTGATTCATTAATGCTTAATATTTGGGCGAAAGCAGTTTTTTGTTCCTTATGAACGAATGAAAATAGCTTTTATTTGGCTAGATGATTAGTTCTCTTTCATCAGTCTCTGATAAATCGGATTTTCTAGGAGATAATTATAGACCTTGTCGGGAGTAAGATATCTGAAGGACTTTCCTTCCTTTATAAGCTGTCGGATATAAGAGGATGATATCTCTAGTAATGGTGCATCTATAATAGTGATATTCATATGCCCCGCCAGTTCAGGTACTTCAAAACCCGGTCTCCTGTACACATAGATTTCATGATTTTCTACTATGCGTTCATAGTTCTTCCACTTATGAAGCCCTGCAAGATTATCCCCACCCATAATCAATACAAAGTGGTTATCAGGATATTTTTCTGCTAGATGCGTCAGCGTATCTATGGTATATGAGGGCTGTGGAAGAGAAAATTCTATGGTGGAGGACTGTAGATAAGGATTATCTTCTACTGCTAGATTGACCAAATGCAATCTGTCATAATTATCTGCCAGACTTTTCTTTTGCTTATGCGGATTATGTGGAGTAACGACAAACCAAATTTTATCTAGATCTGTTTTTTCTACCATTTGATTGGCAATAATCAGATGCCCCATATGGATAGGGTTAAATGATCCGAAGTAGAGACCTATTTTCAATGGCGTTGATTATTTTCTAAACAGAAAAAATTAGTGGCTCATCATTACTGGCATCACGAGCATCATAAGATCTTCGTTATCACCAGTTTCTGAAGGCAGTAGAATACCTGCCTTATTAGGCGCTGATAATTCCAGTATAATTTCGTCAGTATCTATGACCCCTAGCATTTCTATGAGGAACTTAGCATTGAAGCCTATACTCATGGCATCATGCTTATAGCTGCATCCAATCTGCTCATTGGCTTCATTAGAAAAATCTAAATCTTGTGCAGAAATGGTAAGACCATCCTCTACTAAGCTCAGCACTACCTGATTTGTCGTTTTATTAGCGTAAATGACTATCCTCTTTAGGGAGTTCTGAAAGTCCAACCTATTAAGTGTAAGTGTCTTATCATTATTGGCAGGAATAACGGCATTGTAATCTGGATACTTTGCATCTATCAGCCTACTGATTACTAAAGTGTCTCCTGATCTGAGGAAGATATTCTTACTGTTAAAAGATACCTTCGCTGTCTCATCATCTATAGAAGCTATTGCATTCTTGAATAGCATCAGGCCCTTCCTAGGAATGATTATAGAATCAGAGATTTCGGTATTAATACCTCCGATAGTATACTTGACTAATTTATGGGCATCAGTAGAGACAAAGATGACCTTATTGAAATCCATCTGCATTAGCACTCCTGTCATGGCTAGTCTTAGCTCATCCGTACTGGTAGCAAAAATGGTATTATTGATAGCTGTCACAAGAGGGTCAGCTTGCAGTTCTACGACATTGACATTTTCTTCTGACGGGATCTCAGGGAAATCTTCGTGACTGTCTCCAGCTAACTTATAGACTCCATATGAAGATTTGATCTTGATACCCTTATTGCTGTCATCTACCTCAAACTTAATCGGCTGGTCTGGAAGTGCTTTTAATGTTTCTAATAAAATCTTAGCGGGCACTGCTACTTTACCTGTCTTGCTCCCATTTACAGTAAGTGCTGAAATGATGGTCACCTCCAGATTAGTCGCAGAGATAGTGAGTTCATTACCTTCCAACTCAAAAAGAAAGTCTTCCAAGATAGGTATGACTGGATTAGAGCTTATGGCACCGCTGGCAACTTGAAGCTTTTTAAGCAATTCATTGGACGAAACTTCAAATACCATTTTGGAGGTTTAAATTAGTTGTATTAAAAAATTAAGCTTCAGATATTATTGACTATGATTGCAATATATTGAAAAACTGGCGCAAAGATAATGATAGACAGGAAGAAGGGCCCCAAAATTGTCACTGAATTTGATCTAACCATAAAGGGAGTAGAAACTAGCCAATTCCCGAATGGGATGGAGCTATATGAGGTAAATGAGGGCACTCAGGACATTATTAAAATCGATTTTGTTTTCAAAACAGGCAGAATCCACGAAAAAGTAAAAGCAAGCGCAAAAGCTGCTATTAGCCTTATTCGTGAAGGGAGCACCAGACACAGCGCTCAAGAATTGGCTCAGATCTACGATTTCTATGGTGCTGTGGTGAAATCCAGCTGCACCATGGAGTATGTCTCAGTGAATCTGGTTGTGGTAGAAAGATATTTTGAGAAAGTATGGCCAGTATTCTTCCATATGCTCTTCTATCCCCTCTATCCACAGGAAGAAATCGCAAAATACGCTAAGGTCAATAGCCAAAAACTCAATGAGCAACTGTCCAAAAACGAGATCCAAGCCTACAGAAAGCTGACAGAAGAGATATTTGGGTCAGAGCATCCCTATGGGTACAATACAGAACCTTCTGACATAGCGCAGCTCAGTAGGAAAGATATCCTAGACTTTTACAACTTGAATCTGGGCTTGCAAAACTGTACGGTGATATTGAGCGGTAAGTATTCTCAGAAGACCAGGAAAGTAATTACTGCCGCCCTCTCAGAATGCGATAGAATCAGTCATAATCCTGAACCTCAATTCTACGATCACTCGTCTCCCACTGGGATTATACAATTGCCTACTAATAATGAGATCCAAACTTCTATAAAAATGGGTAGGTCTTTGTTTCCTATCTCCCATCCAGACTATGGACAGGTCAAGCTCATGGATATGATACTAGGAGGATATTTTGGATCTAGACTGATGAAAAATATCCGTGAAGAAAAGGGTTACACTTATGGCATCTACTCTTCTGCACACTGCTGGAACGATGGCGGCTTCCTCTACATCAGTGCAGACGTGGACAATAAGTATGTAGAGCCGACTCTCCTGGAGATCAAGAAAGAAATGGAACTATTGAGATCAGAGCTCGTTTCCGCTGAGGAGTTTCAACTGGTAAAAAACTACATCCTGGGCCAATCTCTACATCTCCTAGATGGACCATTTGCAAAGGGAGCCTTAGTAAGAAACTTACGAGTAAAGAACCAGACTCTATCAACTTTCAAAAAGAATGTGGAAAATCTGAAGGCCTTTACTCCAGAAAATGTAAGAGATATGGCTATCAAATATTTAAATCCAAAAGACTACCTTATCGTTCAGGCAGGGAGAGAAAACCAGTCTTAAGGTATAGCAGAATTTAGTTTACATAAATGTCTGATTTTCAAATACCTACATATTGGAATCTGATTAATTTAAAGTAAGTCAAATTATTTGGTTTACTGCTCGTACAAATGGGGATTTTATGACGTTTTTATGAGTACATTTGAGTGCTAATCCGTAAAAAGGAGGGGCAAACGAATACCACTCTATTCTTTTTACTGCAAATTATCTATCCCTAATACGCTGTATCTCTGAATATGGGGTATAGTATTTGATTTATTAATTGTTCTAATAGACATTCTTTGATTTTTCTATAATGGGATTATTTAGTTTTTTCAGACAAGAGTTAGCAGTAGACTTAGGGACAGCGAATACGCTGATCATCCAAAACGGCGAAGTCGTTGTAGATGAGCCCTCTATTGTAGCCATAAATAGAAAGACCAACGAAATCTTGGCAGTAGGGACTAAGGCCATGCTTATGCATGAGAAGACCCATGCTAATCTAGAGACAATCAGACCTCTCAAGGATGGTGTCATTGCAGATTTCCAAGCTGCAGAAAGTCTCATCCATGGCCTCATAGCTATGATAGGAGAAAAGAAAAGATTCTTCTCTCATCTCAAAATGGTTATCTGCATTCCTTCAGGTATAACAGAAGTAGAAAAAAGAGCAGTTTTTGATTCTGCAGATCACGTAGATTCTAAAGAAACCTACCTCATACATGAACCTATGGCAGCAGCCCTAGGTATAGGTCTAGATGTTATGGCTCCACAGGGAAATATGATCATCGATATAGGTGGAGGAACTACAGAGATTGCGGTTATCGCACTTTCTGGAATTATTACTGATCAGTCTATAAGAGTGGCCGGTGATGAGTTTACAAATGACATTGTAGACTTCATGAAAAGAAAACATAATCTTCTTATAGGAGAAAGAACTGCAGAGAATATCAAGATTACTATAGGCTCGGCCTTAGAGACACTTGCAGATCCGCCTGATAAGATGGGAGTAAATGGAAGAGATTTGCTTACAGGAATACCTAAGCAAGTCACCATCGACTATTCTGAAGTCGCTGAGGCCTTAGATAAGTCAGTCGCTAAAATAGAAGAAGCCGTCCTAAAGGCGCTAGAAGATACTCCTCCAGAACTAGCTGCAGATATATACAAGAACGGTATCTATCTCACAGGTGGAGGTGCCTTACTCAGAGGACTAGATGAAAGGTTGGCTAGGAAAACGAAGCTAACAGTGCATGTGGCGGAAGATCCACTTAAAGCTGTGGTAAGAGGTACTGGTCTTGCTCTAAAAAATACTGAAAAGTTCACCTTCTTGATGGACAGACAATCTCTCTAATCCTAAACCCAATATGTAGATGAGGAATCTACTCTATCTTATATTCAGATACAGTGCCTTTCTTGTTTTCATACTATTGGAAATATTCTGTCTATTCCTTATCACCAACTACAATAAGAGTCAAAGAGAAATCTGGGCCCACTCTAGTAATCTACTCAGCGGCAATCTTAATCAACGTGTCCAGAAACTAGAGGATTTCTTTACACTTAATGCAATCAATGACAGCCTCATCAGAGAAAATGCTCGACTACTAGAAACCATCATTAATTATAGAATCCAGTCTGACTCAGAAAGTTTTCAAGCTTTTGAAAGTATCTCACAAGATTCGTCGATAAACTACAAACTTATCCCTGCAAAGGTATGTGACAAAACAATAAACCTCCGAAACAACTTCCTGACCTTATGTGCTGGAAAGTCGCAAGGCATCCTACCAGGTATGGGAGTAATCTCTAAAGATGGCGCTGTAGGCATCGTCCGTTCTTCTTCAGAAAACTTTGCTACAGTACTTATGCTGATAAACAGCCAAAGTAGAATAAGCGCAATGATTAAGAGTAAAGAATATCATGGCAATCTGGTATGGAATTCTGAAGAAATAAGAGAGTTCCGAATGGTAGATGTTCCAAAGCATGCTGATGTAGCAATTGGAGACACAGTAGTTACTAGTGGCTATTCTATTTCTTTTCCTAAGTTTATACACCTAGGGGTGGTGAGAGATCTTAGGATCATCGGAGGTAGTAACAATTATGATATCAAAGTAGAGCTCGGTTATGACCTCGCCAGAATAAGTAATGTCTATGTCATCGCCTTTGACAAAGCAGACGAGAAAATAGAACTAATATCTGCACAAGATGAATAAGTTAGTCTCTAGAAATATCATCAGGATAATATTTGTATTGCTTATCCAGCTCATCTTACTTAAGAGAATAAATCTGACTTTTGGAGATTTCAATTACGTCCATCTGTCCATCTATCCAGTCGCTCTAGCCTTACTTCCATATAAGATGCCTAGGCCGTTACTGATCATTGCAGCTTTTGCTGTTGGATTTATCGTAGATATCTTTTACAACTCACTCGGCGTACATGCAGGTGCCTGCACCTTCGTTGCATTTTTTAGATACTATATTTTAAACTTTATAGCACCTAGAGATGGGTATAAAAAAGATGCCCTCACAGCCTATGAATACAATATAACCTGGTTCCTTTCCTATATGGCAATGTTCCTATTTTTGCATCAGTTTATGTTGTATAGTTTGGAGGCTTTTTCGCCGGTGTATATGAAAGAGATTATCCTGAGGACAATATTTAGCTTTATAGCCTCATTATTTTTGATAACTATTGGTAAACTGATTTTCAACCCTAAATATTAAGCTTGAACTTAGACGCTAGACAGATTCCTATACTTATCACTTTTATCCTAAGTAGTTCTGTATTAGTCTACAAGCTAGCTGATCTTCAGCTATTTAATTCGACCTACAAGAAAATTGCTGAGCGAACTGTTCTGGACAAGCAAACAAAGTATCCCTCTAGAGGAAATATCTTCGATAGAAACGGGGATTTACTAACATATAATAAACCGATCTATGACCTAGAGTTCATCTATAAGAATGTAGACCCTGATATGGACACTACCCTCTTCTGCGAACTACTAGAGATAGATAAAGAAACCTTTGAAAAAAATCTAAACAAAAACTGGAGAGACGTCAGGTATCATAAATCTTTGCCCACAACGTTCCTCTCCAAAATACCTCCAGAAAAATATTCCAAATTTCAAGAACAGCTATTTAGATTTCCTGGCTTCTACCCTCTCAATAGAAACATAAGAGCCTACCCTCATGAATCAGCTCCTCACTTACTGGGGTATCTAGGAGAAGCTAACTTAAAGCAAATCAACGCTGAAAATTCTGACTACGAAAGAGGGGACTTTGTAGGCAAGAGTGGCTTGGAAAAAAAATACGAAGATCTTCTAAAAGGAGAAAAAGGTGTCAAATTCCTAATTCGTGATGTTATAGGCAGAGAAGTATCTTCTTTCAATGATGGTAATCTAGACTCACTCTCTACTCAAGGGGTAGATCTCCATTCTACTATAGATCTAGAATTGCAAAAATATTGCGAACAGCTCATGACTAATAAGAGAGGAAGTATCGTCGCAATAGAGCCTAGCACCGGAGAAATCCTTTCTATGGTTTCATCACCTTTCTACAACCCTAACAAACTTAACTTAGACGAAGATAGAGGCAAAGCTTTCAAAGCATTAATGTCTGATAAAATTCAATTGCCTTTTCTAGATAGATCGATCTCTGCAAAGTACCCACCAGGTTCTATCTTCAAGCCTATACTTTCCCTGATCTCATTGCAAGAGAATGTCTTTAATGCGAACAAGACGGTCACTTGTAATGGACACTATGAGTACAGGACTTTCAAGTTTGGTTGTCACCAGCATGCGACTCCTCACAATGTGAAGTCTGCCATCATGCATTCTTGCAATAGTTATTTCTTCGAGATGGTAAGAAAACTTATAGAAAAAGAAGGGTATAATAATCCCGAGATAGGCTTAAACATACTCCGGAGTCATCTTTCTGATTTCGGTCTAGGTAGGCCTCTAGGTATAGATCTGCCTGGAGAAAAATCGGGCTATGTTCCTACACCAGAACATTACGATCACCTCTATAGAAATGCAGGTGCTAACTGGAGATCAACCTACATCATGTCTATCGGTATAGGACAGGGAGAATTAGATCTTACAACTCTACAGATGGCCAATCTTGCTACGATCATAGCCAATAGAGGATACTGGATTACACCACATTTAGTTAGAGGTTTTGGTAACGAGGAACTAAAACTGAGTGACGAATACAAAGTGAAAAGACTGGTAAGGATAGACCCAGAGCATTTTGACCCCGTGATAGAAGGCATGCGTTGGGCTATACTCTACGGTACTGGATACCAAGCCAATACCGCAGGGATCAGCATCTGTGGCAAGACAGGAACCTCACAAAACCCTCATGGGGATGACCACTCCGTCTTCTATGCCTTTGCACCTCAAGATGACCCTAAGATTGCCTTAGCCGTCTATGTGGAAAATGCTGGATTCGGTGGTGACATCGCAGCACCTATCGCTGGACTGGTCATAGAAAAATATATCAAGGGAGAGTCCAAACGTCCTATTCTAGAAGAAAGAATGATAAATATGGACTTAGTATCTAAGGACCTTCCACCAGAAGAAAAGGCATCAGAATCTGAAAACAATAGTACCTTAGAGAAGGACGAACAATAAGCTACAGAATGAAAATATCCAGCATAGTCGCTGTCAGCAATAATAATGTAATAGGCGTAGACAATGATCTACCCTGGCATCTACCCGCTGACTTAAAACATTTTAAAACCACTACCTCTGGACATTGCATCCTCATGGGACGGAAGAGTTATGACTCTATAGGAAGACCACTTCCCAAGAGAACCAATATAGTAGTCACAAGGAACAAGGAGTTTTATCATTCAGGCCTGGAGATTGTGCACTCGATTTCAGATGGCATTCTATCTGCACAAAATACAGGTGTGGAAGAACTCTTTATCATAGGTGGTAGCAATATCTATGAACAGACCATAGAGCTATGGGATAGACTTTTTCTCACCAAAGTAGATACGTATATCGATAACGGTACGGCTTTTTTTCCTGAGTTGGATATGACCAAATGGGTACTGACATCAGAGGTAAAGCATCTCGCTGACGAGAAAAATCCTTACAACTATACCTTCTGCACTTATGAGCGACCTCAGCCGTAATCCTCATGAAAGAAGAGCTGTTACATTATCTATGGCAAACCAAATCCTTTGACTTAGCTGATTTAGAAACTACAGAAGGAGAAACGGTTTCTCTCATTAAGTTTGGAACACATAATGCTAATGCAGGTCCTGATTTTCTAAATGGACAAGTAAGGATAGGAGACACCTTGTGGAGTGGTCATATAGAAATACATACCCTAGCGTCCCACTGGCGCAATCACAGACATCATAACGATATAGCCTATAATAACGTCATACTACATGTGGTATACGAAAATGATAGCCCCATCCTCAATGCAAATAATCAAGCTATCCCAACCATAGAACTAAAAAACAGATTCCCTTTCAGCTACATTGACGATCACCTGAAACTCATTTCGTCCCTAAGTTGGATACCCTGTGCAGATCACCTGAGTCAAATAGACCAGTCAAAGGTGCCATTCTTTCTAGAACGGCTCCTGGTCAATAGACTAGAGGAAAAATGTAAGCGTATATCAGAATTATGTAAGAGCACAAAAAACGACTGGGAAGAAGTGCTCTATAAGTTACTCCTAAGATACCTCGGTCTAAAAATTAATAGTGATGGCTTCCAGAGACTCAGCGAAGTGCTCCCTTATTCAATCTTGAAAAAACAAGCGGAAAGTATCCAACAAAAAGAGAGCCTCCTCTTTGGTCAGGCAGACCTACTCAGCGGAAATGACAGCTACTTTCAGGAGCTCAAAAAAGAATATAAACATCAACAGAATAAATACAAGCTTACACCTATGAGAGGCGTAGAGTGGTTATTTGCCAAACTACGTCCTGCAAATTTTCCTACCATCAGGATAGCACAGATAGCGGCGCTCTATCATAAGACACCGAGCCTCTTTTCTGAAATCATTGCTGCTAAGTCCCTTACCGAACTAGAAGAACTTTTCGAGATCAGTGCCAGTACTTACTGGGATACACATTATATCCCAGAGAAGACCAGCACCAAAAGAAAAAAGAAAATAGGCAAGACGACTAAGCAGATCCTGATTATAAATGTGGTCGCTCCTCTGATATTCGCCTATGCTACAGCCAAAGATGATGAGCCCTTAAAAGAGAAGGCGCTTGATATCCTCTATAAGTTACCCTCCGAAAACAACAATATCATCAGACGATTCAGTCAAATGGCACTCAAAGCAGAATCTGCAGCACAAAGCCAAGCACTTATAGAACTAAAAACTAATTATTGTGATAAGCAGCAATGCCTCAGCTGCCAGATCGGACAACAAATTATCTTCCAGTGATGTTAGCTACCTATTAGAGACCAATGAAGAGAAATATCATAAGCTATATTCTGCTACTGCCCTTTAGTTTACTCTATGGCGCAGCTATCTCTCTGCGAAATATATTTTATGAAGCTGGTCTACTGAAATCTACCAGCTTTAGTCTTCCCGTTATCAATGTTGGTAATCTCTCACTAGGAGGTACGGGTAAGACGCCTCATATAGAGTATCTTATTACTGCACTCTCAGATTATATTAATGTGGCCACTCTCAGTAGAGGGTATAAACGAAAAAGCAAGGGCTTCAGATTAGTAAGGACAGAAGACAATGCTGCAGTAGCAGGTGACGAGCCGTTGCAGTTCAAAAGAAAATTTCCACATATTCCTGTAGCCGTTTCCGAGAGTAGAAATATAGGAATACCGATGATGCTCAAACAGCATCCGCAAATTCAAACTATACTATTAGATGATGCTTTCCAGCATAGATCTGTCGTGCCTGGCCTTAACGTCTTACTGACACCATACGACGAACCATTCTACGAGGACTACTTGATGCCGCTAGGAAGATTACGAGAACCTAGACTGGCCTATGAAAGGGCAGACATTATAATAGTCAGTAAATGTCCTGCTAGCCTATCGCAAGAAGAGCAGCAAACAGTTATAAAAAAAATAAATCCACTACCCAGACAAAAAATTTTCTTTACGAAGTATCAATATCATGATCCATATTTCATCCATGATAAAAATGTTAAGATAAAGTTAGACGAAAGTTCTCATGTCGTGCTTATATCTGCGATTGCAAAAGTCGATTATCTATTGCATTTTCTCGAAGGTATAACCAATGTAGAAAATGTGGTCAAGTTTGAGGATCATCACTACTTTACAGATCTAGAACTAGACCAGTTCAAGAAGATTTATGATAATATCGGTATAGACAATGCCTTCTTTTTGACTACTGAGAAAGATGCGATGCGTCTTGATCTACACAAGGATTTTTTGATGAAACATAACATTCCGATTTTTGCCTTACCCGTAGAAGTGGCGTTTTTAAACGATGAGGCGGAAGCGTTTGAAGAAGCTGTAAAAGCATTTCTCATAGAGTTTAAGGTATAAAAGAAGCCACTCAAAGTTTAATACGCAATAACAAAAAGCTAGGCCACCAAAGAAAAAGCACCACCCTTGTGCTTTAGCTTTCTAGAGTAGTGCTTTTTAGATTTATGAGCAGTACTGCTCAATCTTCGTCTGGAACCATCAAAAGGATTGATACCTCTATCAATCTTTATTTTCAATGGTCGCTTCTTAGATTTTTTCATGACCATTATTTTTATGTTCTTAATACGTTACCAGCTCCCTAAAAGTTGCTAAAGACTGAATAATTTTAGTCGCATAAGGCCCAATCTAGATTTTCACTTAGCTTTGTAGCAGGATGAAAAGAAACTTTTGGATATTACTTTTGACCTTGCCCCTTTATATATTTGGTCAAGCTGACGAAATACCGTTAGTTGATTTCATGCCTTTCTATCCAGAGAATCATGACAATTATCACCTAGCCGATAGATTGGATGTGAAAATGGACAGCTTCCTAAATATACATACAGCTATAAAGAAGCTAAGCCCTACCCGCCTAAATCAGCTACATACCACAGCAGTGCTTAGCGCCAACAAATCACTTTCTCCACTTCGGTCCAACAAAGGGTTGTTCAATACCTTTTACAAAAATCCTAATCGCCTCTATGAATTAATTACTCCTGACTTTGCCTTAGGTATAAATTTAATGGCAGACCTAAGGGTAGGTTCAGAAAGAACTACAGGAGATTTCATCTTCCTCAATAAAAGAGGGCTAGAACTCTATGGTAGACTAGACAATAAGCTCTACTTCTATAGCAGTTTTGAAGAGAGTCAGTCTAATTTTTTCGATTACCAAGAGGAATTTATAAATACCTATAGTGCTATACGTGGGCAAGGGAATTACAAAGACTATCAAAGTTCTGTAATAGACAGTCTTAGTGGGTATGATTACGGATTGGCGCAAGCCTACCTTGGGTATCAGTTATCCAAGCATTCTACTTTAGAGCTTGGACATGGTAGACATTTCATAGGGAATGGAATGCGATCACTCTTACTAAGTGATACTGGAGCCAACTATTTCTACCTCAAGCTGGCTGTAGAATTTTGGAGGATACATTACCAAGTGATCTGGGCTGAACTGACAACGATATCTGCCAGATATACCCCAAACAATAATTTGCTCCCTAAGAAATACATGGCGACTCATTATTTTAGCTACAAGCCTATTCAGAATCTAGAGATTGGGCTTTTTGAAAGCATCATCTTCGCCAGAGAAAATCAATTCGAATTTCAATATCTCAATCCCGTAATATTTTTCCGTACTGTAGAGTTTCACCTAGATAGTCCTGACAATGTACTATTAGGACTTAATGTGAAATACAACTTACTAAATCACCTCTCTCTGTATGGTCAGGTCTTACTTGATGAGCTGAACCTAGGCTTTCTTAGATCAGCTGACAAATGGTGGGGCAATAAATTCGGCTTTCAGTTAGGTCTAAAATACTTTGATATGTTCGGCATTAAAAACCTAGATGGCCAGATAGAAATGAACCGCGTACGACCCTATACCTACTCGCATAGAGAAGCTAGTACAGAATTTCCTGAGTTTACCGTTTCTAATTACAGTCACTATAGTCAGCCCCTTGCACATCCTCTAGGAGCTAATTTTACTGAGCTGATTACTAAACTTAGATATCAGCCCATAGAAAAACTCACTTTAGAATTAAGATACCTACGAACTGAAGTCGGCAGAAATACTGATGAAAATTTTGGTTCAGAAATTATGTGGCCTGATGCTACTAGAGTTGCTGACTTCGGTATAGAGCAGAATCAAGGTGCCGTTAGCACCATAAACATGCTAGACCTTACAGCTTCTTATCAGATCTTGCCGCAGCTCTATCTAGATCTACAGGTCATCAGAAGAAAAGACTCTAATGCACTATTAGGAGGTTTTGATACTAATTACTTCGGAACTGGCGTACGGTACAATATCTCCAATACGACCATAGACTACTAACTGCCCTAACCGTTATGTTTCTATTACCTTTTTTGTGGTTCAATATTATCTTATTTTAGCTTCCATTTTCAGTAAAATTGATTTATAAATGGTAAGCTAGTTTACCATAACTAATAAAACATTCTTGCTACAGGTCCCACTAGCCTAAGTGGAATATTATTTGGCATAGCATAATCACAAACCCAAAAAAAATTGATTATGCCAGTACATTCCTACTTATATCCAGTCAAGATATTAGTTGCCTTTGCCTTACTTATCATCCTTTGCCTTCAGTCCTGTAGTAAGGATGGAGACAGTATGGAACCAAACCCAAATAATCCGAAAGAAGAAGGTATAGATCCTATTACTCAGGATAACATGTTTCATATCGATAGGTTAGATGGTGCAACACAGAAGGGACCTTATTCGGTCGGTACTGCAGTTACCATGATAGAGTTAGATCAAAACTTTATACCTACAGGTAGAACCTTTACAACCGAAATTCAAAATTTTATTGGTCAATTTGAATTTAAAAATCTTGATCTGAGTTCTCCCTTTGTAGAATTCCGAGCTAATGGCTTTTACTACAATGAAGTCACTGACAAAACTTCAGATGCCCCACTTAACTTATCAGCTTTAGTAGATCTGACCGATGCGGAAACTGTCACAATTAATGTGCTCACTACCCTTGAGAAAGATAGAGTAGAATTTCTTCTAGAAAGCGGACTAAGCTTTGATGCTGCAAAAAATCAAGCTGCAAAAGAAGTTTTGGATCTCTTTCATCAAGAAAGCAACGCGGATATAAATTCTGAAGATTTAAACATAACGGATACAGGGGATAACAATGCTTCTTTACTGGCGGTTTCAGCAATTCTACAAGGAAATTTATCCGTTGGAGATCTTGCTCAACTTATTTCTAAAATAAAGATTGACATCAGTACTGATGGAATAGTAGATGATGAGTCAGTATGTATGCAATTAAGCACCTCCGCATATTTACTTGATGCTACTAGTGTAAGAGAAAATTTGAAAAACTGGTACCAAGAAAATTCCACAACTGTAGAAATACCTGATTTTTCTAGTCACCTCACAATATTTCTAGATAATACAACTTGTGCCATTTCATCTGGAATTATATATCCAGATGCAGGAAGGCATGGAATAAATCTTTTGGCTCCTGGCAATACAAATTTTGACCTTGGAGGCCCTTACTCCCTAGCTGCGGAGCTCGAAGAAGGAGCAACTCTTAGGGTAAGAATAATAGGTTACAATTGGAGCTTTGGCATTGGTCAAACGGAAACAGGATGGATCGTCAGCGAATGGCAAGAATGGGGAGAAGCGTTTCTAGAGAGCGGGAGAGACTTTACTTCATCACGTTCTGGTGAACTTGACTTTAGAATCAACTTAGATTCTAGACTTACTGGAGTAATAGATGGTAAAGTGCGACTTGAATTTTATGAAAATGGTTCTACTACACCTACCAGACTAAAAGAAATAAACATTAACGGTATAGAACCAAGAC
The DNA here is from genome assembly GCA_937921825.1 of uncultured Saprospiraceae bacterium. GTDB lineage: Bacteria > Bacteroidota > Bacteroidia > Chitinophagales > Saprospiraceae > RFSX01. The sequence goes on from CAKZVK010000061.1 coordinate 18,481, forward strand.
CATCAGCCCCAAGAGTCCTCGCAGTCTATGCTGATAACAGTTCTGGAGAGAAAAATAATATCATTGGTAGGCAATTTCTTTCTAACAGCGTAGATAGTAAGTTATTCAGTTATGAAGATTACGGCATTGCTGTTTATCTTCCAGATAATTTTTCTGTTGAATATATTCTCTCCGGAATTAATTTTCAATTGCCTCTTGATAAGACTTACGGCTGGGAGATCGAAGACCTTAGTCAAGGTCCAGATAAAGTCTACAAACTATCGGCTTCAGCACGAGGATATTATCAGCAACCCATAGAGATGTTTCATGATCAAGGTTGTGTTGTAATGAATGTAGAATCAAAAGTGAATGGAGATCCTTTTGGCAATTACTTATTAACAACTATGGAGCTTCCTTGGTTTAACAGTTTATTGCAAGCTGACCAAGAATTTGGAGTAGGACCCGCTCCATTAGCTCTTGAGCTTTGGGACGACTCCAAAATAGAAGTTGTCATTTCAGGTCAGGGTTGGACGCTTCCTCAGAATAATGAAAACCTAAACTGGGAAATTGGCCAGCTTGACAGTTCTACCAATAGTCAAAAATTTACGGCAGATGGAAGTAAAGAATATGAGTTTTATCTTGATCTAGAAATAGAACCGTATACTGCTCCGCATGATATTAAGGTAGAAATCTATTATGAAAATGATGACTGTGCTTCATTTCTCTTGAGTTCTCACTATTTGAAATTAAAATAGTTTTCCCCATAAAAGGAAATTATATAAGAATAGACCTGCCTCTATAGGTGGTCTATTTTCATTATTAGCATTTATTTAAGCCTAGCCTAGTTGGTTATTAACCAATAGAATAGCATATTTACATCACTTATTTAGAAAGGAGGAGGGACAGGCCCGATGAATCCTTGGCAACCAGCGCTAGTATGGTGCCAATTCCTGCTCAGTCAGATAGGCTGAGAAAGATGAGCGAAGAAATTCAAAATTCTCATTCCACTCTCTTTTCTACAATAAGTCGACATAAAACTATCTAGCGGTAGTTAGCATTTATTTATTCTTTAAGTCCTAAACTACATTAATATGACTTTAGAAGAAGTTGCTAAGGAGAGAATACTGGTATTGGATGGAGCCATGGGCACCATGATACAAAGGTACAAACTGACTGAGGCAGATTATCGAGGAGAGAGATTCAAAGATTTTCACATAGATGTGAAAGGCAACAATGATCTGCTCTCTATTACAAAACCTGATATTATCGAGGCTATCCATAAGGAATACCTAGAAGCAGGCAGTGATATCATAGAGACCAACACCTTTAATGGCACCTCAATCTCCCAGGCAGATTATGAAATGTCTGACCTCGCTTATGAAATCAACTTTGCTTCCGCACAGGTGGCTAAGAAAGCTGCAGCAGAGTATACTGCTAAGACACCAGACAAACCTCGATTTGTCGCAGGAGCTTTAGGACCCACAAGTAAGACAGCGTCTATCTCCCCAGATGTAAATAATCCAGGGTACAGAGCTGTTACTTTTGATGATCTAGTAGAAGCTTATTATGAGCAGACTAAGGGTCTTGTAGAAGGTGGTGTAGACATCCTACTCATAGAAACCATCTTTGATACCTTGAACTGTAAGGCGGCACTTTATGCTGTGGATAAGTACTTTGATGATACAGGCAAGGACAAACTTCCAGTAATGATCTCTGGTACCATCACAGATAATAGTGGAAGAACTCTGAGTGGTCAGACCGTGGAAGCTTTCTGGATATCTGTCTCACATGCTAATCTCTTCTCAGTCGGCCTTAACTGTGCCCTCGGATCTAAAGAGATGAGACCGCACCTCAAAGACCTATCGAGTATCGCCGACTGTCATATTAGTGCCTACCCTAACGCTGGTCTTCCTAACGAATTAGGTGAGTACGATCAGACGCCTGAGCAGATGAGTGCCTTCATCAGAGACTTTGCAGAAAGTAACTTTGTAAATATTGTCGGTGGTTGTTGCGGGTCTACACCAGATCACATCCGAGCAATGGCAGAAGGTGTAAAAGGTGTCAGTCCTAGAGCTAAAAAAGAACCTTCTCCTCACTCTCAATATTCGGGCCTAGAACCTCTGATCGTCAGAGAAGATATGAACTTCATCAATATCGGTGAAAGAACCAATGTTACTGGTTCACGAAAATTTGCTAGACTGATAAAGGAAGGAGATTATGCAGAGGCTATTTCTGTAGCCCAACACCAAGTGGAAGGTGGCGCTCAGATCTTAGATGTCAATATGGATGAAGGACTTCTCGATTCCAAAAAGGAAATGAAAGAATTCCTAAACATGATCATGTCAGAGCCTGATATCGCTAAGCTACCGATCATGATAGACTCTTCTAAGTTTGATGTCATTGTGGAAGGTCTGAAATGTGTACAAGGAAAATGTATTGTGAATTCTATTTCTATGAAAGAAGGAGTGGAAGAATTCAAAAGACAAGCAAAAATACTAAGACGATTCGGTGCCGCTACAGTTGTGATGGCCTTTGATGAAAAAGGACAAGCAGATACTATAGAACGCAAAGTAGAAATCTGCAAAAGAGCCTACGACATCCTAGTCAATGAAGTCAATTTCAAACCGCAGGATATCATCTTCGATCCTAACATCTTTGCAGTAGCCACCGGTATAGAAGAGCACAATGATTACGCTATCAATTTCATAGAAGCGACGAGACAGATAAAGGAACTATGCCCAGGAGCTAAAATAAGTGGCGGAGTCAGTAACATCTCCTTTTCGTTCAGAGGAAATAATGCCGTCAGAGAAGCTATGCACTCTGCCTTTCTTTTTCATGCCATCAAGGCAGGTATGGATATGGGTATCGTCAATGCTGGACTAATAGAAGTCTATGAAGACATCCCAAAAGAACTCCTGACGCTAGTAGAAAATGTCTTATTCAATAAAAAGCCTACTGCCACAGAAGAACTCACCGACTATGCAGAGCGAGTAAAAGGTGGAGGTAAGAAAATGGTTAGAGATCTCACGTGGAGAGAAGGCACAGTAGAACAAAGATTAACCCATTCCCTAGTCAAAGGAATCACAGAATATATCGAAGAAGACACAGAAGAATGTAGAAAGAAACATCCTAAAAGTCTTCACGTCATAGAAGGTCCCCTTATGGATGGCATGAATGTCGTCGGTGAGCTCTTCGGCGAAGGAAAGATGTTCTTGCCACAGGTAGTTAAGAGTGCAAGGGTTATGAAAAAGTCCGTGGCCTATCTTACACCATTTATAGAAGCTGAAAAAGACTCCGCTACTGCAAGCAGTAAAGGAAAAATTCTAATGGCTACTGTAAAAGGTGATGTCCATGACATTGGAAAAAATATAGTCGGTGTAGTACTCGGCTGTAACAATTATGAAATTATCGATTTAGGAGTAATGGTATCTGCAGAGAAAATTATTTCTACTGCTGTAGCTGAGAAGGTTGATATCATAGGACTTAGTGGATTGATAACGCCGTCACTAGACGAGATGGTCTATGTGGCACAAGAACTAGAGAGACAAAATCTTAAATTTCCATTACTGATAGGCGGTGCTACTACTTCTAAGACGCATACAGCATTAAAAATAGAACCAGAATATTCTGGACCAGTTATACATGTACTGGATGCATCTAAAAGTGTCGGTGTAGCCTCTAACCTACTGACAGAAAACAAAGAACAGAAAGAAACCTATCTCAGTTCTATCACAGCGGACTATGAAAAAGTCCGTGTAGACAGAGCTTCAGGATTAAGGAAAAAAGCGATGGTCTCTATTCAAGAAGCTAGAGATAATCGCTTACAGATAGACTGGCAAAATACCAAAATTGCAGAACCAAAGTTCACGGGTACTAAATACTTTCTGGACTACTCTATCGAAGAAATATCAGAGTACATCGACTGGACACCTTTCTTCACTAGCTGGCAGCTAAGAGGTAAGTATCCTGCAATCTTTGAAGACAAAGTCATCGGAGTAGAAGCTAAGAAGCTATTCAATGATGCTCAGAGTATGCTGAGAAGAATAATAGATGAGCAATGGTTAACAGCCAACGGGGCATTTGGTATTTTTCCTGCGCACTCCACAGAGAATGACAACATCATACTGAAGGATAAAAGCCACAAACCATTCCTTACACTAAATCACCTAAGACAGCAAGTCAAGAAAGCATCAGGTAGACAATATAACTGCCTAGCAGATTTTGTCGCGCCAGAAGGTGTCGGAATGCAAGATTATGTTGGTGCTTTTGCGGTTACTACAGGTATAGGTATAGAAAAATGGGTCAAATATTTTCAAGACCAACAAGATGATTATTCGGCTATCATGCTGAAAGCATTGGCCGACAGATTAGCGGAGGCTTTCGCAGAACATCTTCACGTCAGAGTAAGAAAAGAATTCTGGGGCTATGCCACTGATGAAACCTTAGATAATGAAGCTTTAATCAAGGAACAATATAAGGGAATCCGACCAGCACCTGGCTATCCAGCCTGTCCAGAGCACTCTGAGAAAGAGAAATTATTCTCTTTGTTAGATGTCCAGAACAAGCTACAGATCACTCTAACAGATTCCTTTGCGATGTATCCTGCTGCTGCGGTAAGTGGATGGTATTTTGCGCATCCAGAGAGTAAATACTTTGGCATCAATGCCCTAGCAGAAGACCAGGTTATCGAGTATGCTAAGAGAAAAGGTATCTCAGCAGATAAGGCTAAGAAGCTATTAGGCCATTTGCTTAGCTAGATAAAAGCACTCCACTTGAGAAGAACTAAAAAATTAGTTCTTCTCAAACAACTGAACTATATCATTATTATTTGCCACAATGATAAATTCTGTGGACCCGCAATTAATTGAAGAAAGTTTACGGACATCTTTATTTGCAAAAAATCCACTGCTAGAAGGTCCCTTTGCTACAAAATTTTGTTGACCCTCATTGAGCAGAAGTAGACCTGTGCCTGCATCTGCCCTCGGGGTTTCTACCTCAGAAACATACCAATTTCCTGCAGACAAAATATCTAGATCTCCATCTTGGTCAAAATCACTAATTACAGCATCTTGAAGAGGTGCAAACTGAGCTCGTGAAGGCAGAGGCTCTATCTTAAACTCACCTTGGTTATTCCAGATTATAGAAGAACTGAAGTTATTTGCTTTATAATGGATAGCCTGATCTAGTGCATCTCCATAAACTGTAAAAATATCAGCCTTGCCAAAAGATAAATAGCTATCAAATTTCTTTTGCAAAGAAGGCATTTGCTCAGAGGAACATTGAAAACCTCTTACCGGGTACAAGTTATCGTTGGAATAGTAACCCACTACAATATCTTGACTTCCATTATTGTCTAGGTCTCCGCCAAATATTTCAAACGGATTCTCATTTGTGGCCTTGTACTTATAGTTATTACCCAAATTTCCAACCAGAAAGTCATCATCTCCATCATTATCTAGATCTGCTTTTTTTATCACATTCCACCAACCTACTTGAGGAGAACTAAGCAGGTCACCCTTGTTCAACTTTTTATTTTCATTTTCAAAGAGAACAACATCCATCCATTCACCAACTACAATGAGGTCATCATCTCCATCATTATCTGTGTCCGACCACACTGATGAAGTCACCATGCCTACATTCATTAATTCTGGTGCTAGTTCTTCTGTCTTATCTTTGAATCTCCCATTTTGGTTCACTAACAAATAAGATCTGGATGCCTTTGGATAATTACCAGAATCTAGTCTGCCACCGACGAACAAATCATTATCACCGTCTTTATCATAATCACAGACAGAAACAGTACCTCCAGCATTCAGCATTTTAGGCAAAAATGGTAAAGCAGATTTAAACTTACCGTTACCCTCATTTACATATAGCCTATCCTGTAACAATCCATGTCCATTTTTAAATTCGTAGCTACCACTTACCACATATAAATCTAAATCCTTATCTCCATCGGAATCAAAGAATATTGCTGAGACATCTTCATAGTTAGCATCTAATTGCCACAGAGCATTCATAACAGGAGTAAACTTTTTCTCTGTCTGCTGTAAGTAGAGCTGTCCAGCCTGACCTGCGGCTCCTCCTATATATACATCATCAAGACCATTGCCATCGACATCTCCAATCGTCAATGCAGGACCAAGTTGGGATAACTGATGTGGCAAAAGAACCTGTCTTTTATAGTCATCAAAATATCTCTCTTGATGTTTAAAATCTATAGCGTCCTTACTTAAGCCCGAGAACAATCTTTGTGCATCTGTAGATATCGTTTTCTCATTACTTGCTTCTTCATAACTCATTATGACAACTTGGTTCTTAGACAAGTTACTAAGCACTTGCACTTTTCCATCACACCACTCCACTTCTAGCTTTTCTAATTGCGTTCCTTCGGCAAGACCAAAATGCACATATGGCTCACTAGATGACTCAAACCCTCTCGTCACTTGAAACTCTTTGTACTGAATGCCATTGTCAGTGAATAGGGTCAACTTAGAATTGAGCCCTGAGACATTACGACTAGAGCCTTTCAATTTCACTCTCAGATAATCACCACCACTATTATTTCGGTATACACCAGCCTTGCTATTCATATTATTGACAACAATATCTAGATCGCCATCATTGTCTAAGTCTCCATAGGCCATACCGTTGGAGTGACCAATTGCATTAAAACCCCAGTCGTCAGAAACTTTAGAAAACTTATAATCTCCGTCATATCTAAAAGCATAATTCTTAAGAGGTGTACTCTTTAGATAAGAAGCTGTTTGCTGATACGTAAGTGTATTATTGTTCTTCTGTGCGGCTGCATTAGCTTTCTTACTAAAATCTTTATCCTGAGTATCCTTGAGCCATCCGTTAACGACAAGAAGGTCATTATCGCCATCGTTGTCATAGTCTCCAAACAAACTACTCCAACTCCAATCAGTCTGAGCAATACCAGCATACTCGGCAATATCACTAAAGTGCCCGTTACCATTGTTTAGGTGAAATGAATTTCGCATATATTGGTAATGTTGACCACTATTTACTATATACTTAAAACGTTCGGGGTCCATACTAGCCATATTGGTTTTCTGTCTTACATTATCCTCAGAAAGCATTTCTCCTACAAAGACATCTAAGCTCTTATCGTTATCAATATCTACAACATCTACCCCCATCGCAAAGTAGGAGGTATGAGGAAAATATTCTTTCAAAGATTCTGTAAAAGTACCATCGCCATTATTTACATAGTAATAATCATGAGGCTGAAAGTCGTTGGACACATAGAGATCCGTCCATCCATCATTATTCAAATCTGAGGCTGCAACACCTAAGCCCCAACCATGATTAAATATGCCGACTTCCTTACCCACTTCTTCGTAAGTGCCATTGCCTTTGTTTCTATAGAATTTGTCCGAGTTGGCATAGGTAGGATTTTTAATTTTCCCCATTACGGCTTCAATGGACTGTCGGAATACCTCAGGGTGATTAGACAAGTACATATCTAGATCGCCATCTTTGTCGTAATCAAAAAACACTGATTGAATAGAATAGCTACCATCCGCCAATCCATAAACTTTTGCAGCTTCCAAAAAGGTATTATCCTTCTTATTTATGAATAATAAATTGGTCCTATCTTGTGGATTTTTAGACCATCCTGCTCTACAAACGTATATGTCGAGCCAGCCATCAAAATTAACGTCAACAAAAGTAACTCCAGTTTTACATCCTTTGAATTTATCTATACCTGAAGAAGCACTAATGTCTTCAAACTCAAAATTTCCTTTGTTTAAGTACAGTTTATCCAATCCTTGTGTAGAAGTAAAATAGACATCCTGCAGACCATCATTATTTATATCCCCAATTCCTACTCCACCCCCATTATACAGATAGGTATAAGTAAAATAGTTTATATCATCATTTTCGACTACCGTATTATTAAAATCAATATTTGACTCTTCATATGGAATGCTAGAGAAAACCTTTGATTTATGTGAAGTAGTTTCGGTTTTGCTTTCTTCTTTGGTAGAATCAGTGTTACAGCTCAAAATGAGAAGAATAGCAAGAGAAAAATAAAGTATTCTATTCATAGGTCTTGAGAAAATGTATAAACTAGTCTGCAATCCCATTTTATTAATGATTGCGTCATTCAATTGGTAAGATATAAATTATACTGAATTTGCCACTTCTCGGAGCTAAAACAATATTACCTTCACATTCCAGCAAAAGAAACATATAACTTGGCAGAAGATATATCCATTAAAGAATTCTTTATAAAGACTAGCGACTACCTTAGTTATCTTCTAGGGTCATGGAAGTTTATAACCCTATCGGGGATTCTAACGGCCTTAGTTCTAATGGGTCTGAATTTTAACAAACCTTCACTCTATGAGGCGAAGCTCAGCTTCATGCTTAATGAGGAAGAAGGTTCTCCCCTAGGAAGTATCGGCAATATACTTGGTCAGTTCGGTCTAGGTAGCGGAGGTAGTGAATCCAATCTTGACAAAATTATAGAACTCTCTAGAGCTAGAATTATTACTCAGAATGCATTGTTTGACATAAAGCCCATCGCTGGACAAGAAGACTTTCTCGCCAATCATATGATCAATTCAATGCAGAAAGAAAACAACTGGGATAACGACGGGATCTTATCTTTCTTGAGTATGGATGATGAGTATAACTTGGATGGATTCAAATTTTCTCATGATTCTTTTCCTAGTTTCAGCCTATTGGAAAACAAGGCTTTGAAAAAACTGCACAAGCACCTAATGGGTAAGGAACTTGAAGGTGGTGCATTCCAAAGTCACTACTCGGAGCTTAGTGGCATTATGAACTTCAGCTTGACCACAACCAGTGCAGAGTTATCAGTAAAAACTGTAAATAACCTTTACTCCAAACTAAGTGAATACTACCTCGGCAAGAATAGCGAAAAGCAACTGAAGGACTTCAAAATTATAAAGTCAAAATATGATAGCATTCAAAGCTTGCTGGACAAGACAATGTATGGGATAGCTCAGTTCGAAGACAAAAACCAAGGGCTGATAAAAAAACAAGACAGCTATAGGCTGAAAAAAATGAAGGCCGAAGAAATGAAACTAGGCAGCATGCTTGCAGAAGCAGAAAAGCAATATCAAATTGCACAGATTTCCCTAGATAGCAAATCAGATTACATCCAACTCATAGATCAGCCTCTACTCCCTTTACGACCTGCCAATAAAGGCAAGCTCTATTACTTCTTGCTGGGAGGTTTACTAGGAGGAATATTTTCAATATCCTATCTGATGATCAAGAAGATTTATTCAGATGTCATGAGTGCATAAAAACGAATCAGCTTCCTTATGAATATTGGTCTTATAGGTTATGGAAACATTGCTAAAAAGCATGAACTGGCAATCTCAGAACTGGACAATCTGACTCTGAAAGCCATCTTCGATACTTCTTCTATTGAGCATTCGATACTAACGACTGACTTTTCACAATTTATAGAGAGCAACCTTGACCTAATCACAGTTTGTACACCTAATGGCTATCACAAAGAGCATAGCATCAAGGCCCTTACTTCAGGACACCACGTTATCTGCGAAAAGCCACTTGCACTCAGCAGTACGGATTGCACAGAAATGATCGCTACTGCCAAGCGTATGAATAAGCAACTTTTCTGTACCATGCAGAACAGATATTCGCCAGTCAGTCAATGGCTTAAAAATGTAGTTGACCAAAATGAACTTGGTGAGATATATCTTGTGAATGTGGCTTGTTACTGGAATAGAAATAAAAACTACTATCAAAATTCTGATTGGAGAGGTAAGGCCGAAGTAGATGGGGGTACTTTATATACCCAATTCTCTCATTATGTAGATACCATCTATTGGTTATTCGGAGAGATGAATATTCTGAATGCTCATTTTAAGAATTTTGATCATGATGATCTCATTGATTTTGAAGATACAGGTATGTTTAATTTTTCACTGGCATCAGGAGGCATGGGTACTTTTTCTTACACTACTTCCTGTTATGAAAAGAATTACGAAAGCTCACTCACGATTATAGGATCTAAAGGAACTATAAAAGTAGCTGGTCAGTACATGGATACTGTTTCTTATTGCAATCTGGAAAATGGACAGCTACCTGAGCTTGAAAATAACGACAACATATACAACATACGTCAGGTCTACAAGAATGCCCTACAAGAAATCCATAATAATTCTACAGAGTTCTCTTCAGCTCTTGACGCTAGGAAGATTGTAGAAATTATAGAAGAGGTTTATAGTTTTAAAAACCAGTAACTTATAAATGATGGCTGAAAACATACATCCCATATTCGATAGCTTACTGTCAAGATCCGATAAAGAAAACTTTCTAAATCAAAGAAGTAAAGTTTTGTGGTTTACAGGTTTATCTGGATCAGGAAAAAGTACAATAGCTCAAGGGCTAGAGAAAATGCTCTTCTCCAAGGGTTACTTTATTCAGGTACTCGATGGAGATAACACTAGAACTGGCATCAATAAAAATCTTGGATTCTCTCTAGAGGACAGAACTGAAAATATTAGAAGGATAGCAGAAATATCCAAACTCTTTCTCGATGCGGGAGTAATTTGTATTAACAGTTTTGTAAGTCCTACTATAGAAATAAGAAATCAGGCCAAAGAAATAATAGGAAAAGAGAATTTCATAGAGATCTACGTGAATACACCACTCCATATCTGCGAAAAAAGAGATGTCAAAGGACTGTATGCAAAGGCAAGAAAAGGAGAAATTAAGGGATTTACTGGAATAGATTCACCTTTTGAAGCTCCACAAAGTCCTGATTTAGAATTACTTACCGAAAATCAAACAATCGAAGAATCTATCACAAAAGTGTTTAATTTTGTCTATTCAAAAATTTCAACAACCTAGATAAGGACTCAATGGACTACAGCATAAATCACCTCAAAGTATTGGAATCAGAATCAATCTATGTTCTAAGGGAGGTAGCATCACAATTTGAGAATCCAGTTCTGATGTTCTCAGGAGGAAAGGACTCGATTTTGATGGTACACTTAGCTTATAAAGCATTCTATCCTGCCAAGATTCCATTTCCATTATTACATATAGATACGGGACATAATTTCCCTGAGACTATCAAATTCAGAGATGATCTAGTAAAAAAGATTGGCGCAAAACTAATTGTAGGTTCTGTACAAGAGGCGATAGATAAGAGGTTAGTCACTGAAGAAAAAGGAGTAAACGCTAGCCGTAATGGCTTACAGACAGCTGTCCTTCTTGAAAGCTTAGAAAAAGGCAAGTATGATGCAGCCCTTGGAGGTGCTAGAAGAGATGAGGAAAAGGCCAGAGCCAAAGAAAGATTTTTCTCACATAGAGACGAGTTCGGTCAGTGGGATCCAAAAAACCAAAGGCCAGAACTATGGAATATCTTCAATGGTAAGCACCAGATGGGTGAGCACTTCAGAGTCTTCCCTATCAGCAACTGGACAGAATTAGATGTCTGGCAGTATCTAGCTGCTGAGAAAGTAGAATTGCCTTCCCTTTATTATGCTCATGAAAGAGAAGTATTCGAAAGAGAAGGCACCCTGCTTGCTGATTGTGAATACATAGAAAAAAAACCAGGAGAGAAAGTTTTCAAAGAGACTGTGCGATGCAGAACCATCGGGGATATGACTTGTACTGGAGTTTGGAAATCAGATGCCAAAACTACCGATCAAATTATAGAAGAAGTAGCTACAACTAGAATGACCGAAAGAGGAGGTCGTACGGATGATAAGCGTTCTGAAACCAGCATGGAAGACAGAAAGAAAAAAGGATACTTCTAGACCTAGAAATAAGAAAAAACATGTCAAAAGAATATACTGCGGATACAGAACTACTAAGATTCACAACTGCTGGATCGGTAGATGATGGTAAATCAACTCTTATAGGTAGACTACTTTATGATAGTAAGTCAATCTTTCAAGACCAATATGAACAGATAGAACGTATCAGCGAAAAGAGAGGGGAAGAAGGTGTAAATCTTGCACTTCTTACTGATGGACTAAAGTCAGAAAGAGAGCAAGGTATCACTATAGATGTTGCTTACAGATATTTCGCTACCCCGAAGAGAAAGTTTATTATTGCAGATACGCCAGGCCACATACAGTATACACGTAATATGGTAACTGGTGCCTCCTCCGCCAATGTGGCGTTAGTTCTCATTGATGCTCGTAATGGTGTCGTAGAACAAACTAAGAGACATGCCATCATAGCTTCACTGCTACAGATCCCTCATGTTGTTGTTTGTATCAACAAAATGGACTTAGTTGATTATGATGAGAATGTCTACAATAAAATCCAAGACGAATTCGAAAAATTTGCTGCTAAACTAGATGTCGTCGATGTACATTTCATTCCTATTTCTGCACTCATGGGTGACAATGTGGTCAATCGATCTGATAAGACTTCTTGGTACGATGGACCGACTCTAATGTATTATCTAGAAAATGTCCATATTGCCAGCGATGAAAATTTTATTGACTGTAGATTCCCTGTACAATATGTTATCAGACCGTATAGTGACGAATTTCATGATTACAGAGGTTACGCAGGTAGAATTGCAGGAGGTGTCATAAAGAAAGGCGACGAAGTAATGCTATTACCTTCAGGCTTTAATTCCAAGATCAAAAGTATACAAGGACCAGCGGGTGAACAGGATAAAGCATTCCCCCCTGAATCAGTTACGATCCAGCTAGAAGACGACTTTGATCTCAGTAGAGGTGATATGATTGTTAGACCTAATAATAAACCTACTGTTACTCAAGACATCGAAGTCATGATGGTCTGGTTTGATAGTGACAATCCGCTGAGAGAAAAAGGAAAATACGGTGTCCTGCATACTACACAAGACGTAAGATGTGTCATAAAAGAGATACGTTATAAACTTGATATCAATACGCTACATAGAGATACAGATCATGATGGCATCAAGATGAATGACGTAGCTAGAGTAGTACTCAGAACAACCAAACCTTTATTCATAGACCCTTACAGAAACAACAGAATCACTGGTAGCCTGATCCTTATAGATGAGGGCACTAACAGTACCGTAGGTGCAGGGATGATTATATAGAAAATCGTTATTTTTTTTCGCCTCAAATAAGGAGAATCTGCTTAATACTAAGCAAGATCCTCCAAGACGTCTAACTGAATTTTCGAATGTTACAGTAACTATTCATTATACTGATAGCAATTCTGTCTAATATGCTGCCTAGCTCAATACTATACTCATAAAAAATAAAAGTCCGAAATAGCTCTGAGCTATTCCGGACTCCGAAAAAGTGTATTGTTGGTCTATCTTACCGTATCACTGTAAGATCACCAGCTCTTTTAACAAAAGAACCATCAATTATTTCAAAAATTGCATAATAAGTAAACACGGCTGGTTCGACTTTCTTATTCTTATAATAACCATCCCAGCCTATGTAAGTATCTAAATTTCCACTGTGAGAGCCTACATGCACCATCTCACCCCATCTATCAAAGATTTGTATTTCTTCGATGCCCACTACAGCTTCATTAGCGCCAATAGTGAAAAAAGAGTCGTAAGTATCTGAGTCAGGAGTTATAACATTAGGAATATAGATATCAATTATAAGCTCTACATCTACTGCTGCTCTTGCGCGCACTTCACAACCATTAATATTAGTAGCTACAAACTCTATATGAGTATCTTCTTCTGGTCTAAAGTCAGTAAGCACTTCCTCTAGGCTCATGATATCTCCATCTTCATCTAACCATTGGAAAGCCACAAAATCACCATCTATCAACAGAGGCGTAACATCTACTGCAGACCCAAGATTAACTGGAACTGTATCCTGTAGTGCAACCTGTCCTAATTCAGCATCATAGGCAATCGTCAGTGAAACTATACTATCACAACCAAATTCATTTTCGAATCTTGTAGTATAACTTCCAGGCTCCGATAACTCTTGTCCATAGAAAGAGATAATATCTCCAGGACATATTTCTAATTCGCTTGCGCTTTGGTTCAGTGGATTGACTTGTAGATCTACTACTATCGTACTATCACAACCTATAAGAGACTGAACAGTAGTTTCGTGTCTACCTGCTTCAAAAATTTCTTCATCACCAATATAGTAAGATTCGCCTTCACATATCTCAGCTGTAAAAGCTACTGGTTCGTCAGTGAGTACAGTGAGCTCTAGAGTTACGATAGAGTCACAGCCTGCAGCATTTTGCAAGACGACCATATGGCTACCCTCTTCAGTTATTTCTTGGTCTCCGATGACAAAAGATTCTCCATCACATATTTCACCTGGTATGTTAGCAAAGGTTTGTTCCATTACATCAAGATATACAGTAATAGAACTATCACATCCTGCTCCAGCAATCACCATAGTGTTATAGACTCCAGATTCGGACTCTGATAGATCATGGTATCTCAAAGTATCTCCACGACAAATTGAAAACTCCCTGTCTATTTCTATCACTGAATTTATCTTTAGATCAAGAGTAGCTAAACTATCACATCCGTGGACACTGGTTAGCATCACTGTGTGAAGGTCTTCAGTATCAAATGTTTGGCCGTTAAACATAGTAGATTCTCCTGGACATATCGTTCTTACTTCAGGATCACCTGCAGGTAACTGAGAGCTCAATAAGACTGTAATCGTACTATCGCATCCTGCTACATTCAGAGTATGTGCTTCATAAGTACCAGGCACAGTAGCAGTCAGATCATAGAGGACATAAGTATCTCCACTACAAAGCACATCTTCTACAATTCCAGTTGTTGATGGTATTTCTGTAAGAGTAATTTCATAGACTTCATCACAGCCTCCATCTACTTCTACATTAGCAATATGCACTCCCTCTTCATCTGTTTTCAGATCTCCTAACTCGAAGAATTCTCCTTGACAAAACACATGACTTTCCTTAATCAGTTCAGGATCAGATAGCTTGAGGTCTAGAATATGTAGAACATCACATTCGCCATCTACTTCCTCTAGCTCTTCTATGATTCCTTCTTCATCATACATATTCCCTCTCCATTCATAAGCTAAACCGCTACATATAGTCTCTTCCGTTCTTACCTCCTCAGGAGCAAGAACTTCCAAGTCAATGATTATCAAACTATCACATTCTCCGAGCTCAGAAGTCATTGTATACATCCCTGATTCATCAGCAACGATATCTCTGAAGACAAAAGTCTTTCCTTGGCAAATTGATTCTTCATATCTAAATTCCTCTGGTGCAGCTTCTGTAATATTAATTGTAAGCTCTAAGCTGTCACAGTTATTTATACTCTGCAGAGTGGTCTCGTATGTACCCTCTCCTTCTGCATAGATATTTCCTAACTCAAATATTCCTCCTGCACATATCTCTATGTTTCTTTCTTCTGTCTGTGGTTCTACCACAGTAAGTGTTACAATAAATGTAGTATCACAACCACCTGGTGAGGCTAGACCAGTCCCAGTATATATTCCTGGAGTAGTTTCTGAGATATCATGGAAAATATAGGTTTCTCCTCTACATATTTCTGCTTCAAATTCGATAGGAGCTAAATCGTCTATCTTAAGGTCAACTTCTATTATACTATCACAACCAGCTATCGTTTGAAGTGTATCATAATAGATACCAGCTTCAGTAGCCATGATACTTCCATTGATATAGGTTCCACCCTCGCAGACTGTATCATCTATGAGAATCGTCGTGGGATTAGCTTGGACTATTTCCAAGGCGACCCTAATATCGCAACCATCAGAAGGTCTTCCTGTCTTAAATGATTGTCTTCCACTACCAGTAAAGATACTTGGAGGATTCACAGCAATAGTTTCACCTTCGAATTCTATCTGATCAATCACTAAAGTATCACCACTACAAAGTTGTAGTTCTCCTAAGTCTAGGCTGTAATTAGGTATTTCTGCACATTCAGGCTCTGACAACATACATCCAGATGGATGCTGCACTAAGACTTGATAACATCCTTCTCCAGTAGGATTAAAACGTGTCACCGCCATAGAATTGTTAGTATATCCGGTTATTGCAACGCCATCTTTATACCACTGAAAAGAAGTGGCTCCAGATACTTCCAACAATAGATCGAGTCTCCTGCATGGACTACCGTTTACAGATGTGAGAGGGACTATATTAGCACAGTCACAATCATCATCATTCAGATCTATTAATGAATCTCCATCATCATCTATACCATTGTCACAGATTTCCTGCGCAGAGATAGCTAGTGTGAATATCATCAGACCTATGGTCCAAATGAACTTTAAATTGACCTTAATCATTTTTTCCTTGTTTCATTCTATTAAATACTTTTTCTATTATATGAGTCCAGGCTTTGAGAAAAGTATTCTTAAATATTTCTAATTCAATCAGGTATTCTATAAGTATTAAGGGATCGTTACGGTACAGCCATTTGCATCAGTAACCTGAATACAATAGGTCGTACCACCGTTTAATCCGGTGATAGTATAATCTCCTGTAGTAGATAATGTATCGGAGCCGTATTCGGTGCCTAATGTTGACTGCCACTCGATGGTAAATGGACCTACCCCGTTTGTAATAGTGACTATGGCTTCTCCACTACTCTCTTGGCAATAATCGTGCGAGAGTGCTACAACTGAGACATCTAGTGCCTCATTTACTGTAACTGTTACTTCATCAGTAGCTGTACAGCCATTATCATTAGTCACAGTTACTGTATACGTCGTTGTTGTAGTCGGAAATGCATACGGATCTGCTATATTAGGGTCAGAAAGACCACCTGCAGGGCTCCAAGCATAACTAAGACCTCCTATGGCCTGCAATTGGATACTATCGCCTTCACATATCTCTACATCCACGCCTGCATCTGCGATAAAATCAGGATGAACAATCACATCTTCACTTACACTTGCAGTACAACCATTACCGTCTGTATAAGTGTACTCTATGGTATGAGTACCAGTTCCTATAGCCGATAGATCTAGAGTTGCTGTTCCATCACCATTATCTACTAGGCCAGTTATAGTTGTAAATACACCACCATCTCCTGCCTCGGTTCCTGGTACAGGCGTTGCAGAAAAAGTATAACTACCCTCTTGCACACATATTCCTTCTGGTACTACTACTGTAGGTTCTGGTAGGGGATTGACAGTGACGACTACTTGATCCGTACTTGTACAATTATTAGAATCTGTAATAGTAACAGTATAAATAGTTGTAGATGTAGGACTTACTGATACGGGAGTTCCAGTAGAGCTTAATGGGTCATCCCAAGTATAACTCACACCTCCTGTTGCTGTAATATTTACAGACTCGCCAAGACAAATTGTGTGGTCAGGTCCAGCTTCTCCCATTACAGGAATGTCACTTATGGTAACATTCTGCAGCTCTATAGCACAGAAAGTAACAGCGTCTCTTACCCAGATTTCATATATTCCAGAAGCAAGATTATCATAGGTTACCATACCACTATTATCATTGATTGCAGTCTCCCATGTAAGACCACCATCAAGAGAAAATTCTATTTGAGAAATAGATGAAACATCACTAAAGTCAATTGTTATCTCACCATTATCTAGGCCACAAGTTGCATCCACATTTGTTATAGCAGTCACTTCCGGAAGATCATTAACAGTTATAACTATATCATCAGTGTCAGTACATCCATTGGCATCAGTTACTGTTACAGTATAAGTTGTAGTCACAGTTGGACTAGCCAGAGGATTAGCAATATTTGCATTAGATAACCCTGTAGCTGGACTCCATTCGTAGGTTTCTCCTCCTGTAGCATTTAACTGCACATCTTCCCCTTCACAGAATTCATCATCGGCACCAGCATCAGCTGTAGGTGTAGGAAATACTGTTACAGTTACCTGATCTGTATCAGAACATTGTCCGTTAGTAACAGTCACTGTATAGGTAGTTGTTACAGTTGGGTTCACTGATATAGTTGCAGTTGTAGAGCCAGCAGGATCATCCCACAGGTAAGTCGATCCTCCAGATGCTGTAAGCATTACTGGATCAGCCCCTTCGCAATAAGACTGGTCAGGACCAGCATCAGCTGTAACATTAGGATGGACGATTACTTCAAATTCTAATCTAGAAACACAACCGTCAGCATTAGTAAGTTCTCCAGTATAAATTCCTGCATCATTCAGGCCTATATTTCCAAAAGCAACAATTTCATCCACTTCAGGATCTATATTACCATCCTCGTCTGTCCATACCCAACCTGTATTAATATTAGGACCACCATCAAACTGGAAGTCATTCAAGTCTGAATCTTCACATAGCTCTATGACACAATCATCCACAAACGGAATCCATGGCTGCCAATTAGTACCATACCTTAGTCTGTATCTTTCACAGAAGATCTCTGTAGTGTCTTGGACTGTTACTAACACATCATCTGTTGCGGTACATCCATTTGCATCACTCACCGTGACTGTATAGGTTGTTGTCGTAGTTGGTGATGCTATCGGGTTGGCCAAGTTATCATTACTCAAGTTCGTAGATGGAGACCATGCATAAGATAAAGTCCCTACACCAGTTCCATTTGCATCTAGCAGAGTAGACTCGCCACTACAAATTTCAGCATCTGTTCCTGCATCTATAGTACATGGACATAACTCCACCGTAATTTCTATTGATTCAGTCGCAGTATTACAACCTAGTACACTAGCTAGTCTTCTATATTGCTTATCCGTAGTCTGTACAGGAGGGTCATAGCTACTGGAAGTAGCTGCAGGTATTGCAGTCCATGCATTCCATCCCCCAGCACCATCACTTTCTCTGCACTCCCACTGATATTCTATTACTGGCTCTGTACATCCTGTCTCTTCGAGTACTGCATTATCTAGCCAGATGTTGACATCGCTTTGACCTAATACAAATTGTATTCTCACATTGTTATGATCTACCCCAGGTGCAATCCCTGACCATGTGTATTGGTTAGGAGTTGTACCGATAGTAAATGTCTGACTTGATATAGTTGTAAAAGGAGCTTGTGCTTCTTGAATCATTACGGTAACATTCCTCGGTGCTGCCGCAACAGCTTCAAAAGAAAATTCATAAGTTTCTGAAGCTTGTATAGCACCTATGACTTGGAAAGGCATAATGTGCGAGTCAGTACCAGTTAATGTTGTTATATCTACATAGAGTGCATTCTCTCCTGACAAGACACTGTTATTATCTATGCTCATAGTAGCACCCGCTCCACCACCTACAAATGGATTCCAAGCAGTAGTACCATTATCAAATTCATGATTAGAAATGATATTACATACAGAACCTAGTTCTAGACTGGTAATTACACCTGGGTCATTAGCAGGACAATCCATAATCGGTTCTACTATCTGTCCAGGCTCTGGTTCTAATATCTCTACCACGACCAGGTCAGTAACCGCACAACCGTTAGCATCTGTGACAGTAACAATATAGTTACCTGCAGTAGATACTGTTATGTTTTGATCACTGGAACTATAAGCTGCTGGCCCTTCCCATGCATAAGTATAAGGAGTCGATCCTCCCGATACAGCTGGAGTAAGCGTAGCATTGTCGCCTGCACATATTTCTTCATCAGCACCTGCATCTACTGTTGGAGCAGGTTGATCTGAAATAACCGCATCTGATATATCTTCTAAGCAATTTTCATCACTTCTTCTTACCCAAATGTCATAATTTCCAGTAGGTAAATTACTGTATGTTACTGTTCTCGCACTTGCTGCTATTACTGCCTCATAGGTAGCTCCTCCATCTAGAGAGAAGGCAATATCTGCGATGCTAGGATCAGTAGTCCAAGTAATAGTTATAGAACCATTTTCTAATCCACAAGAAGCATCTACAGCACTAACTGTTATATTCTCTATCTTTTGGTACACCGTTACTACCACCTCATCTGTATCAGTACACAGATTAGCATCTGTCACTGTGACGGTATAGGTTGTCGTCGATGTTGGACTTGCTATCGGATCAGCAATATTTGGATTAGATAGTCCAGTAGCTGGTGACCATAAATAATATGATCCTCCTGTTGCACTAAGCTGAATAGATTCTTGCTCACATATTTCTACGTCAGAACCTACGTCAGCCATCACTTCAGGAGTTACCGTTACTATAATATCTTCAGATACAGAACATCCTCTATCATCAGTCATTGTTACTGTATACGTTGTCGTCACAGTTGGTGTTGCAGAAGGATTAGCGCTACTCGCGTCATCTAAGCTAGCGGCTGGTGTCCATGCATAGACTAAGGTGCCTACTCCTGTTCCACTAGCTGAAAGAGGTGTAGAATCACCAGGACATATAGTTGCTGTACCATCAGCCATAAGTGTACATGGACATAATTCCACTGTGACTATATTAGAAGCTTCAGTATCTAGACAGCCCTCAATATTTGCCAATCTTCTATATTCTTTATCATTAGTCTGAACTGGTGGGTCATAATCTGCAGATGTTGCTCCTGCGATTTGAGTCCACGCCAACCATCCACCTAGACCGTTACTCTCTCTACATTCCCAAGCATACTCTATTATAGAGTTAGTACAGTTAGTAGGTTCTAATACCGTATTATCTATCCATATATCAGTATCATCTCCTCCTATTCTGAACTGGAATTTCACATTATTGTGATCGATGTTAGGTGATATACCTGACCATGTATAAGTAGAGGATGTCGTCCCAATATTAAATGTCTGAGAGCCATAACTTGTCCAAGGAGCCTGAGCTTCTTGCATTTGAACTGTAATCGTCTTAGGTGCATCAGCCTTGGCTTCGAAAACAAAATCATATGTTTCATCAGCGTAGATTGCTCCTATATTCTGCACGAGCATAATATGCCAATCAGTACCACTAACTGAGGATATATCTATGAAAGCAGAATTATCTCCAGAAAGTTCACTATTATTATCTATAGTAAAGCTGGCACTGGCAGCTACATTCTGATATAAAAACCAGTTTCCAGCTACGTCATGAATGAACTCGTGATTATCTAGTCTGTTACAAGAGATTCCTGGTTCTAAGCTCTCTATAATATCCGGATCATTAGACGGACATAAAATTTCTGGTTCTAAAATCTGTCCTGGCTCTACTTCAAAATATCTTAGGTAGACATTATCAGTAGCCGTACAACCATTAGCATCTGTAACTGTAATAGAGTATATGCCATCATTAGCCATATCTATCATCAATGAACTACTGGTAAAGCTATTAGGCCCTGTCCAAGCGTAGCTTAGTGGTGCCGTCCCTCCTATCACAGTAGCTGTAGTAGAGGCAGAAGTTCCATCACATACTTTCTGATCTAGACCTGCATCTACTTGAGGACTAGGCTCGTCTACTATTATAGCATCATCCACATCTACCTGACAGTCAGCATCTGCATTTCTTACCCACACATCATATGACCCAGGTAACAAGTCACTATACGTTAGAGATCCTAGGTCATCTGTAATTGCCGTTTCCCATGTGAATCCTCCATCTAAAGAGAATTCTATATTGGTGACACCACTGACATCATCGAAGTCAATAGTAATACTTCCATTATCTAGATCACAAGATGCATTCTCAGAATTAACTGCTGTCACAACTGGTGAGCTAATGACAACAAATTCTGCAGTACTTGAATTTTCACAACCATTAACATCTGTAACGGTATAGGTAATTACATGCGTACCAGCACCTGCCTCACTTGGGTTCATAGTAGAACCAGTCACACCAGTTCCAGAGTAAGTTCCTCCTGTAGGCAAACCTCCAAATAAGGCTACAGAAGTCTCGATATCACAAGCTTCAGGGACAGTTAAGTCCACTTCGACTAGAGGTATCTCAAATACTTCTATTAAAGTACCTGCAGTGGCGATACATGCCATAGTTGTAGTATACTCATATAGTATTTGATGTACACCTGGTCCAGCGATTGCCGGATCAAAGGTATTGCCCACTACACCAGGTCCTGAATATACTCCTCCTGCTGGCATTCCTCCAGACAGGGTGATAATTGGATCTTCCTCGCAGTAGTCAACATCAGACATTGTGAATGTTGCCGTTGTCTCAAAGGTTTCTGTAATAATAATATCATCTAAGGCAACCTCCATCTTACTTCCACCAGGGAAATCAGCGGCTTCTACCCATATATAAATCGTCCTTCCTGCATGTGCTGCTAGGTTAGCATTATGGAAAGTCCAGACTGCAGGTCTATTATAATTAGAACCTGTCTCACTAACTAAGGTCTCAAGTGTAGTTCCATTACTTGCATCTCTAATTTCAATATTCAAGTAATCAGCACTATTGCCATTATAAGCGTGAGACATATACCAGTAGAAACTCATATCTACATTAGTAGCTGTCGGTGAGATTACAATATTTCTAGACCTCGCTGTAGCTGGACCACCATCTAGATCTTGTCCAAAGTTATTTCCTGTAAGAAGAGTTCGATCTCCACTTTGTGCCGTTAATTCCATTAGGTTACCTGCAGTATAATAAGGGAATGGAACCGCTATTTCAAAGTCACCATCTGTAGCAGTGGTATTCATTGTCCAGAAGTTATCTCCTGTCGTATTTTCAAAATCCGCTTCGAAAATATTTTCTTCCTCTTCACAGACATCACTTTTGACTATAATTGTCACTTCATCAGTCGCTTGACATCCAAATCGTCCAGTTACTGTAAGCACGTAAGTCGTTGTGACGACTGGTGTTGCAGTCGGATTTAAGATCGTTGATGAGCTAAGACCCGTCGACGGACTCCAGCTGTAGCTTATGCCATTTCCTTGCCCATTGAGAGTCGTACTTTCTCCTTGCTCTATACATACATCAGCACCTGCATCTGCCGTGCCGTCACTTACGGTTATCTCTATAGTGTTTACGTGCTCACAACCTTGTGCATTTGTTACTGTAACGGTATATTCTCCTGCATCAGCAGATGTCAAATTAGAAATAGTTGGGTTCTGGATACTACTTGTAAATCCATTAGGCCCTTCCCATTCCCATTCGACTCCAGTTGTACCTAATTCATCAAGGTATGCCGAAGCTCCTGCGCAATAATTAGATTGATCTGAACTCGGAATTGCATTATTAGGTACAGCGACTAATAAATCACATAATGTGATTTCTGCATCATCAGGTGTATCACCTACCCCATAGAATACATCCCAGTCACCATCACAATCCTCATCAATAATAGATAAATGAGAATCCTCGGAGAAGATAACACCATCAAAAGGATTTGTCGCTCCTGGTCGTTCTACATACTGAGGATTTGTAGCTGTTCCAATATTTTCAAAATACTGAACAGTAGATATCTGGTTTCCAGAAAACATATCCAAATCACCATCACCATCCCAGTCTATCAAAAATGGTGCAGATTCATACTGTATTATACCATTTCCTTCATCTGCTCCGTCTACACGTAATCCATTAAATGGATTCGCCGAACCTGTCCTATTTACGAAACTTGGATTATTCTCATCACCTACGTTTTCATAGTATAAAAACCAGCCTAACTTACCTCCTATCACCGCATCAAAATCATTATCTCCATCCAAATCCGCCCAGAAAATAGTTGGATCTGCATATCCAATCCATACACCTCCATCTAGAGGTGCGAAGTTAAAGACAGTAATTGGGTTAGGAGGTGTACCACCAGAACCAGCTGGAGTAAATACTGGATCTGTCTTGGTTCCTGTATTCCAGTAAAATCTCTTATTAAATGCCTCTTGACCAACGATAGACATATCATAATCACCATCACCATCAAGATCACAAAAACCCAGAGTCATATCTTGATGCGTCAGAGTAGGCATAATATCATTAACTGTACCTGTCTGATCAGTATATGTACCATTCCCATTATTCTCAAAGAAGAATAACTCTCCATCACCACCTGCTAACATATCTGCATCACCATCACAATCTATATCAATAGAGAATGGTTGAGGATCAGGGACTAAGTTGAAATTCTCAAATGGAGAACTGGTATCATCACATCCACATCCCGTAGTAATAAAATCTACATTGTCTATGGCTATGTCACTTGTGTTCCCAGATCCTACAGTAGCTATAAATCTTAATTGTAAGATCTGATCTACAAATCCTAATAATTCTAGGATTCCATTATTCCATGTATTTCCATGATTTCCAGACTCAGTCCAGATTGTAGTCCATGTCTGTCCGAAATCAATGGAGGCTTGAATTTCTAGTGAACCCATTGCACTACCATTCATATGATAGTCAAAATTCATTTGAGCACAGGTCTCATCCGTTAGATCAAAACAAGGACTCTTTAAAATTGTTACTTCATTATTGTTGCCGTCAGCCTCAGCATAGACATACCAATTTCCGTCTGAAGCTGCTGAAGGACCTGTACTACCAGATGGAGTACCTCCAGTATTTCTTACCCAATCAAAGTTATCAGCACCTAACTCTTGGCTCCATAAGCCTAGACCATTCTCGAAGCTCTCTCTGTATGGAAAGTCACCATCTACTGTACCAATAGTTCCTGCACAAGGAGGGACTACAATTACAGTAACCTCATCGGTATCTCTACAACCGTTAAGATCAGTTACTTCCAAAGTATAAGTTGTAGTCACTGCAGGGTTTGCAACAGGATTAGGAATATTTGTATTACTCAATCCCGCAGATGGACTCCACTGATAGAAATTTCCACCACTACCACTTAGTGTAGTAGACCCTGGTGGGAATATAGTAGCATCAGGACCTGCATTCGCAGTCGGTCCGCCTAAGTTGTTAATTACTGCTGTTCCTACACTTTGCTCACAAGTACCGTTTCCATTTCGCACTAGTAAATCATAACTGCCAGAACTCAAGAAACTATATGTGACACCACCAGTATTATCTCTCACCGCAGACTGCCAAGTGAGGCCGCCATCCAGACTGAACTCTATCCAGAATATGTCTGAGTTATTAGTAAAAGTAAAACTCACTGCGCCATTATTCTGTCCACAGTATTCATCCTGTGTAGTAAAATTTACATCAGGACTAGAATAGACAGTCAGTTCATCTATTGCTACTGCTTCACATCCATTGGTATCAGTGTATGTATAAGTTACAGTATGTACACCTTGACCTGCAGAAGGATGTGTAGCATCTAAGATATTACCTGTAACCCCTGGCCCAGAATATACACCACCTGCCGGAAATCCTCCTGACAATGGTATACTAGTATCTGTCGCACAACCTTCATTAACCCCTAAAGTTAAATTTGCTGCTGGGACATCATTGATTTGGATATTTTGTGTGGTAGAAGCCATACATCCGTTGGCATCTGTATATTCATAAGTTATGGTATGAGATCCAAGACCCGCCACAACTGTGTTAAACTCTCCGTTAGAACTATTTATACCTGGTCCAGAATATGTGCCACCGTTAGGCATTCCTCCTGTCAAGGTTATTATGTCACCAAGGCAATACTCTACTTGTGGTAAAGTTAATGTAACAGTTGGTAAAGCATGAACAGTAAACTGATCTGTAACCGCACTAGTACAACCATTGATAGTATAGCTATATGTAATTGTATGCACTCCTACTCCAGCTGCACTTGGGTCTATCTGGTTTCCAGTTACACCTGGTCCTGACCATACTCCACCGATAGGCCTAGCTCTATCCAAAGTAACATTTGCACCATCTATACAAGCCTCATCAGTTCGTAAATTAAAAGTAACATTAGGCACTGTATTCACCGTAATATTCTGAACGGCAGAATTTTCACAGCCATTAGTATCAGTAAATGAATAGGTGATCGCATGCACTCCATCTCCAGCTACTGAAGCATTGAAGTTAGTACCTGTTACGCCATTACCAGAGAAAGTACCTTCTGCAGGGCTGCCTCCTGATAAGGTTAGGGTTGTATTATTTTCACAATCTTCATCAAGTGGTAAGTTTAAAGTTACAACAGGAAGATCATAAACAGTGATCTGATCTGTTACTGTCCCTACACATCCATTAGCGTCTGTATAAGTGTATGTGATCGTATGGGTGCCTATACCAGCTGAACTAGATATAAATCTACTACCAGAAACTCCTGCACCAGACCAAGAACCTCCTGTTGGAGATTCTCCTGCTAAATTTATTCTTTCTCCTATACAAAGCTCCGTAGTCGGTAGTGTAAGAGTCGGCGTCGGCGTACCATATACTGTAAAGGTGTCTGTTACTTCAGTATAACAAGAACCATTAGTAAATGAATAAGTTATAGTATGTGCTCCTACCCCAGCGGCACTAGGATCAAGATTAGCTCCTGTTACTCCTGGTCCAGACCATGTACCTCCAGAAGGCGTAGCTCCAGAAAGCGCTATACTGCCTCCGGTTACACAAGATTCATCTTCTGCAAGTGTAAGATTAGGTGAAGGCACATTCTCTACTGTGATATAATCTGTAGCTGTGCTTACACAACCATTGACATCAGAATAAGTATACGTGATTGTATGGGTTCCTATTCCAGCAGAGCTCGCATCAAAATTATTCGCTGATACACCTGGTCCAGAAAAACCACCTCCTACTGGACTTGCTCCATCCAATGCATGAATTGTCTCAGAAAGACAGCCATCTGTATCAGATAAGGCAAAGGTTACAGTAGGTACATTATTAATAGTTATATTTTGAGTTGCACTGTTTTCGCAACCATTTGCATCTATAAAAGTATAAGTGATAGTATGAGATCCTAGACCAGCATCACTAGGACTTAGCACATTAGAAGATACTCCTAAGCCAGTGTAAGTACCTCCTGTTGGGGAGCCTCCAGATAGTGTTACATCTGAGCTATTTATACAGAAAGCTGCATTCGGTAATGACAAAGTTACATTTGGTAATGCATTAACTGTTATATCATCGGTAGCTACATTAGTACATCCATTTCCATCTGTATACGTATAAGTAATAGTATGCGTACCAAGACCTGCAGCACTCGCATCAAAGTTAGTACCTGTCACACCTGTTCCACTATATGTTCCAACCGCTGGTAGTCCTTCAGTAAGTGTAAAAGTCGTACTTGAGATACAAGCTTGATCTACAGAGAAGTCTAAAGCTACATTTGGAAGACTGTAAACAGAAACGTTCTGCGATGCTGAATTTTCACATCCTGAACTTGGATCTGTATAACTATAAGTGACAGAATGTACTCCAGGACCAGCAACTGTTATATCAAAATAATTGCCAGATACCCCAGTACCAGACCACGTTCCCCCTGCAGGAGAACCACCATCCAGGGTAAATCCAGATTCATCTTCACATCCTTCATCAGTCAGCAAATCTAAACTTACTACTGGAGGTGCAGAGACTGTTATATCATCAGATGCAGAAAAGCTACAGCCATATGCATCTGTAAAAGTATAAGTTATAGTATGTACCCCTATCCCTGCAACATTCGCATCAAAGTTAGTCCCTGATACACCTGGTCCAGAATAGGTTCCGTCTGCTGGCAATCCTTCGGTCAGTTCTCTTAATGTGCTGTTGTTACATTCTGTATCGTCTGTAAGCGTTAGCCCTACCCAAGTATCAGAATGCACTACCATCTGATCTGTAGCAGTATCCATACAACCGTTAGCATCAATATAAGTATAGGTAATAATATGTGTGCCTATCCCAGCTTCAAAAGCATCAAAATTTCCAGCTGTAACTCCTGGCCCAGTATATGTGCCACCGAACGGTGTACCACCGCCTAATGCGAGAGTAGTACTGTAACTACATTCTTCATCATCTGTCAAGAAAAGTTCTACATTAGGCAAAGCAAAAACTTCTACATCCTGAGTAGCTGAGCTTTCACAACCAGAAGTAGGATCTGTGTATGTATAAGTAATTGTATGTACACCTACTCCAGCAGTAACGACATTGAAATAATTTCCGCCTACCCCAGTTCCAGAATAGGTCCCACCTGCTGGTGCTCCTCCATTAAGTGTATAGCCCGGCTCGTCAGAACAAATTTCTGTTTGTGTTAAGTTAAGTGTCACAGCTGGCAAAGCATATACTGAAATGTCATCAGTAGCAGAATTGATACAGCCATTGTCATCAGTGTATGTGTATGTTATAGTATGTGTACCTACGCCAGCGACACTAGGATTAAAAGTAGATCCTGTTACAGCTGTACCTGAATAGACACCTTCCGCAGGAAAACCTCCTGAAAGCGCAAGGCCTGTATTATTTTCGCAAGCTGAATCATTAGCTAAATTTAATTGTACTGAAGGCAAGTCATATACTTCTATAAAGTCTGAAGCGACATTAGTACAACCATTTACATCTGTATAAGTATAAGTTATGGTATGAGTTCCTACACCTGCTTCTGAAGCATTAAAGTCATCTCCTGTTACACCTGAGCCTGAGAAAGTCCCTCCCGATGGCGAGACACCAGAAAGAGTTATCGTTTCATCCAAACAAGCTTCTCCTTTATCCAAAGTTAAAGTCACTGTTGGCAATGCATTTACAGTTATAACGTCTGTTGCAGAATTAACACATCCTACTGGATCAGTGTAAGTGTAAGTTATTGTATGTACCCCTACTCCTGCAATTGCCGCATCAAACCATGTACCTGAAACTCCTGTTCCAGAATAACTTCCTTCCGCTGGCATGCCCCCATCTAGATTTACACCTGGCTGATCTTCACAAAGCAGATCAGAAGAAAGACTAAGAGAAACTGTAGTCAAACTATGTACAGTAATCTCGTCAGTTGCATAATTCTCGCAACCATAATCATCTATATAGGTATACGTTATTGTATGTACTCCAACTCCTGCTGAATTAGCATCAAAATTATCACCATCAACAGCTACGCCAGAATAACTTCCTCCGGCAGGAATACCTCCATCCAATACCAAAGCTGAATTGTCTTCACAATCCCAATTATTTACTAAGTTTAGCGAAACAGTCGGCTGCGCATAAACCTGTATATCATCGGTAGCAGTATTAGTGCAACCATTTCCATCTGTGTATGAATAAGTAATTGTATGTACTCCAACTCCTGCTGCGCTCGCATCGAAATTAGAACCTGTTACACCTGCTCCAGAAAAGCTGATCCCTGAAGGAGATCCTCCTGTCAAAGCAAGGACTGTTTGATTATCGCAAGCTGAAGTAGTCCCTAAAGCTAAACTGACTGTAGGTAAAGCATGAACTATCATATCTACAGTAGCATCATCACTACATCCATTATTACCTGTGTAACTATATGTCAGAGTATGTGTTCCCACACCTGCGACATTTGCATCAAAGATACTTCCTGTTACACCTGCTCCAGAAAAGTTACCCCCTGAAGGAGACACAGAACCTGAAAGATCATAGCCTGATTCCGTAACACAACTGGTGTTATCACTCAAGCTAAAAGTTACTGTAGGCTGAGCAAATACCTCTATATTATCTGTTGCAACATTTGTACAACCATTGCCATCTGTATAAGTATAAGTTATAGTATGTACTCCTACTCCTGCTGCATTAGCATCAAAGTTAGTTCCAGTAACTGCTAGACCAGTATAACTTCCTCCAGTAGGTGTTCCTCCTGACAATGCTAAAGTCGTAACATTATCGCAGATAGTTGCTGTTGGTAAATTTAGCGCAACGTTAGGCAAGTCAAAAACTTGAATATCATCTGTTGCAGTATTCTCACATCCATATACATCCTTATAAGTATAGGTAATCGTATGAATTCCTACGCCGGCATCACTAGCATCGAAATTAGTTCCTGTAACTCCAGGTCCGCTGTACTCTCCTCCAGCTGGAAGTCCTTCTGTCAAACTCAGACTATTATTATCTATACAATCAATTGTTGTAGTTAATACCAAGCTCACAGTAGGTGCAGCATGTACTGTCAGATCTAATGATTCAGAATCCTCACAACCATTGCTATCAGTATAAGTATAAGTAATTGTATGCACTCCAGGCCCTGCTAAAGAAGGGATGAAAGATCCTGCATCAACTCCCGTTCCTACATACTCTCCTCCTAATGGCATACCACCGGATAAACTAAAAGAAGACTCATGGTCACAGTAAGTCACAGTTGACATTGAAAAGGTAACAACTGGACTAGCTTGATTCACTAAAGTCACATCGCTTAAGTTCACCTCGCATGAGCCATTATTATTTCTTACCCACAGATCATAAAATCCTGGGCCTAAGTTTGTAAAATCAACTGTTCCTGAATTATCAGCTACAGGGCTCATCCAAGTAACAGCACCGTCTATCGAAAAGTTAATACTATCTACATTAATGACATCAACGATACTAACGGTAATAGAACCATTATCATCTTCACACCTTGGTTCTACATGAGAAATGTTAGAGATCTCTGGCACTGTAAGAGCTCTTACCCTAACATTATCTAAGGCTATATCCCCTAAGTCACCCAAGTTGCTAGCATTAAACCTTAACAACAACTGACCTCCAGTAAATGAAGTCAAACTCTCTTTTCTAACGTACCAGCTTGAACCTTGGTCACCACTCTCACTCCAGATAGAAGTCCAGGTAAGACCGGCATCAGTACTACCCTCAAGAATTAGCTGACCTACATTAGAACCATACATATGATAGTTAAATTCTATCTCTGCATGGCAATAAGTTGTTAAATCAAGACAGGTCTCAATAGTCGCCGTATTGTTACTATTACCTGTTGCCTCAGCATACAAATAATGCGCACCATTCATAGCTGACACAGGGCCAGTTCCCGTCGTAGGAGTTGGCACATCCAGTCTCGCCCAATCAAAATCATCACTGATCGATTGTGTCCAAGAACCGAGACCAAATTCGAAACTTTCATTCTCTGGAAAGGCTGTGACACATTGAGAAGTAAGTACTCCTATGCTCATTATTGAAAACATCAATAACAGAAACAACCTCATCAGCGACTGCAAGTAATTATATGTATTTGTTAAATTATCCAATTTACTTTTTTATCAATGTGATACTTTGATAAACTTAAATGTCTTCGATATTTTAGCCTTGGGAAAGTCAATGGTCAAAAAGTACATCCCCGCCGCATAATCTTTTACGTCAAAAGTTTGAATACCTAAATAAGAATCTACAAACCTGCTCTTATAAACCAACTGTTGTATTTCGTCTTCGATATAAATATTTCCACTGAGGACACAATTGATATGATTCACTTCTAGCTGAACATGTGTCGTTACTGGATTCTGTATTATCCTAAAATCAGCTTCTTCTATGTGAGAAGTCAATTCATCAATAGTCTTTTGAGACTCATCTCTGATATGCTTAAGAAAGAAACAAGTATTACCGGGTGGTAACTCTACCGTAAACTCTACTGACCACACATTAGCTATGTTATCAAAAAGTGCTAAGCTTATATTACCCACAGATAATTCTATCTCAAAGTCATCTGGTGTTGATCCTCCCCCATTAAAACCCTGTACAATTAAGTTTGCAGATTTAATATAGGGTACTGAAGCATCCTCCATTAGATACTTAAACTCTTCATCGGTAAAAAATAATCTTATAGTAGACAATCCACCTTCAGAATCTATACACCATGATCTTCTTAGTGCTGGATTCTCGTTTATGATCATTGTCTCTATATGTGTCTCAGTACATACTTCTATATCTCCTATATCTATTCCGTCAGCAACATCTTCCATATAGATCATATAGTCGATTTCTGAATAGAAATAAGATGAGACGCTATCAGATAGATAGCAGATACCACATCCATCATCATCAATCAGGTACATGTCATTGGCCAATGGATGAATCTCTTCAATATCCACTGTCAATGAATCAATGCAATTCTTTCCATCAGTGATAGTCACTGAATAAGTACCTGCTTCGAGATTTACAAGTTCTTCAGTGGTTGCTCCATTACTCCATGTACAAGTAAACTCTGGTGTTCCTCCGTCTATAAGCAGCTCTATAGCCCCCTCATCTAGACCTAGGCAAAATATATCATAACTGTAATGATCTACCGCCATTGGAATACCTGTAGATGAACCATTGACAGTGATATTCAATGGTCCAGAGCAGAGCTCCTGCCCTGAACCATATGAATATGTTATCAATAGTAATAGTATGTTCAGAAGTAATTTCACTGATGTATTCTATTAAGATTAATTATTATTGCTTTTCTAAAACTCACAACCATTAGCATCAGTTACAGTGAACACATATGTTTCACCTCCTTCTGCTCCTGTGAAGATTACTGAACCTCCATCAGTTGTTATTGTCAATTGTGTCTCATTCAATGTTCCTCCTGTAGTTGAAATCCATGTCACTACATATGGTGCTACTCCACCTTCTGCTGCTACTTCGATCTCCCCTTCATTCAGCTGACATAAATCAGCTACTACACAAGTACCTGCATTCAATGGCTCAGGCTCAAGTAGTTCATACATACATTCTGACTCACAACCATTAGCATCAATCACAGTTACTGTATGTACTCCTGCTAATAATGACACAAAGGTCGAACTTGTCTGAGTTGTCGCTCCACCATCTAAGCTGTAGAGGTATGGTGCTGTTCCTCCCGTTGCTGTTACATTTAATGTTCCTGTCTCATCACCAGCACATAGGATATGAGTTCCTCCTAACCCTACTACTGGACTATCCAAAGTACATTCTACTGCATCCGGCTCACCTAAGGTCCATGTCTCTGTATCTGTACAGTCATTCGCATCTGTCACTACTACTGTATAAGTACCAGCACTCAGACCTGTCTGATCAGCTGCTGTAGCTACTAGGCCACTTCCATCTGTCGTTGTCCATAGGTAATCGTAATCTCCTTCTGAAGATCCTTGACCACCCGTCGCTGTGATATTAATTTCTCCTGAAGGAGCTCCACTTAATGCGTTACATAAGAGTGGTGTCACTGTCCCCTCTACAACTACTGCATCTGGTTCTGTCAGTGTATAAGAATCAGCTTGTGTACATCCATTAGCATCTGTCACTACTAGATCATATGTTCCTGCACTTAAGCCTGATTGATCTTCATCTGTTGCCACTACGCCACTTCCGTCAGCTGTAGTCCATGCATATGTATAGCCTGGTGTTCCTCCACTTACTGTGATTGATATAGCACCATCTGGAGCTCCACTTGCATCATTACATTCTAGGTCAGTAGAGTTTGCTAGAATAGAGATGATAATTGGCTCTGTAAGTGTCCATGATCCTTCTGCTGTACAGCCATTAACATCTGTCACTGTTACATTATAGGTTCCTGCACCTAGATCTGTCTGGTCTCCTCCTGTTGGATTCAATCCAAATCCATCATCAGTCGTCCATGCATAAGTATAGTCACCATCTGTTGTTCCTTGTCCACCACTTGGCATCACATCTATCTGACCTGTCGGAGGTCCATTAGAAACGTTACAATCTAAGTCTGTCGTCAATGCCGTAACATCTACTGCTGTAGGCTCTGTCAGCGTCCAAGTATTTTCATCTGTACAACCATTAGCATCTGTTACCACTACTGTATAAGTACCTGCACTTAGGTTACTCTGATCTGCTGCTGTAGCATCTAAGCCAGAACCATCAAGCGTCGTCCATGCATAAGTATAATCTGCTTGTGTAGTTCCCTGACCACCACTCGGTGTTATTGTGATACCTCCTGTAGGAGCTCCACTACCTGAGTTACAATCAAGATCCGTCTGCATACCTGTTACTACTACTTCGGTAGGCTCTACCAAGTCTTGTGTCAATGTCACCTGACAGCCTAAAGCGTCTGATACAACTACTGTATAACTACCAGCTCCAAGACCTGTCTGATTAGCACCATCGGCATTATCTGTACCTGGTCCTGTCCATGCATAACTATATGGAGCTGTTCCGCCTAACTCATTACTTATTGTTATTGTTCCATCTACTGCTGGTGTACTTAATACATTACAGGTCGGTTGTGTAAACGCTAGGTCTGCTGTAATTGGATCTGGTACCGTTACATTTATCGTCTCTGTCGCAGTACAGCCATTGTCATCTGTTACTGTTACATTATATGTACCCGCTGTCGTCAAGCCTGTCTGATTCTGCGATGTCGCATTCAATGCAGTCTCGCCTGCTGGTCCCGTCCATGCATATTCATAATCTCCAGCCTCTGTTCCACCTCCTGGTGTCAACATTATTCCTGTCGCTGGATCTAGTGAACTACAGTCAATCGGATCTTGTGCTAAAGCAACTGTCACTGGCGTAGGCTCTATCAAGTCTTGTGTCAATACAAACTCACAGCCTAATGCATCTGATACTGTTACACTATAACTTCCAGTTCCTAAGCCTGTCTGATTAGCACCATCGGCATTATCTGTACCTGGTCCTGTCCATGCATAACTATATGGAGCTGTTCCGCCTAATTCATTACTTATTGTTATTGTTCCATCTACTGCAGGTGTACTCAATACATTACAGGTCGGTTGCGTAAACGCTAAGTCCGCTGTAATTGGATCTGGTACCGTTACATTTATAGTCCCTGTCGCAGTACAGCCATTATCATCTGTTACTGTTACATTATACGTACCTGCTGTCGTCAAGCCTGTCTGATTCTGCGATGTCGCATTCAATGCAGTCTCGCCTGCTGGGCCTGTCCATGCATAATCATAATTTCCAGCCTCTGTTCCACCTCCTGGTGTCAACATTATACCTGTCGCTGGGTCTAATGAACTACAGTTAATTGGATCTTGAGCTAAAGCAACTGTTACTGGCGTTGGCTCGGTAAGATCATAGCTTGCTGTCACTGTACAGCCATTGGCATCTGTCACTGTTACATCATAGGTACCAGCACTCAAGCCTGTCTGATTTGCATCTGTGGCTACTAAGCCGCTACCATCTGTAGTCATCCAGTTATAAGTATAATCGCCTGGGTTAGATCCTTGACCTCCACTTGCTGTGATATCAATTGCTCCTGTAGGAACGCCACTTGCTGAATTACAGTCTAAGTTAGTAAGCGCACCTGCCACTTCTACAGCATCTGGCTGCGTAAGTGTATATGTATCTGTTTGTGTACAACCATTGGCATCTGTTACTACAAGATCATATGTTCCTGCACTCAAGCCTGTCTGATCTTCGTCTGATGCTACTAAACCACTACCATCTGCAGTCGTCCATGCATAAGTGTATCCAGGTGTTCCCCCAGTGACACTAATATCTATTTCTCCATCTGCTGGACCACTATCGGCATGACAATCTAGGTCTGTCGTAGACGCTAAAATCGATATGATCATTGGTTCATTAAGTGTGAAGCTCGCTGAATCTGTACAGCCATTACCATCCGTCACTACTACCTCATATGTTCCTGCACTTAAGCCTGACTGATCTGCACCTGTTGGGTTCAGTCCACTTCCATCTGGTGTCGTCCATGCGTAGGTATAATCAGCTTCATCTGTTCCTTGGCCTCCACTTGGCGTAATATCTATGATACCATTTGCTGGTCCATTAGAAGCATTACAAGTAAGGTCAGTTGTTGTTCCGATTACATCTACTGGTGTAGGCTCTGTTAGAGTCCAACTGTCTGAATCTGTACAGCCATTGACATCTGTTACAACTACTGTATAAGTACCGGCACTTAAGTCTGCCTGATCTGCATCAGTCGGAACTAAGCCGCTACCATCTGGTGTCGTCCATGCGTAGGTATAATCAGCTTCATCTGTCCCTTGGCCTCCACTTGGCGTAATATTTATACCTCCCGAAGGTGCTCCACTACCAGAGTTACAATCTAAGTTTGTAGGTTCACCAGCTACATCTACTGGAGTAGGTTCGGTTAAGGTTACTGAACATTCTCCAGTACAATTATTGGCATCAGTTACTGTAACGGCGTAAGTCCCTGTTCCTAAATTGGAAAGGTCCTCTGTTACATCGGACATGTCTGTTCCGTCCATCTGCCAAACAAAAGTAAATGGAGTAGATCCTCCTGTCACTGTTACATCAACACCGCCGTCTAAGGCACCACTAGAAACATTACAAGTAGGCTGCATAGGTGTACAGCTTACATTTAATGGATCTTGTGAAGTAGAGCCCTGTATCGTTACAGTTAGTGGGCTGTCACAGGTAATCTGAGCTTGTAAAAAGGTTGTAGTAATTGAAAAAAGTACCACAACACCAAGTAGATGTCGCATCATCGGTTTTATTTTTAATCGGTTAAAAAGAAAAGTGGGACCGGCCTATAATTAAGCTATATAGGATAGCAGAACGGTCTGATGAAAAGGTACTTTAACAGTAATAGGACAGTAGTAGAGAGCTCTAACCCCTACGTATTAATTAATTATTTAATATATAATTACTGAAAAGAATGCAAAGTGCTGATTTACAGCTATTTAAGAGAATAATTTATTTTCATTTTATTGTGCCAAATCGGAAATTCATAGAAAATATATAACGAAAAGTAGTCTAGATTGCACTTAAAATAGAGCACCGGTAGACTAAAAACTTCCTTAATATTTTAAATCATATGGAGCTTCCCCCAGTACTATACAGCCATTTTTATCAGTCACAAAAAGAACAGTAAACAGTACCCTCAATTTGATAGAACAAAAGATTTAAGAATCTCCTAGAGGCCAGGAAATCATTAGAGTATGAGATCATTGATATTGGAACTAATAGACTAAGATTTCTTAAAGTTGTATCGGTTAAGTAATCTTAAAAGAGAGATTGGATTAATCTATTTTAGTTGCTAAGATAATCTGCAACTAATTGAAATTCAGGAATGTATGCCTTGAAACTACTGCCATCCATGAGCCTTTTCATGGTGTAGTAACCGGCCATTTTGCCTATAGGAGTAGCCAGTGGGCTCCATGAGGAGTAACTGTGGGACTGCCCGGGCTTTAAGATTGGGGTTTGACCTATGACTCCTGCACCTTCTACTTCTTTGACATCGCAATTTGCATCTCTGATGATCCAATATCTTCTCAGCAATTGGATCTCAAAAGGGCTATTGTTTACAATTTCTACAACATAAGAAAAAGCGAAATATTGATTCAGCGGACGAGAAGATCCCTCTTCGTAATAAGAAGAGATAGTTATAGTAATGCCTTCTGTCGTTTTTGTTTGCTGAATCATACTACTCCAGAACGTATTTGTTGATGATCTGTTCAGCTTCTCTAAGAGTATCTTCTAAGATATCATTGAGGAGCACCAGATCAAAGGACTCTTCGTATAATAGCTCCTTCTTTATTCTCTTTATTCTTTTTTCGAGGCTTTTGGGGGTTTCAGTACCTCTTTTAGTCAATCTCTGCACTAATACTCTGAATGAGGGAGGCTTAACAAAAATTACTAAGCATCTGTCATCATAGCGCTCCTTTATACTCTGTGCACCATTCACTTCTATATCAAAAACCACTTTGCATCCTGCAGATACTATTCTATCTACCTCCGAGCGCAAGGTGCCATAATATCTATCTGCGTAGACTTCTTCCCATTCAATGAATTCATTTTCAGTGATCTTTTCCTTGAACTCAGTTTCCGATAAGAAATAATAATCTTTACCGTCCACCTCATTCGCTCTCTTCTCTCTGGTGGTCGCTGAGATAGAAAAGGACAACTGATCTGCATATTTTTCCAGCAGATGCTTCACTATTGTGGTTTTGCCTGCTCCCGAAGGCGCAGTAAATACAACCATGTCGTATGGACCCTTGATGACTATTTAGATTTTATAAGGTATTTAAAACTTGTTCTTTAATTTTCTCTAGTTCGTCTTTCATCCTGACGACGAGTTGCTGGATATCAGACTGCTGGGCTTTAGCCCCCAAGGTGTTTATTTCTCTACCCATCTCCTGGCTTATAAAATTAAGCTTCTTTCCCTTCTGTATCTTTTCTTTGGCTAACTCTTCTAGGAAGAAAGTGCAATGCTGAGATAGTCTGACCTTTTCTTCATTTATATCTAGTTTCTCCAAGTAGAAAAGTATCTCTTGCTCAAATCGATTTTGATCTACTTGCTCATCCCCTAGATGCTGGTTCAGATTTTTTCTGATACGTTCCTTGATAGAGCTGATTCTTGTTTCTTCAAACTGATCCACGGCAACAAGGGCTTCTCTGATGTTAGCCACTCTCTCTTGGAGATCCGCACTTAGTGACTGGCCTTCAGATTTTCTGAATGAATTAAGCTTCTGCATAGCTTCTTCTGCCATCGCAGCGATCACTCCCCATTCATCATCCGTAATTTTATCATCCCCCAGTTGGACAACATTAGGGAGTCTGATAAGGGTCTGTAAGATATCTCCTGTTTCAATAGACTTATTAGCAGCGAAGGCCATGAGGTCCTTGTAGTAGCGATCCATCACATTCTGATTTATCTGCGAGTCTTCTTCGCCTTCAGAGCTTATAGTTAGATTGACATCAAATTTTCCTCTGAGTCCCATATCAGTAATAAGTTTTCTCAGTACGAGTTCCTTATCTCTAAGATTCGTATTGGACTTAAATCTGATATCAGTGTTCTTCCCATTCAATGACCGCACCTCTATATTGTATTTCTTTTTTCCTACTTCCCTCGTCGCTTCTCCATAACCTGTCATTGAATAAATCATATGTACCTAATTGTTAATTAAACCCCATGGGCCATTAAAAACTGCGAAGCTAATTATTTTAAGTTTTAAATCTTCTATATATAGTTGAGACAGAGACAATTAGCTATATTTAACGCAATCAGAAAAATCGACATTAAAAAAGAACTCCAATAATTTCCATAAACGATAAATTTTGCGAAAT
Organism: uncultured Saprospiraceae bacterium; assembly: GCA_937921825.1. Classification (GTDB taxonomy): domain Bacteria; phylum Bacteroidota; class Bacteroidia; order Chitinophagales; family Saprospiraceae; genus RFSX01. The sequence goes on from CAKZVK010000061.1 coordinate 57,049, forward strand.
TTGCCGTCCCTTGAAAAGAATTGGTCTCATAAACACTTACTAATCAATAATTTACGATAAAATGAGAAAAGCTGATCTTGTAGCCGTCATCTCCGAGAAAACTGGTGTTCCCAAAGTGGATGTTTTAGTGGCAATGGAAGAATTTTTTAAAGAAGTAAAATCTTCATTGTCTTCTGGAGAAAATGTCTACATAAGAGGCTTTGGATCATTCGTAATAAAGAAGAGAGCAAAGAAAATCGGAAGACACATCAAGCAAAATGTTGCTATTGAAATTCCAGAGCACTATATCCCTTCTTTCAAACCTGCAAAAATATTTGTAGACCAAGTCAAAGAAAAAGTAACCTCACTTCCTGAAGAAGACAACGGCGTAGCAAATAATGCTGGATAAGAACCAAACTATAACCATCGCCTTATTCTTAGGGCTATTCATGCTGTTATATTTTGGTTGCGACACTAAATCTTCGGAACATAAAGATCTTGAAAAGTCAAGAGTCCAAAAATTTGAATTAATAAGTATAGATAGAGTCATTGCAGATGCTAAACCAAAGATTCCTGGACAGACCAAGATGGAAGTTCTGGACTTAGAACAGCAACTGAAGCTTGCAGAAACAGATACAGATAAACTTAGCTACTTACAAAAGTTAGCGTCTTTATGGTTTTCTGCTGAGCAACCTCTGATTTCTGGTCATTACGCTGAGCAGATAGCAGAAATGCAAAATGACATGGATTCATGGAGCATAGCTGGTACTACCTACTCGATAGCTGCCCAGAGACTAGAAGAGAGCAATGAAAAAAAGCATGCTATAGCAAAAAGCCGGTTGGCTCTAGAAAATGCACTATCCTTTGATTCTGAAAACATAGATAATAAGATCAATCTTGCCCTGTCGTATGTAGAAGCCCCACTAGAAGATAATCCTATGAAGGGTATTCTGATGTTGGTAGGTCTAAATAAAGAGCATCCTGAGAACATTCCGGTGCTCATGCAACTAGGCAGACTTTCATTAAAAACGGGACAATTAGAGAAAGCAGTTGAAAGATTGACAAAAGTTATAGAACTTCGCCCGACTTTTAGAGAAGCTCATTGTATGCTAGCTGAAGTGCTTAGACAAAAGGGCGACAATAATTTAGCAGAGAAAGCACAATTAATGTGCGATAAACAATAAAATAGGAAAATATGCCTTGCGGTAAAAAAAGAAAAAGACACAAGATCTCTACTCACAAGAGAAAAAAGAGACTTAGAAAAAACAGACATAAGAAAAAGAAATAGACTAATTACAGGAGTTATCCTGTAATTAGTCTATTTAATTAAAGAACATCAGGTGATTTGTAGCTATCTCCCATAGCATAACTATTCACTAATTTCCAAAGTAGCAAAGCCTTCCCATCGGTTTTATTCGATAGCAAATTTGCGCTACAGCACCTGAACAAACATTACAACTTTGGAAAAGGAGTTATTAGTAAAATCAACTCCCACGGAAGTAGAAATTGCCTTAATTGAGGACAGGAAGCTCGTAGAGCTTCATACGGAGAGGAACGATAATCAATTTTCGGTAGGAGATATCTTTTTGGGATATATTAAAATGCTAAGGCCTGGCCTTAATGCAGCCTTCACTGATGTAGGCATTAGAAAGGATGCCTTTTTGCACTACACTGACCTAGGTCCACAAATCAAGTCCGTCCAGAAATTCACTAAAATGGCTCTGGACAAGCAAGTGAAAGGACATCTACTAGAAAATTTTTCACTTCAAGAGGAGAATGAGAAAAACGGGAAAATAGACAGGGTATTCAAAAAGAATCAACCTTGCTTAGTTCAGATCCTCAAAGAACCTATCTCTACTAAGGGTCCAAGACTTACTTGTGAGATCACTCTTGCAGGTCGATTCATGGTTATGACGGCCTTCAAGAACAACGTGTCCGTTTCCAAAAAAATCACGAACAATGATGAAAGGAAACGGCTCAAAGTTCTAGTAGAAAGCATCAAACCCAAAAATTTTGGGATTATCATCAGAACAGCTGCTGAAGGCAAAAAAGTGGCTGACCTACATGATGAGATAAACAACTTAGTCTCCAAGTGGAAGATCATCACAGAAGAACTTGGTAAATCTAAAAAACCGCAGAAGGTTCTGAGTGAAGTAGATAAGACCAAGGGATTCCTTAGAGATATCATGAATGATTCATTTAACAGAATCGTCATAGATAATCAAGATCTCTATAATGATGCTAAAAGCTATCTACAGAATGTCGCTCCGACACAAGCCAAAATAGTATCGCAATACAAGGGCAAAAAACCGCTCTTTGATCACTACGGCATAGGAAAGCAAATCAAGTCTAGTTTCAGTAAGACACCAACGATGTCTAGTGGAGCCTATCTCGTGATAGAGCATACTGAGGCTATGCATGTCATAGATGTAAACAGTGGCCCTAAATCTCAGAATAGAGATCAAGAGACAGGTGCTCTCAAGGTCAATATAGAAGCCGCTAGAGAAATAGCCAGACAACTGAGACTAAGAGATCTAGGAGGTCTGATTATCATAGACTTCATCGATATGAGAAATAAGGAGAATAAGAATATCCTTTATTCTAAGATGAAAGAATTTATGAATGGAGATAGAGCTCAGCATACCATACTACCGCTAAGTAAGTTCGGTCTCATTCAGATCACAAGACAGAGAGTAAAGCCAGAACTCAAAATAAATACTCTAGAAGTCTGCCCATCATGTAATGGCTCAGGTAAAATAGAGCCTGCAGAACTTCTCCCTGACGAGATAGAAAGACAACTGAAGTTCATAATAGAAACTTATCCTAATGCGTCGATAAGTCTTCGTGTAAATCCATTGCTGTACACATTTTTCAAAAAAGGTATTATTACCCGTCAGATGAAGTGGTACATGAATCATAAAAAGTGGATAAAGCTGACAGAAGACCATGACTTGCACATCACACAGTATAAGTTCCTGAACAAGTTCAATGATGAGATTAGATTAGAAAACTAATCTTACTCATGGAGCTATTATCTCCAGAGATCAAAAAAGTAATAGTTGCACCCCTCAACTGGGGCCTAGGACATGCGACTAGATGTATCCCGATCATAGAGTCGCTACTTGGTGACAATAAAGAGGTATTAGTAGCCAGTGATGGACAAGCTCTAGATCTCCTGAAGCTGGAATTTCCTAAGCTGCTAACCATAGAAGTGCCCTCCTACAAGGTGCAGTACAAGCACTCTTCTCTAGGGAAGATTGTACTCTCTAATAGTCTGAATATTGCCAAGGCCATACAAGCAGAGAACAAAGTATGTAAGCAACTATGCACTACCCTTAAGCCAGATATGATTATCTCCGATAGTCGATTTGGCTTCAGACATAGCTCCGTCCCTTCTGTCATAATTACACATCAGCTAAATCCCCTTAGCGACAACCCACTCTTAAAAGGTATTCTAGAAAGAGGGAACAGGTATTTTATCAATCAATTTGAAGAATGTTGGATACCCGACAGCGAAGATCACCTACTCTCAGGCATCCTAAGTCAAAACCGACGTATAAAAAACATCAAATTCATTGGTGCCCTATCCAGATTCAAACCCGCAGAAAAAACAATAGTTAAGGATTTTGATCTAACCCTAATACTCAGTGGGCCAGAACCTGCTAGATCAGATCTAGAAAAAAAGTTAATAGCTGTACTAGAAAATACCAATAAGAAAATCTGCCTAATAAGAGGTACTCAAGACCCTGCACCCTATCCCCTACCTGAAAAATGGAAAAGCTACAATCTAGCTGACAGCAAAACCATAAACAACATAATACTTGCTAGTCGCACCATAGTGAGTCGGTCAGGATATACTTCTATCATGGATTATCATGCGCTTGGAATAGGTGCCTATCTCATCCCTACCCCAGGTCAGAGTGAGCAGGAGTATCTTGCTCATCATCTAAATGGGAAAAGGGGCTTCCACCATCTGACTGACCTACAAGAACTAACTCAGTTATAACAGATTTCTAGTCATCATCCAATCTACTTTTAAGATTGCTGCCACAGACATCGCATCTGTCACTTTGCCTTCATGCACCAATTCTACTAACGCCTTAAAAGGCAACTTACGGACTTCCAATTGCTCCGTATCTTCAGGCTCAGCAGATCCGAATTCTAACTCCTTAGCTATATATAAATAAGCCTCTTCATCAGTGACTGAGTTTGAAGTCTGTAAGTAGAGAATTTCTTGCCATTTCTTAGCCGTAATTCCTGTCTCTTCCTTTAACTCTCGCTGGGCTGCAGCAAGCTTGTCCATACCTAAGATGCAGCCGCCCTCTGGAATCTCCCAAGAATACTTATCTAAAGTGTAGCGGTACTGGCCCACAATCCAGGTATTATTAGCTTCATCTAGTGGAATCACACCTACAGCTACATTTTTGAAGTGCACTTTGCCATAGATACCAGGTGATCCTCCTGGCGTAATCACCTCATTATGATAGACTTCTATCCATGGATTGGAATAAATTTGCTGCTCAGACACCGTTTTCCAAGGGTTTTTAGCTTCCATATAGCTAAAATACTATGATTTAATTGGTGTAGAATTTGCAAGTAGAATATCGTGCATCTATATTTGCACTCGCTTCAAAGGAAGCTCCCTAATAGGGCGATTAGCTCAGTTGGTTCAGAGCACCTCGCTTACACCGAGGGGGTCGGGAGTTCGAGTCTCTCATCGCCCACAATAGCTTAATTCAGTTTAATCTGAGTTAGGCTTTTTTTATGCCCTATCTTATGGTGGCAAGATTACCAGATTCATAAGCAGAAAGAATAGGTAAATGCAAAAGAACTAAGTCTAATTTGAAATAAAAAATAGCACTACCACTCATGATTTACCCCTATTTAGGGGTTTTCTATTTGTACAGAATCTTATTTATTGCAATAGATTAAATTCAATAAATCATGAAAGCTTCAGCTCTAACAACTTCTGTCTTGCTGATTTTATTCAGCACTCTTGCTATAGCACAGGGTCCTTGCGACCCTATGGGAAAATTCAACAATACTCTTGACCACACAGACTGACGTAGACAACTTCCAAAGCACCTACGGCGGAGCGACACCACCGTGCACAGAAGTCAATGTGATTTTGCAAGTGGGAGATTACACCAATACAACTTCCAACATTACGACTCTTGCGCCTCTGAGCGACCTTACTTCTGTCAATCAACTTATCATAGTAGATAATGATCAACTAACTTCCTTAGCTGGACTAGAAAATTTAAATCAAGCAGCCATCTCGAAAATTTCGATTTCAAGGAATGCTACTCTGACTGACATCTCACAGTTGTCTGGCATAGGACCCGCAGGTGGAGATGTAGGTATCGTCGACAATCCTCAGCTGGCTGACCTAACTGGACTGGAGAACCTCAAAATATTTGGGACGGGCCTGCAGGTTAGAGACATGCCTTTGGTTACAAACCTAGATGTCTTTTCTTGTGTAAACAGAGTAGATGCACATCTAGTAATACAAGACAATGCTACTCTCTCCGATATTTCTGGTCTCTCTAATCTTACAACTTTTGGTGGAGGAGCAACTCAGACTTTTAACTTGAGTGGGAATCCAATGCTTTCGGATTGTAAAGCACTTTGTAATATCATACAAAATGTACTCCCTACCTTAAGCAATCTAACGAAGACGATTCAGAATAATCTATTTGGTTGTGATTCGGAGAATGAAATTATTCTCAGCTGTGGCAACCATGGAATCTATGATGGCAGTGGCATAGTACCTACTGGAACTGAAGTCACCGTAACCGATCTTAATTTTGATTCCGGCACTTTCTATATTGATGGTAGCGCTAACAAAATAGGGATAGGAACAACCACACCTTCATACATGCTAGATGTACTAGGAGATGTCGGCATCTCAGGCAGCATCTATGGTTTGTCTGATCAGAGACTTAAAAAGAATCAAGCTCCTATTCTAAATGCTATTTCTCTGATCACACAACTCAATCCTACCACCTACGAATTCAAATCAAAGGAATATGAATACTTACGACTGCCTGAGGATAAGCAATATGGATTTCTGGCTCAGGAGGTAGAGGAAATAATTCCAGAACTGATCTCTGCTCGTATCGTTTCTCCAGACGAAAGTTATAAGTCTATAAACTATAATGCTTTAATCTCTATCATGGCTGCAGCTATTCAGGAACAGCAATCAGAAATAGAATTACTAAAACAAGAAGTAGAACAAATAAAGAGTAACAAAAAATAATCTCTTAATAACCACTGAGTGCAATAGCCACAGTATTTTACCAATGCTGTGGCTTTTTTTCTGATAGCAAAAAGCCTGTCCCATTGAGATGGAACAGGCTTAATCTTGTTTTAGTTATTAAAAGATATTACCATAATTCAGAGACTTAAAAAGAAAGCCTCTTCCTAAGTTGCTTGTTTCGCTTATAAGACAAAATCAACTTAGATTTACCCTTCGATTCGAACCAGAATTAGTGTCGGATATCTTCCACTCAAAAGAGAACATTTTCACAAAAGACAAGCAGTAAACTTATTTGTATTTTTCCGTAAGAAATCGCTCCGAGAAGGGAGGGTAAAATCAAACAAGAACTGATAGATGAAAGAGCAAAAAAACAAAAAGAACTTCTTCAAAATGACCTTAGGCTTTCTAGTTGGGATTGCAATTTTTGGGCTTATATCTAATCTGAGTACTGATAAGAAGAAAGAAGAACCTCCAAAACAAGTAGACGCTGCAATCTTTGACCAATACCTCGTACATACTAAGATCAAGTCTAATAAAGACTCTAAGACTAAGGAACAATTAGAAGCCTACGAGCTCTATGCTCAACAAGATTTTGATCAGGCCATGCCTCTATTACAGAAACTCTATGATGAGCAAAAAGACTATCTCGCTTATTACTATTTAGGAATCTGTTATTACTTCAAAGGTGATATCCCTATGGCAACCAAAATATTCAAGCATCCTAGATTACAATTCTATTTACAACCTATCTGATTAAGTAAGTCCGGCCTGATACTGCGCAGCTATCGCTTCTAGAGTATAGCTAGACAGATCTATAAAGGAAGGATTATCCCCCTTGCTGCGATCCATAAATACAAATTCTATAAATAGTCTTGCTTGATGTAGAAAAGCATCTTGACGTAATTTCAAATTATAAATATCCGGATAAGATCCTAAAAACAGTTGGGTACTGTCCTCTTCTATAGAAGTAAGATTCAAAATAGGCTTTCCTACGTGCAGAAAATCTACCACTTTACTCGGAAGGTGATAATCTGTACTATTGCCAAAATTCATAACGATATCTACCTGCTGCATGGCACTCAAGGTCTCCGATCTATTCTTAAAACCATGGAGGACCATAAAGCGTCTTATCTCTGGATATAAATCAAACATCGGATAAGAATTTCGATCCATCTGACCTACAAAATGAAACTGAATTTTGTCAAATAGTGTCTCATCAAAAGCATGCAAGTACTTTAGGAACTTTAGGAATAACAAAGGAGATCTTACCCCATCATAAAAGGAACCGAAATACCCCAAATGAATCTTGGCAGGATAAAGCTGCATATCATAACTGCTCTCAGCAGATTCATTGTGGAATAAGGGTGGCATCACTGTCATCTTCCCACTCTGTCCAGAAAATAACTTCGCATAGCGGTCCTTCGCTTTTTCATTGGTCAGGGAGATACTGTCCGCTAACTCAAAAGTCAATGCCTCAGCTTTCTTGTTCTTCTCTGCATACTTCTCAAAATTGTTGACCCAAAATTCTTTTGAATAGCAAAAGGGATCTTGGATGTCCATATGCCAGTGTACGTTAGGGCTAGCTTGCTTTAGACTCTTAGCTATCCAATGACAGGTAAAAGGCAAGCCGACAGACACTATATGGGTGATTGCACGATTGGCAATAATTTCCTTTCCTTTCTCTATACCTGGCTTAAGAAAAAGTTGGCTACCATCAGGCCAATAATTTTTTCGCCAAGTCTTATCTACTACCCATTCTGTTAATCTATTAAGCAATCCTGATTGAGGAACAGAGGTAGTGACTTCATTTCTTCTCTCATTTGCTCCTCTTAGATTATAGAGCTTATCCTTTAGGGTATTGTGACCAGCGCGATAGACAGCTACTCCATTAATCTCTTCATCTGTATAGCCACTACGCTGAGTGGTCAATATGGACACCTCATTTCCTTGACTTGCAAAGTACTCTGCTATGGGCTGCCACCTTAGGGTATTAGGTGTCTGAGCTGGCAGGTATTGTGATATTATAATCAGGAGTCGCAGTGCAAAAATATTAGTTAAGATAAAAGATAAAGCACAAGGTAAGAACTATAAATACTAAAGCATATTTACTCCACTCTAAGAAGCGAATATCTGTCCGCTTATGGATGAGCACAAAGTAACTCAGTAAATAGGTCACTACATTAAAAAATATCATCGCCATCAGAAATGGAGCTAATCCAATTTGTAAGGCGAAGATGGCAATTATAATCTGCACAAGACTATAGCACAGTACCCAAGAGGAGAATTTCTTAGTGATGCCCAAACTATAGCAAACTATATCTACAGGATTAAAAATCAGAATAGACAAGGCTAATAATATCAGAAGCTGCAACTCATAGACATAGTCCCCGAACGTCAGAGGGAAAAAACTCAAAATGTAAGGAGATAGAAAAATTCCTACTACCGCTACAAAGTATATATTGTTCCCTCTGATAAAACTGGTAAAAACCTTTCTGAAATCTTCTCGGCTTTCAGCATTACTGAGCATCGGAAATACTACCTGCTCTATGGCGTTATAAGCAGACAGAAGAGGTCTCATGATAATCCGTTTCAGTAGATCATAAATGCCTAGTACTTGTGCTCCTAGAAAGTGATGCACTAAAAAAGTATCCAAGTAAGACATCCCTATACCCAAAGACTTTTCTGCAAGCGCATATTTTCCATAGTTCCAATGCTTAGCTCGCACTGATCGAGAACCTCCTTTAGGAATTGATAAATAGCTCAATGTAGAAAATAGAATAATAGTAGTGATCAAGTACTTGACTAGCTGACCAATTATAAGCGCATAGATACCAAACCCAAAAAATAAAAGCAGTAGCGTCATAATAAAGGTCACCACTACACCGATCAACTCTATGATCGCAAATTTTCTAATTTCCAGATTCTTCTTGAGTCCTGCATTCTGCACACTGGTGTAAGCGGCTAAAAACAAAATCGGTAATAACCATAGATATATGATACTAAGCTCTGGCGCTTCATAGTAACTAGCCATTAGAAAAGAGACACATAGTCCTACTAGGGCAGCTGTGATACTTACAAAAATATTTATTCTGAATACTGCTCCATAGTCCTCCTTGAGTGGCTTGGCTTCATGTATCAGCGAACTGACAAAACTAAACTCCATAATACCTGCTGGTATAAAGATCAATGCAGAAACAAGAAAATAATGCCCAAGGTCTGCTGCGTCTACTTTGTTGGCTATGAAATAATACAAGACCAACTGTAGTAGCAAAGTCACTACTGCTGAGCCTAAGGTCCACTTGGAATGGGAGAATATTTTAGCGAGATAGTTCACTAGAAGGAAAGCTGTATGAATGTGGTCATCACTGTAAAATTAAAAAAAGCCCCTCCATACATCTATGGAGAGACTTTTAATTACGTGAGTTATCTTTCAGGTCTTAGACCTATAATTCTTTTCTTAGTCTAGCAACGGGGATATTAAGCTGCTCTCTGTACTTAGCTACAGTTCTACGAGCGATATTATATCCTTTTTGCTGTAGATGCTCTTTTAGTTTTTCGTCAGAAGCAGGCTTCTTTTTATCCTCAGCAGAGATGATATCCGTAAGGATATTTTTCACCTCTAATGTAGAGACTTCCTTACCATCCTGAGTAGTAATAGACTCAGAGAAGAAATCCTTTAACCTTTTAGTGCCGAACTCGGTCTGCACAAACTTACTGTTAGCAACTCTAGAAATAGTAGAGATATCTAATCCTGTAATTTCTGCTATATCCTTTAGGATCATCGGCTTCAAGGTTCTGTCATCTCCTGTCAGAAAGTACTGCTCTTGAAAATGCATGATCGCATACATCGTATTGTACAGCGTCTCTTGTCTCTGCTTGATCGCATCGATGAACCACTTAGCAGAATCAATTTTCTGCTTGATGAACATTACAGCTTCTTTTTCTTTCTTTCCTGCTCTCCTACCCTTGGTGTTATCCTTGAAAGTATTCAGCATATCCATATAGTGATCATTGATCCTAAGGTCTGGCGCATTCTTACTGTTCAGGGTAAGCTCTAGACCATCTCTATTATTGATCAGAAAATCTGGTACTATATATTGATTGACACCATTATTAGAAGAGGCAAAGCCGCTAGCCGGTTTCGGATTAAGCTTTAAGATTTCTTCGATAGCTGCTTTGAGTTCAGATTCTGATATGAACAGATTCTTCTGCAGCTTCTGGTAATGTTTCTTTGTGAATTGTTCGAAGTGGTTTTCCAGAATCTTTTGAGCCAATTGTTTTGGCTTTCTATGCATTTCTGGCTCTCTGTCTATCTTATCTCTAATCTGTAGAAGTAGGCATTCTTGAAGATCACGAGCACCTACACCTGCAGGTTCTAGTTTTTGAATCTTTGCTAATGAAGCAAATATCTCTTTTTCGCTAACTTCTATATTCTGAGTAAACATCAGGTCATCCATTATAGATAACATGTCTCTTCTAATATATCCGTCACTGTCTATGCTACCAATCAGTTGGTTGGCAATAGTGAATTCTTTTTCACTATCTATATCCATCATCCCTAATTGCTTTTCTAGGTACTCATGGAAACTACCATTCAGGGCGATGGGAATATTCTTGTCCTCTAGATCTTGAGATGATTCAGTTTTCATTTTATAACTGATAGGATCATCCTCCATATATTCAGTCAGATAATCATCTAACTCAAAGTCTTCAGCTTTTGGCTCATCATCCTCGTCTTTATCATTCTCTAAGTCATAGACCTCACCTGCGTCATCACTTTCATCCAATGCAGGATTAGACTCCAATTCCTCTTGGATACGCTGATCTAGGGTAGCTGTGGGTATTTGGAGTAATTTCATTAGCTGAATCTGTTGTGGAGACAGCTTTTGAAGCATTCTTTGACTAATATTCTGCTTGAGCATAGTAATTTGTACTTATATTAACAATCGAGGTTTCAATCTCGTTCATAATCGACTGTATTTAGTCGATTCTCTAATGAATAGACAATAATAATGCCATATTAAATAATATGTTAATATTTAACTCATTTATTATCAATTAAAAACACATTTGTATAAATTATAATATGTTAATAACTCAGCGTTTGCAGGCTTTAAGAGCTAAGATGAAGCAAGAGGGAGTAGCCGCCTATATAATGCCACTAAGTGATCCCCACCAAAGCGAATACCCCGCTACTTACTGGAAAAGCCTAGCTTATATATCAGGATTTACTGGATCAGCAGGAACTGTGATGGTAAGTCAAGATCATGCAGGTCTCTGGACAGATTCAAGATACTTCATCCAAGGAGAGCAAGAACTAGAAGGGTCTTCTTTCGAGTTACATAAAATGAATGTGCAGCACCATCCTGGCTATATAGAATGGTTACAAAGCAATCTTAAAAAAGGCGACATAGTGATCGCTGACGGGCCTATGATTTCACTCGCTCAAAAGGATAAATGGTCAAAAAAGCTCTCAGAAGCGGGTATTAAACTCAAAACAACCGCTGATTTTATAGATTCTACCTGGGAAAATCGTCCACAACTCCCTGATACAGCCATTTTTGAGCATGAAATAAGCTATGCCGGGCAGTCTCGAGCAGAAAAACTAGCGGAAGTCAGAAAAGGCATGGCAGAGAAAGAGGCTGATTACCACCTAGTCACTACGCTGGATGATATAGCTTGGATTCTTAACCTTAGAGGAAGCGATGTAGAATGTAATCCAGTATTTGTATCCTTTCTCCTCATTGCTAAGGATAAGACACAGCTCTTTATCAATGAAGCCAAAGTCCCATCAGCTCTAAAAGAAAAACTGCTGAAGGATGGAATCACTATTCAGGCTTATAACGACATCAGTTCATACTTGTCTAAGCTACAGCAGTCAGACAGAGTACTCATCAATAATGGGAGTATCAATGTACAATTACACGAGGCTCTATCTGATGCCACTACTATAAATGGAAAGATCATCAGTAGACACCTGAAGGCTATAAAGAATACGACCGAAATAGATCACTTTAGAAGAGTCCATGTAAAAGATGCAGTCGCTCTGACTCATGCCTTCTATTGGTTAGAACAGACAGTCAAAGAAAGAACTGTCACAGAATATGAGTTTGCCGCTAAAATCGGTGAATGCCGCAGTCAACAGCAAGGATATTTCGGAGAAAGCTTTAGTGCTATAGTTGGGTATAAAGGCAATGGAGCTATTATTCATTACAGACCGGCTCTAGAAACTGCTGCAGAAATTACTTACGATGGGATCTTACTAGTGGACTCTGGTGGACAATATATAGACGGTACTACTGACATAACACGTACGATTACCTTCTCCCCTCCCCCAGCAGAACAAAAGAATGCCTACACAAGAGTACTCAAAGGGCATATAGCTCTTGCCAAAGCGGTCTTTCCTGAAGGGACAACTGGTGGACAATTGGACACCTTAGCCAGACATAGCCTCTGGGAGGATGGATTAAATTACGGGCATGGAACTGGTCATGGTGTAGGTTTCTTTCTAAATGTTCACGAGCCTCCTCAGGGATTCGCTCCTGGAGCGACGGGTAGAGCTACCAGTAGCCAAAAACCTGGAATGGTCACCTCTAATGAACCTGGACACTATGTTACTGATAAGTATGGGATAAGAATAGAGAATCTCATTCTAACCAAGCAATCCAAGACAGAAGGATTTCTAGAATTTGAAACCATCACCTACTTTCCCATTGATACACAGTTGATAGATTTCAGTCTACTGACTAAAGGAGAAGTAGATTGGCTCAATGCTTATCATGAAGAGGTCAAGACCAAGGTATGTCCTCAGTTAGATGGTGTCTATAAAGCATGGATGGAAGAGAAGTGTAAGCCGGTATAACTGAGACCTTTACAATTTTATTTTTGCAATAAATAAGTCTTCTAAACCAACATCTCAAACAACATCGGATTATTGTTGATGTGTTCATAGTTGATTTGCTGTTCTTTCATTCTTGCTACTAAGGGCTCAAAGTCTGAAGGAGATTCTAGTTCGATGCCCACGAGAGCTGGACCACTCTCTCTGTTATTCTTCTTTGTGTATTGGAAATGAGCGATGTCATCATTAGGACCTAGGACATTTAGAAAATCCTTCAAGGCACCCGCTCTCTGTGGAAACTTGATAATGAAGTAGTGCTTTCTGCCTTCGTATAATAGTGCCCGTTCTTTTATCTCCTGTGTCCGCTCTATATCGTTATTGCCGCCGCAGACTATAATAGCGACATTCTTACCTTTGAGCTGATCTTTCAGTTGATCTAGTGCGGCGATAGATACAGCACCAGCGGGCTCTACCACTATGGCCTCCTCGTTATACAAGCCTAAGATGGTGGAGCAAATTTTTCCCTCTGGTACTAGGATATAATCATCTACAACTTCTCTGCAAATTTTATAAGTCAGATCACCTACTTCTTTGACTGCGATACCATCAGCGAAGGTATCTATCGTTTTAAGTCTCGTGAGCTTGCCATTCTCTATGGACGTCTTCATTGCCGGTGCACCTAGAGATTCCACGGCAATGACTTTCGTCTGCGGTTGTAGCGTCTTAATGTAAGAGCCCACACCTGAGATCAAACCACCACCGCCCACAGCCACCAAGATATAATCCAAAGCCTCTGACGCTTGATCTAAGATCTCCGCAGCAATTGTTCCTTGTCCTGCAATGACTTCTAGATCATTGAAGGGGTGCACAAAAGTGGTCTTGTTAATTTGTTGATCTTCTAAAGCTGCCTGATAAGCATCATCATAAGTGTCGCCTACCAAAATGATCTCGACATAATCCTTTCCAAATTTTCTGACCTTACTGATCTTTTGATTCGGTGTGGGATTGGGCATGAATATCTTTCCTCTTATTCCTAGATGCTCACATGCAAAAGCTACTCCCTGCGCATGGTTGCCTGCACTGGCACAGACGATGCCTTTAGCTCTATCACTTGGACTTAGCGTACACATCTTATTATAAGCCCCTCTAATCTTGAAAGAACGAACCGCTTGCATATCCTCCCTCTTAAGAAAGATATTACAGTCGTACTTTTCAGAAAGATTATGGTTCTTCAGAAATGGTGTCTTAGTCACCACTTCAGAGAGCCGTGCCTTTGCCTCCTGTATCTTAGAGGCTGGTATAATAGCTGTGGACTTTGTTTCTTGCATTGATTGCTATATTACGCTTAGTACCTAAAGCTTAGACTCTGTATTACCACCGATAGTTGCGGAATAACTAGAGGCCCCGTCATTTTTAGGACGTAGGGCACGTACAGCTCTACCTGCAGTCCACATCTCAGAATTTTTAAGCTCATCCAGTTCTTCTTGTAATTTCTCTCTATAGTCTGACTGACTGTTGCTATCTATGGACAACTGTGCCTCATGTCCCGCAGCGACACTATCGTAGAGTTCTGCAAACACGGGTGCAGTCGCATCTCTGAATTTCTTCCACCAATCAAGAGCACCTCTCTGTGCCGTCGTAGAACAGTTGGCATACATCCAGTCCATACCGTTTTCTGCGATGAGTGGATAGAGTGATTCAGTTGCTTCCTCTACTGTCTCATTAAAAGCTTCTGACGGTGAATGCCCTCTTTCTCGGAGTAAATTGTACTGTGCCGCAAACAACCCTTGTATAGCGCCCATAAGCGTTCCTCTCTCACCTGTCAGATCAGAGTAGACTTCTCTCTTAAAGGTCGTCTCGAATAGGTAACCGGAACCGATACCAATACCCAAAGCCACAACTCTATCTTTAGCTCTGCCTGTGGCATCCTGAAAAATAGCATAGCTGGAATTCAAGCCTTTACCTGCCAGGAATAATCGTCGCAAACTGGTTCCCGATCCCTTAGGCGCGGCTAGAATGACATCTATATCGTCAGGTGGAATGATGCCAGTTCTTTCTTTATAGGTTATACCGAAGCCATGTGAAAAATACAGTGCCTTTCCTTTGGTCAAAAAGGGTTTGATTGTAGGCCACACAGCTATCTGTGCTGCATCTGATAGTAAGTACTGAATAATCGTTGCCTTATCACAAGCTTCTTCTATAGAAAACAAGGTTTCTCCTGGCACAAAACCATCTGCGATTGCTTTGTCGTATGAAGGAGAAGGTGACCGCTGTCCAATGATTACTTTGAAGCCATTGTCTTTGAGATTCAGTGCTTGACCTGGGCCTTGTACACCATAGCCGATAATGGCTATTGTCTCCTCTTTTAGTGTTTCTTGCGCTTTGGCTAGAGAGAACTCCTCTCTAGTAACCACGTTTTCTTCTACGCCTCCGAAATTAATTTTTGCCATATCCTTATTAAGTCTAATTGATGTTTATAATTATTTCACTTTTTATGCACCCATCGCTTTTAGATAGGTGTTTAGT
Source organism: uncultured Saprospiraceae bacterium (assembly GCA_937921825.1). Taxonomy (GTDB): domain Bacteria; phylum Bacteroidota; class Bacteroidia; order Chitinophagales; family Saprospiraceae; genus RFSX01. Next base: position 72,651 of record CAKZVK010000061.1, read on the forward strand.
CTTTCCATTGGTTTTACGATAGCCACCCTACAGGATCTCACAAATTCGTAGATGCCATAGTTTTGCAATTCTTCTAGTAAGGCCTCTGTCTCTTCTGTATAGCCTGTCTTTTGTATGACTATATACTCTTTTTCGATTCTTAGAATTTTTGCATCATATTTACGAACTAGGTTTTCCAGCGTATCACCCTCGAAGAAAGCTGCCGTTGGTACTTTGTATAAGGCTATTTCCTGATAGACCAAGTCACTGTTATCATAATGAAACGCCTTGAGCACATCTATTTGCTTGTCTATATTCGCTATCACCTTTTTGACCAAGGCCTCAGTAGCTTTGACTACAACTATGATCTTATGAATGCCAGGAATAGCTGATTTAGATGCAGAAAGGCTCTCAATATTGATGTGCCTACGGGTAATAATACCTACTACTCTACTCAAGACCCCTGTCTTGTTTTCCGAGAAGATTGTTAGTGTATATTCTTTTTCCATCTTCATTCTTTTATTCTAGTACAATTTCATGAACAGCTTTTCCTGTGCTGATCATCGGAAATACATTTTCCTCTTTGACACAGGAGACATGTAATAAGTATGGGCCATCATGAGCCAGCATTTGTTGTATGCCTGCTTTCAGATCTTTGGCATCACTTACTGAATGCCCAGGGACACCAAAACCTTCTGCGATTTTTATAAAGTCAGGATTCTGTAGTTCTACAAATGAATACCGCCTATCAAAAAACAACTCTTGCCACTGGCGTACCATACCCAAGTAGTTATTATCAAGTAACAATATCTTGACAGCTACGCCATACTGACTACATACGCCGAGTTCTTGTAGGGTCATCTGAAAACCACCATCTCCACAGACACAGATGACTTCTTTTTCAGGTCTTCCCATTTTGGCACCTATTGCAGCAGGTAATCCAAAGCCCATTGTACCAGCCCCACCAGAAGAAACCCATAAGTTACGATCGCTGTAATCATAATATCTAGCTGCCAGCATTTGATGCTGCCCCACGTCAGTAACCACTATCGCCTTACCTTCTGTTTGTCTGGAAGTCTCATGAATAGCCTGGGCCATCTTGATTGGGCCTTTCGTCAGTTTAGCTAAGTCTTTCGAGATAACTTTCTGTTGTTCTTTTTTATCGCAAGCTCTAAACTCTTTAAGCCATGAGGTATAATTTTTTTTCTTGAGCTTTCTATGTAAGGCTTCGATGGCTACCTTGGCATCAGCAATGATAGGGACGTCTACTTCTACGTTTTTATTTATCTCAGAAGGATCGATTTCTATATGTATCTTCTTTGCTTGTGTCGCATAACGAGAGAGGTCGCCAGTCACTCTATCATCAAAGCGCATACCTATGGCTATGAGTAGGTCACATTCGTTAGTCTTGACATTAGGACCATAGTTACCATGCATGCCCAGCATACCCACGAATAATGGATGATCATTATTCAAAGTAGACAAGCCGTGTATAGTAGCCGCTACAGGAATTCCCGTCTTCTCTACGAATTTTTGAAACTCAGCATGTGCTTCAGAAATCTGTATACCATGACCTGCCAGTATTAAAGGTTTCTTAGCCGCATTGATAAGCTTCGCAGCAGCACTGATAGCTGTAGGGTCCAGCTTCTGCTGAGGAAAATATGACCGTATTTTCTTTGTCTTTTTATAACTGAACTCAGCCTTAGCTATCTGCGCATCTTTGGTGATATCTATCAGCACTGGACCTGGTCGCCCAGAATTGGCTATGAAGAAAGCCTTTGATATAATCTCTGGAATTTCCTTGACATCCGTGATCTGATAATTCCATTTTGTGATAGAGGTTGTACAACCAATGACGTCGACTTCCTGAAAAGCATCAGTCCCTAGCAACTTACTATACACCTGGCCAGTAATGCATACAAGTGGCGTAGAATCCATCAGAGCATCAGCAAGTCCAGTAAATAAATTTGTAGCTCCAGGACCAGAAGTCGCAAAGCAAACGCCAGTCTGTCTTGTTACTCTTGCAAAGCCTTGTGCGGCATGGATAGCCCCTTGTTCATGTCTAGTAAGCACATGATGTATCTTTTTCTGATAGTCATACAATGCATCGTAGATAGGCATGATCGCTCCTCCAGGATAACCATAGACGAGATTAACTTTTTCTTTCTGCAAGCATTTTAGCACAGCTTCGGCACCAGATATTTTTATAGCTTTCTTTCGCTTAGCTGGCTTTGCTTTTGCGACAGCATCCCTACGGATTTTAGTCGTAGCCGTATACTGTGATTTACTAGTTGCCATATCTTTTTGTTTTCACATCTAAAATTCATCCGTTACACAGCCTTCGCTAGCTGTAGCAACTATATGCCTATATTTTTTCAATACCCCTGAAATCTTCTTCTGAGGATGTTTCATTTTCCTGAATCGTGCAGCTATCTCTTTCTTAGGCACTAGGAGTTCTAGCTTATTCTTTTTGGCATCGATAGAAATAAGGTCTCCATTCTTCACTATTGCTAAGAGTCCACCACTGTAAGCCTCTGGTGTAATATGTCCTACTACAAATCCATGCGTTCCACCAGAAAATCGACCATCAGTAATTAGTGCTACATCTTTACCCAGCCCTGCGCCCATCACGAGGGAAGTAGGTTTTAGCATTTCGGGCATACCAGGACCCCCTTTCGGTCCGCAGTATCGGATGACGATGACTTCTCCCTTCTTTACTTTTTTAGCTTGGATCGCTTTATTAGCAGCTGTCTCAGAATTAAAGACTTTAGCTTTGCCCGAAAATTGTAGACCCTCTTTTCCTGTAATTTTCGCAACGGCGCCTTCAGTCGCTAGATTACCATAAAGAATGTTGAGATGGCTGCTTTCTTTTACTGGCTGCTTAAAAGAGTGAATGACTTTCTGTCCTCTTTTCAATCCTTTGACCTTCGACAGATTCTGTGCAATCGTCTTGCCCGTTACTGTCATACAATCTCCATGCAAGTAACCTTCTTTCAGCATCATTTTCATGACAGCAGGAATACCTCCTACTTTATGTAGGTCCTCCATGACGTATTGTCCACTCGGTTTCAGATCCGCTAAGAACGGCGTAATTTTTCCTAGTCTTGAAAAGTCCTTGAGACTGATTTTGACACCGACAGATTTTGCCATAGCTATAAGATGCATGACTCCATTAGTAGAACCACCTAGAACTATAATCAACCTTATAGCATTTTCGAAAGCCTTCTTAGTCATAATATCACGAGGCTTGATATCCTTCTTCATGAGTTGCATCACGGCTTTACCGATATCGTGCAACTCTGCTTGTTTATCTTTACTGGTCGCGGGATTAGATGAGCTATAGGGTAGGCTCATACCGAGCGCTTCTATAGCTGAGGCCATTGTATTGGCTGTGTACATACCACCACAAGCACCGGGACCTGGGCAAGCGTTTCTAATGACAGCCTTGAATGCTTTCTCTGTAATCTCTCCAGCCACTTTCTGTCCTAATGCTTCGAAGGCAGAGACGATATCTAGCTTTTTATTAGCGACACAACCAGGGCTTATCGTCCCTCCATACACCATAATTGCTGGGCGATTAAGTCTACCCATGGCCATGATTGCTGCAGGCATATTTTTGTCACAACCCACTACTGCCACCATACTGTCATACCACTGTGCAGACATTACCGTTTCTATACTATCTGCTATAATATCTCTCGACACAAGCGAATAATTCATGCCACTTGTACCCATAGAGATCCCATCACTAACGCCTATAGTATGAAAGATTAGACCTATCAGCTTTTGTTTATTGATACTGCCCTTAATACTCTTTGCTAGGTCGTTCAGATGCATGTTACAGGGATTACCTTCCCAGCCCGTACTAACGATACCTACCTGCGGTTTTTTCAGATCAGCAGGGCTGAGTCCTATTGCATGCAGCATGGCCTGAGCTGCAGGCTGTGTAGGATCAGAGGTTACATGCTTACTATATTTGTTTAATTCCATTGCTTTTCTTAGTGTAGAATACCGCATAAAAAAAGAGCCACTCTCTAGGAGAATGGCTCTGTTATCTTTATGTAACTATATATCACTCTCCTATCAGGTCTGCACGACGCTAATAATGATGACAGTGATTATAATTATTATTGTTTTCATTAGATTTTTTAAAACATTTCAAATGTAGAACAAAAGATCGTCTAAGTAAAGTCCCATTCATAAATAAATTCTTTAATCTCCAAAAGGACAATTTCTAATCACGTCCTCATTATTGCACCTAGGGATTAAGATTTCTAACGGTGGAGTGCATGCTCTGACCTCTTATCAGATTACACAAAGCTTTTCCTACTTCGGAGCATTTGCTCGCATCTTCCTTATTTATGTCTTCGGTAGTAATGTTTAGTCTGATACAGTCTTCTACTGCTGCCTCTACTATTGTAGCTTCCTTAGCCATTCCAAAATCTCTGAGCATCATCGCTACAGACAGAACAGTTGCAATCGGGTTAGCGATGTCTTTGCCTTTAGCTTGTGGATAAGAACCATGCACGGGTTCATACAAGCGATACTTAGTTCCAAATGACGCTGAAGGCAATAGGCCTATAGACCCCCCAAGGATACTCGCTTCATCAGATAGAATATCACCGAACATATTAGAAGTCAGGATGACGTCAAACTGACTAGGATTCAGAATTAATTGCATCGCCGCATTATCCACAAAGAGATAACTCACCTCTACCTCTGGATAATGTGCAGACATTTCTTGTACCACCTTCCGCCACAGACGTGAGGTTTCTAAGACATTGGCCTTATCTACAAGGCATAACTTGTGACGCCTTCTCGTGGCTTCGTCAAAAGCCAATTTTGCAACTCTCTCTATTTCTCCCTTGTTATAACTGCATAGATCAGAGGCACTGTTTGCCCCTTTGGTCTTTTCACCAAAATAGATACCGCCTGTGAGTTCTCTATAGATAACCATATCCACATTCTGAAGTCGTTCACTTTTGAGTGGAGACAAATGCTCTAAGGTCGTATAAATTTTAACGGGCCTGACATTGGTAAATAGCCCTAACGTCTTTCTGATTTTCAACAAACCTTGCTCAGGTCGGACCGCAGCATCAGGATTATTATCAAACTTAGGGTCACCTATAGCCCCTAGCAAAACGGCATCTGCTTGCTCACAGATATCTACTGTCTCCTGTGGGAGTGGATCACCCGTATTATCTATAGCTACACCGCCCATATCTGCAAACTGATAATGGAACCTATGTCCAAATCTGTCAGCAACTGCTTCAAGGACATGAATAGCTTCATTGACTATTTCAGGTCCGATACCATCTCCTTTTAATACTGCTATATTCTTTTCCATCTTATACATTTTGCTTTTGTTCGAAGGCTGTTATATCTTCTTTCATATTTAGCAGGTAATCTATATCGTCATAACCATTAAGGAGGCATTCTTTCTTGTAGGCATCTATTTCAAACTGAATACTTATCCCTGCGGAATCAAACAACACTTGATTAGGCAAGTCAACAGAAAATACCGTTTCTGGATTCTCTTCTATTTTTCTAAATATTCTGTCTAACTGAGCATCGCTTACAGTTATAGGGAGGATGCCATTATTCAAGGCATTGCCCTTAAAAATGTCTGCGAAGAAACTTGACACAACTACTCTGAAACCATAATCGCCCAATGCCCAAGCGGCATGCTCTCTACTAGACCCACAACCAAAATTTCTACCTGCTACGAGTATCTGACCTTGGTAGATTTTATTATTCAGCACAAAGCCTTCTATCTCTTTATCACTTTTGTCATAACGCCAATCACGGAATAGGTTCTCACCAAAACCTTCCTTAGATATCCCCTTTAGAAATCTTGCGGGTATAATCTGATCAGTATCGATATCTTCTATCGGCAGTGGAACCGCCGAGGAGCTCAGTTGATTTAGCTTTTCCATTTAGTTTAAAAATTTTCTAACATCTACAATTTTACCTTCTATCGCCGCCGCAGCAGCCATCAGTGGACTGGCTAGGATCGTTCTTGCTCCAGGTCCTTGCCGTCCCTCGAAGTTTCTATTGGAAGTAGAGATACAATATTCTCCACTAGGGATTTTATCTTCATTCATACCGAGGCAGGCAGAACAGCCTGGCTGGCGTAATTCGAATCCAGCCGCTTCAAAGATTTTATCTAGTCCTTCCTCTTTAGCTTGCTGCTCTACTTTCTTAGATCCTGGCACGATCATAACCTGAACATCAGGTGACTTTATCTTGCCTTCTACAAAATCAGCTACTTGGCGTAGGTCTTCTATACGAGAGTTTGTACAGCTGCCGATGAATACGTGTTGGATAACTTTCCCTTCTAGCTTTTCACCTGATCTTAAATCCATATACGCTAGAGACTTCTTAAAAGAATCCGATTCCTGATCAGGAATACCTTCTGCTATCCCTATGCCCATACCTGGATTCGTACCATAAGTAACCATAGGGCTTATATTATGTGCAGAGAATTCCAGCTCTTTATCAAAAACGGCATCAGCATCAGTGGCTAAGCTTTTCCACTGCGCTACTTTCTCATCAAAGGCAGGACCCGCAGGAACAAATTCTCTCCCTCGCAAATATTCATAGGTAGTTTCGTCTGGAGCGATCAGTCCACCACGAGCGCCCATCTCGATACTCATATTGCAAATGGTCATTCTAGCTTCCATAGACAAGGAAGTAATTGCCGTTCCAGCATACTCAACAAAATAGCCTGTACAGCCCCCGACACCAAGCTTAGAAATTAAATATAGAATGATATCCTTAGAGCTAACACCTGTCTGCAACTCTCCGTCTACTGTAATACGTAAGCGCTTTGGCTTCTTAAGAATAAGACACTGTGTGGACAGTACTTGTTCTACCTGACTTGTTCCGATCCCAAAAGCAATAGCCCCAAAAGCGCCATGCGTAGAAGTATGACTGTCACCACAGACCATCGTCTTACCAGGTTGGGTAATGCCTAATTCTGGACCGATGACATGCACAATACCTTGCTTTTCATGTCCTAGGCCATAGAGCTCTACACCAAATTCCTTGCAGTTTTCTATTAAGGTATCTACTTGCTTTCTGGAAAGTGCTTCTTGGATGGGTAGGTGTTGGTCTTTGGTGGGGACATTATGATCTGCCGTGGCATGGGTCTGAGATTTTCTAAATACCCCGATACCCCTTGCTTTCATTCCTGCGAAAGCTTGGGGGGAAGTGACCTCATGGATAAAATGATTATCGATATAGATTACTTCTCTTCCACCTGCTATCTCTTTGACAACATGTGCATCCCATATCTTATCAAATAGTGTTTTTGCCATTTGTTTTTTCTTTAATCTTTTTGGTTGTCACTTCCCGCCTGCCCTCCCGAAACTGATGTTTCGGTTCTCTTTCTTTAAAGTGACATTTAGTCAATCTAGAGTCTCTACATGTCCCTTTCTAACTCAATGACAACATTCCATTTTCCAAACCAGGTCTCTCCACGCCGAAACTGATGTTTCGGTTCTCTCTCTTTAAAGTGACATTTAGTCAATCTAGAGTCTCTACATGTCCCTTTCTAACTCAATGACAACATTCCATTTTCCAAATCAGGTCTCTCCACGCCGAAACTGATGTTTCGGTTCTCTCTCTTTAAAGTGACATTTAGTCACTTTAATTGCTGCGCAACCGTTCGTTCATTCATTAATTAAGCAGTTTGGAAAACGCCATCTAACATGGCCTGTAGATCACTGGTGTCCACTTCCTTTTTTCTATCTGCAAGATTTATAAAGTGCTTGTAAGCCACATCCAATTCATCTTTAGCTAGCTCGTAGCCTATCTCTTTAGCTCTGTAGGCGAGTGCCGCTCTGCCGCTTCTAGCTGTCAATACGATAAATGATTTATCTACGCCGACTTCTGCAGGATCTATGATTTCATAATTCTCTCTGGCTTTGATGACACCATCTTGGTGTATGCCTGATGAGTGCGCAAAAGCATTTACACCGACTATAGCTTTGTTAGCCTGTACCGGCATACACATACTTTCAGAGACCAGTCGACTGAGAGGATTCAGCATACGGGTATTAATATCTGTATAATACTTGTCAGGATATCTTTGCTTGAGTATCATCACCACCTCTTCTAGGGAAGTATTGCCTGCTCTCTCGCCGATACCATTCAGTGTACATTCTATCTGAGTAATACCATTTTCTACACCTGCTATGGAGTTAGCCGTCGCCAGTCCTAAGTCGTTATGGCAATGTGCAGAGATGATAACCTTGTCGATGCCTGCTACATTTTCCTTTAGGTAGGCAATCTTCTCTCCATACTCATACGGAAGACAGTAACCTGTCGTGTCTGGAATATTAAGTACAGTTGCACCTGCCTTAATCACTGCTTCCATTACCTGGGCTAGATATGCATTATCTGTACGTCCTGCATCTTCTGCATAAAATTCTACATCTTCTACAAATGATTTTGCGTAAGTGACAGCAGCAACTGCTCGCTCTATTATCTTTTCTGGCGTCGAATTGAATTTGTACTTAATGTGTTGCTCGGAAGTACCTATGCCTGTATGGATTCTTGGTCGTCGGGCATAAGTGAGTGACTCGGCTGCCACTTTTATATCCTTTTCTACGGATCTAGACAAGGCACAAATTGTGGGTTCTTTGAGCTCTCTACTGATCATTTGTACAGCTTGGAAATCCCCTGGACTCGAAATAGGAAATCCTGCCTCTATGACATCAACGCCTAATTGCTCTAAAGCCTTAGCGACTTTTAGCTTTTCTTGATGATTCAGCTTGCAGCCTGGAACCTGCTCTCCGTCTCTTAGAGTAGTGTCAAAAATGTGAATCTTTTGTGCCATCTATAGCTATTTACGATAAGGAAATGGCTCTAAAAATATATTGATGGTAAGCCAGATGAAAATCAAGTTTCAGAACAGTTACAAACTCCAAATGACGCCAAATATTGATAACCATCTAATAATCAATTAGTTAAGCTTACCAAAATTACACCTCCAAATACCCTATATCACTGTAGCTAACTGTCTTTCAGCGCAGCGCATTATTATATCTTAGTGTCTCATTCTGTGTAGATGCCAAGAGGAGTTACAGACAAGTTGGTGGCTTTGGTTAAGAGCCTAACCAAAGCCGAAAAGCGAAGCTTCAGGTTATTCGTGAACCGCAACCCTAGTGCTGGTGACAGTATGTTTATGCAACTCTTTGACCTGATACTTAAAGACCAATCTTACAATGATAAATTGGCCTTAAACAAGATAGAGGGCCTAAAGAAATCCCAACTTTCTAACCTTAAAGCTAATCTGTACAAGCAGATTCTTTCATGTCTCAGATTGCTAGAAAGGAATAAAATAGATGAGATCCAGGTAAGAGAGCAGATTGATTACGCTAAAATTCTGTACGAAAAAGGTCTGTACAAACCTTGCCTAGAACTATTAGACAAAGCCAAAAAGCAGGCCCTAGAAATTAATTATGAGACACTAGCCTTGTCGATCCTCTACTTCGAAAAAAGAATAGAATCACAACATGTGACCCGCTCCATGTCTGCTAAAGCTGATGCACTTTCATTACAATCCAATCAGCTTCTAGAAAACATCGCACTTACAAATCAATTGTCTAATGCATCCCTCCTTTTGTATGGAAGATACTTGCGCCACGGCTACATAAAAAACAAAGAAGAATATAAGGAGCTAAAAGCGTATGTCGAAAAGTTGCTTCCAGAATTAGATTCTAATAATTTAGAATTCTACCAGAAACTATACCTCTACCAGAGCTATGTCTGGTTCTACAATATGTGCCAAGACTTTCCTAACTACTTCAAGTATGCGATGAAATGGGTGGACCTATTTGACAAAAATCCCAAACGTAAAGCGACGGTGACCACACCTTATATCAAAGGTCACCATAATGTGCTCAATGCCCTTTTTATGGCTGGCAAGCTAGACCGTTTCAACAAAGAATATAGACGCCTGCTACTCTTCGACATATATCAAAAGCCCCATCCTACACAAAACGAGATATCCCTTTACTATCTCTTCAGATGGACACATTTTCTCAATAAAGTCTTTCTAAATGCTGACTACGAAACAAGCAATGAACTCGCTGAGCTAGAAAAGATAATCGCAGAAAATAGATATGGTTGGGATCTGAATAGACGCTTGGTGCTGTACTACAAACTAGGCAGTGTTTATTTCGGGATAGGAGATCTAGATAAGACGAGGGAGTATCTGAACAAAATTACTAATAACAACTACCCTAATTTCAGAGAGGATATACAAAGCTTTGCAAGGATGCTGAATCTGATAGCTAACTTTGACCTCGGTAATATAGAACTGGTGAACTATCGTCTGAGATCCCTCTATCGCTACCTGTCCAATATGAAAGAACTTGGAGAAGTACAGTTAGAAATAATTAAGTTCTTACGGAAGACAACTCAGATAAAAGAAGAGGACATTAATTCTGAGTTCCAGAAACTGAAAGACAAGCTAGAGGTGATAGAGCAAAAGCCTTATGAAAAAAGACCATTCTTGTATCTAGATATAATCTCTTGGCTAGAGTCTAAGATAGAGGGGACCACTATCAAGCAGGTGATACAAAATAAGATAACGACGGCCTAAGTTAGTACTTAAGCTCAGCTTATATTATTAGAAAATTAGTTAGTCTTCTTAAGCGATAAGTTTAATTTACCACAAAGCTCTTAGCAATCATAGGACCTTCCTTAGTTTTGAATTGCACAAGATATATGCCGGGCATTAGTGTAGACACATTCAAGGAATGCTGGTCTTTCTGTACAATCTTAGAAGTCATAAGTTCTTGGCCTTGGATATTGAATATCGCAATCTTACCAGAGCGGCTTTCATCAAAATCTAAAGTCAATACGTCAGATACTGGATTAGGATAGAGTCTCATCTGAGTTTCCTCCACTAAGTTTTCTGTAGCTGAAATCAAATCTGGATCTACTCTCAGGTTCGTAAGGATTAGAGTATCATTGCTTATTCCCATTTCTACTAGATTACCTTCTGCGTCTACTGCACAGACGTTGTAGAACTTTAGCACTAAGGTATCTACTCCATTAGCATTCACAGTAGCAGCATCATCTCTCACGAATAGGTTCTGATTAGCTAGTAGTCCTCCCTCAGTTATTTCAGCACCACTTAAGTTGGTGTAGGCATATGATATTTTATCATCTCCTTCTAAGAGATTAGCGGCACTCCTTTCTTGGTTCAGCATAGCAGCAAAATTATACTCGAAGACATTGCTGATAATTTCATCTATTCTCACATAGGGTCTGACTAGATTAGTATCGAACCGCATATCAAAGGACAAGCCGTGGATAGGCGCACTTATTGCTTTTGCTAGATTTCCAATTGAAAGATTAGTATTTACAATCTGGTCAAATTGTGTTGCAGTGGCAAGGTCTACAATATCCACTTCTAACTCCACTCTTAATCCTAAGGTATCAACCTTGGTGGTTAATACAGAACTAGGAATATAGTCGCCTCTGGTCTTGCCAAAGTTATCTGCTATCCCTGCAAGATCATTGACATTGATAGTACCATTACCGTTAACATCTGCATTCTTTGCATTGAGGTCTCCAAGGCTGAAGTTCCAATCATCTGCTGCAAAGCCAAACCATTCTGTAGAAGAAGTATTTCTAGGAATACCATCTGTGAGATTAAGTCCTGAAAGCAATCCAGTAATCAGGAAGTCCTTACCTGTTACAGCCAAGTCGTTATTAGCATCTCCAGGCCATACACATTCTTCGATACAAATTTCTAGATTCCCACCACAATTGAAGTCACCATTTATCATTGCTGCATAGTCACTCTTCAGGGCTTGTATCCTTGCTGGCCATACATCAAATACCTCTAAGCGCTTATTCTCCTTATCATAAAGAAAGTGATCTGCAAAATCTAAAATACCGCTCGCACCTGGCATTATCTCTGACTCATCCACTAGTGTCGTCAGTGCTCTACAGTCAAGAGGAACAGGCAACTGCGCCGTCTGCATAGACCAGCCATTAGGATTATTAGGTCTATCAGGGAACGCAAATAGGGTCGTGTCCGTGGACCCAGGGTTATAGCCATTACCCCCTACCGTTAGTGGCTCTCCAAACCTCCATTGAGCAGACATATAGTTATAATACTCTTGGGCGCCACTTGGGTCTATGGCAGGTATGATGGTATCTCCAACTCCTAACAAAAACCAGTGTTGAAAACTTTTCATTTCTTGACTGAAAAAGACTGTTGTTCTTATGGCCCCATTATTATCTGGCACATCAGGGTCATGACATTCCTCTGTAAATGTTTCTCCGTTCTGATTATAGAAATAAGTACAGTTGAGTTCTCGGTCACAACCTTCATAATCATTTTGGTTGCAAGCAAGATCACTGTCTTCCCATAAGGCCAGCTTAAAGTCTGTCATCGGTTCTTGGCCCAAGTAGTTATACTTTATCCTTGTAAATACTGAATACTCAGACTCCGACTCCTCACTACAGTTAACTAGATAATTAATCTGCTGAAATTCCATACCTAGACTCTCCGAATTTGTCTCTAGGTGTCTGCCCATATCGTTAAAGACTATAAAGCTAAATTGATGGGGCACAAACTCAGGACTTTCTTCCAAGGCAATAGGATAGTCGCCACTTAAAGGATTATAGATACCATCCTCGTCTATATCTGCAAAAGGTGCTAGATCATAATCTGGTGAAAATTCTTCGAGATATAGATTACCCTTTGCCGGCCACTCTAAGATATCTGTTGGAATATCTTCCAGCGTTAGTTCTCCTTGCTGGAACTTTACTTGTATCTGAAAAATATCGATGTTCTTTACAGTCCATACTCTGTTATATACATTACAAACTGTATCTATAGGCTGGCCAGTGGTTCTATCTAAGGGGCCGGGCAAAAAGTCATGCCTCCCTATAAACGGAAAAGTATTAGCCGCTACTCGGAGCTCTCCAGTAGCGTCTCTAGCTCCCACCCAAATACTTTTTCCATAGCCTAAATAGAAGGCTGGCTCCTCTGCAGATTCGTAGTAAAAGTTGTCAGCATGGCTCTGATAAGAGACCATTCCATATGAGAATGCATTATTATGCCTGTGGTCATTTTCGATTTCACCCCATACCTCTGCATCCAATCGCCCATTAGAGCATTGAGAATATATAGGGGTAGTACCAAGCGCTACAAATAGTACGAAATAGAGCAATCTAGTCATTAAGTCAATGTTTGTTCGACAGTTAAATGTTTAATCTCGGTCAGGATGGGAAAGGCTATACCTCTTTATGTATCAAGAGAGGCCAAAGTTACGGTAAACTGAGGGAAATTGTCTAGAAAACATTATTGAGAAGTGTACGAATGAAACTATTGGTGACTATGATTGTGCTTTAAGAAAAGCAACCATTCCTTCAAAACTTGTCGCTTTCTGCTTATTGGACTTACACCACTTGGTGATATCTCCAAAGGCTGCAAAGGCCTTTTTTACTTCCTTTTTCTTTGCACCAAACTTTTGAATTTTATCCCCTGTGATTAGTACGGGCTTAAATCTTTTGTTGAACCTTTTCTTTTCTATAATCTCACCTGGAGGCCTTTCTGTCACTGTCGAAACTGAAACTGAATATTCTGCTAGCAAGGTGTTAGCCCCATCTTGATGTAATAAAAGATAGTAATCTGCATGCAGGCTAGGATGTGGTGATCTTATAAGTGTAAGTGACTCTGAGAACTTGAGGTCCTTAGGAAGAGTTTCATTGGAATCCGTAATTACTATCTTAGTATAGTCCGTAGGCGATAAGTTCAGGAAGTTACCTTTTCCATCATAGGCCTCTACATTGTCTTCGTATCCATCATAGTTCACAAGGACATTTGCATAATCCCCTCCCATCTTATCTGTGATGTCTGCTGTCACCCAATCTTCGAAGAGGTAGAACTCTCCTTTTATATCTTTATATCTGTCGGACTCATAAGGTTTTGGGTCCTTAAAAAGTATCCTATCTTGAGCGGTAAGCAAACTAGCGCTTGTTACTAGAGTAAGGATAATAGTGACCGTAGTAATGATTGATATTTTCATGGCAGAAATATAATTACCTATTCCGTATCAATGCAAGATTAACCATCAATTTAACATCACAATAAAAGTGAAGCGCACTGTGCTGATTGGCAAGAATAGCCTCCTTTGTATTACTTCTTGATTATTTTGATACTGTAATTATCATTGGCCGTGATTAAATAGAAGCCTGCGTTCAATTCACTAATATCTATAATCAACTGAGCTTCATTTAGGTCTTTATAAGTCCTCACTTCTTTACCTAATAGATCTCTCAGCACCACTTTCTCTAGTGCATGTCCGTTTTTCTTGAACTGTATCGTGACTTGATTATTGGCAGGATTAGGATAGGCGATTAATCTATCTTCTACTAATTGTGGATTCGTTGTGCTCGTACCTTGACCATTATTCTCATTGAACGTTGGCTCACTGACCCTAAATCCACCAGAACCGTTGGGCTTACGTGCATAAGTAAGATCTGTCTCTAATGCAGGGTAAGTCACCTGATCAAGAATCGTTTCTTCACTATCTAACAGGAGAACTGTCTCTCCAGATTTTGACAACTTAAAGTTGGTATGAAATGCTCCTTGTTCCTCATCTTCATCTGCCCAGATGATCAAATAATTATCGGGATTCAAAATCGTGTTAGCCGGTATCTGATACTTCATTAGGTTCTGTGGATTATCTGTCAGATAGAATCCAGACAAATCAATAGATGAATTGCCTTTATTATACAATTCTATCCAGTCTTCAGCCTCTCCAGCCTCATCTGTGGAGCTGCTTTCATTAGAAGCCATCAGTTCATTAATAACGATACTACCTCTTAAGGAGCCATCGTCGAATACTTTATAATGAGCTATCAAAGTATCAGGCATGGATAACCTGTAAGTCATTTTCTGATCAAGATCAGAGGGAGTGATATTATTACCCATTTTTGATTCCCAATGACTAAAAACATAAGTATTCTCGAATTCGGGTTTCACTTTAGCTTCGGCAAGATTATCCATATTGCCGAAATAATCACCACTCCATGGTAGGTCATTTATATTCAGAGTATTGAATTCAACCAAGCCTACATCTTTAGGTTCTGAAACTATAGTCACAGTATACTGACCTTCCACTTCATTGAAACAACTCATCGCTTCATCGTTTAGGACGAGACATCTTCTATTGATAAAATTCCTCAGCTCATCGACATTCGATCGCCACTCAGTCATGCTCCCTCCCCATCTAGCTATCTGCCTCGGCATTTCTGGCTCTATCACTGCGATCATTCTATCTAGGAGATCATTCATGTTATCGCAGGTGTAGACGGTATTCATTAGGTCAGCAAATCTGGAATAATAAAGCTGCTTGAAGTCTGGACTCTCTTCTAAGAGCTTTATCAATATCTTTTCGTGCTGTCCTACATTTCCTCCAAAACCAGTAAGCTCAGGATCATCAGGCTCTGCAAACTGATCTCCTTCTAGCAAACTATAATCTCTCTCACATGAGAGGCCCCATTCTTCGCAACAGTCTGGATTCATACTCATTACAAAACCAACCTTCGGATCATTAGGTCGGTATGCAACCGTCTGATTTATAAAAGCAGGACAATTACTGAAGTCTTCAATATCTACTGCTAAAAAATCATAGGTTTCTTGACAAAATGTGGACCACTCATCACAGCATGTAACGTTAAACTCCACTACCTCTGCAAGAATAGGGTCATCAGCCTCATATGGACTTGTACCGTTAAGAATAATCGGACATTGCGAAACATCCACAATTGCCGGGGATAAAAATGAATACCAAGACTGGCATTCTAAATCCCATTCCTCACAGCAGTCTTCAAAAAATACAACTACTTGAACAAAGATAGAATCATCGGCTGTATAAGGACTACTACCATTTAGAATTGAAGGGCAATCAGAAAATAGATCTATTGGATCTGGTATAGTACTAGGGTCATCATAATAAGCTTGACATTCACTCGTCCAATCATTGCAACATTCAGGAAATAAACTCACGATAGAATCCAAGATCGGATCATTGCTTTCATATGGAGTATTATTACCTCCAAAAAAGTCACAAGGAGACAAGCCCCCTTCAAAATCGAAGAATTCGTCCATCGAGTCAGAGATATCATAGATGTCGCAGAAAGTAGCGTTTGCACTCTCGTCAGGTACGCCTGTATAGTTAATGTAATAATCAAAAGTGGCATCCAGGTCCCATAACAAATAGCCCCATTTCTTATGACTACCCTCTGGATTTAGCCCTTTCCACCAGCCTGTATTATAATTCAACCAATCAATGGCTACTACGGCTTGATTCATCGAAAAATAATCTATGAAACTGACTAGATCCATTTCATCTGCTACGCGTTGGAAATTGTTACTATCAGACATGTCATTATCGAGAATAAAATCTCTAAAGTCTATCCACTCCTCTAAGGCTGGAGGACCTCCATATTCTATCTCTGTCGCACCCCAGGTGCTCAAAAAATGCAGATCATTCTTCCCCTGATCATAATACTCACTGGTATAATCGTGATCCACAACTTTTTCTCTCATCCCATACAGACCCCAGTACTGACCATTTAGAAATAGTACTACTCTTTCTACTTTTCTGACATCCAATCTCATATTCCCTTCTTCTGCAAGAGTCTGCACATATTCATCTCTGACATGCGTACTACCATCATGAAACCCATCATTTATCGCAGGGTAGTTATCATCGCCAGAGTTTCTAAACATAAATCTCTGAAACTCGTCCCTGTCTGAGGTAGAAAAGATAGGCGCCGCTACAGCCTTAGAATACCCCATTTCATCACGTGATATCCAATCTATACTTCTATGGTCTAGCGCCCATGAATCTTGGCCATGTCTATTGAGCTCCCCAAAGGATGTCGTCACTCTCTCATTAGACTTAAAATACTCTATGGAACCTCTAGGGAGGATTTCTCCTATGCCATTGGCTAGGTTTGTTACTCTATCTGCAGCAACTGAAAAAACTGGGAGGCTATACTCCTCATCAATAAAGTAGGTATTGAATTCAATCTTACCTGCTAATATTTGCGGATTACGGCTATAGGCTTGTGCTTTTACAACTGTCGTCTTATCGATCGTGAGAGGCTCAGTATAAATTGGAGAATCTGCAAGAGGGTTAGAGCCATCTAGAGTGAATCGGATATCTACATCTTGTTCTTCGGTGCTAATACTTACTATCATTGGGCCCTTGTAAAATCCCGCTTCGAAATCCATCTGTGGCGTTTCAGTATATCTAAGTGCTTGTACCGACCCATTGTTTGATAGTCCAAAGGAAGGTGCTGTACAGACCATCCACTCACCACTACCATCTGTCGAGCGACAATTAGAATGCTCTACCAGCGTCAAGTTTAGTGTCACCAGATCTACAATAGTCCCTGCACTATCTGAAATAACTAGTACGTCATTTCCCTCTGTCTGTGTCAATTTAAAACTAGCGTGATGCTCGGTGCCAAATAGCCCATCTCTACCAGAACAAAAGACCGTGAGAAAGCTATTAGGGGCTATACTGGTCCCTGATGAGAATGCCCATTTTTGGTTATCATCTTCTTTATCAGATAAAAACCAACCACTTAGATCTATGGCTTGATCTGAGGTATTATATAACTCAACCCAGTCTTCTGTCTTATTAAATCCATCCTTGATGAGACGTAAGTTAGAGGCTGAATATTCATTGATAACAACTTGTGCATGTAACCCTGCAACAAACAACATTAACAAAGCAACGATAGTAGATAAATCCTTCATAGATTCTGGTTTGTAAAGTAAACTTCGAAAAAAAAATAGAAAGCGCTGCATCTGAAGAATTTTTAAAAACAAGTAGCCTGATATTGATAGCTAATTGTCGCCATAAATAGTTCTGGATTGTAAATCCTGATACGAACAAGACTTCCACAAAGAAATATCTCGATGAGAGAATGAATTAATCTCCAGATTCAAGTAGATCATAGAAAGTTCTAGTCAAAGAACATTGTCGCAATGAATTGCCTTAATGTGCTTCTAACCAGTTCTGTCCAGTACCTGGCTCCACAATTATAGGAACATTCAGTTCTGGCAAGGCATTCTTCATCTTATCTATTATCATAGCAGTCATCTTCTCCAGCTCAGGCTTATAGATATCGAAGACCAATTCATCATGTACTTGCATGATCATCTTAGATCTATAGCCTTGATCTTTAATCTCCTTATGGATTTCTATCATGGCCAGCTTTATCATATCTGCAGCAGAGCCTTGGATAGGGGTATTAATTGCCATCCGTTCAGAGTTAGATCTGGCTAGGCCATTTCTGGAGTTGATATCTCTTAAGATTCTCTTTCTTCCTGCCAAGGTCTTTACGTAGCCGTTCTCTCTTGCAAAATTGACTGTCTCATCCATGAAGGTTTTTAGCCCTTTGAACTGTCCGAAATAAGTATCTATCAGTTCTTTAGCCTCTCCCCTCTTTATACCTAGTTGGCGAGAGAGATTGGTAGCGCCCGCGCCATATATCACTGAGAAGTTAACTGTCTTTGCATTTCTTCTCTGATCCGGAGTTACGGCATCATAGTCTACGCTATAGACCTTAGCAGCTGTCGCTCTATGGAAATCTAGATTTTTATTGAAGGCATCTAGCATATATTCATCCTTGCTGATATCTGCTATCAGTCTTAGTTCTATCTGAGAGTAATCTGCTGCGAGCAGGATATGATTCTCATCTCTAGGAACGAAGGCCTTACGTATTTCTCTACCGGCTTCATCCTTGATAGGGATATTTTGAAGGTTGGGATTTTCGGAACTTAGTCTTCCAGTAGCCGCTCTTGCTTGATTGAAGTTACTGTGCACTCTACCTGTACGTTCATTTATCATGAGCGGCAGTGCATCTACATAGGTAGATTTGAGCTTAGCATATTTTCTGTAATCTAGAATCTTCTGGATGATCTTATTATCGACTGCCAGCTCATTCAGCTTCTCTACATCAGTACTATACTGACCAGAAGCTGTCTTACGCCACCTATAAGGGATTTTCATTTTATCGAAGAGCACTTGCCCGACTTGCTTGGGACTTCCTATATTGAAATCTACTCCTGCCATTTTATAAATGGCTTTTTCTTCCGTTGCAATTTTCTTAGCGAGGACCTTAGAGTATTTCTTCAGAAAGTCACCGTCTACTTTGACACCTTCATATTCTATCTGGCAGAGTACTGGGATTAGAGGTTCTTCTACTTTATAATATAGGTCTTCTAGTTTTTCTTTTTTGATATCCTTTTCTAGCAATTTCTTTACTTGCCAGGTAATATCTGCATCTTCAGCGGCATAATCTACAACCTTCTCCACAGGAATATCTCTCATGGTCAGTTGATTCTTGCCCCTCTTTCCTATGAGCTCTTCTATAGGGACCATCTTATAGTTAAGCAGTGCTGCTGAGATAAAATCCAACTTGTGCCTGAGATCTGGCTCCAACAGATAATGGGCTATCATTGTATCAAATAATCTGCCCTGCACCTCTACACCGTACCACTTCATCATCAGATTATCATACTTGATATTCTGTCCTATCTTATCGATTGTAGGATTCTCTAAGACAGGCTTGAATATATCTACTATGGCCTGAGCTTCTTTCTTATCTGCAGGTATTGGTACATAATATCCTTCATGTGCTTTTATAGAAAAGGCAAGTCCTACTAGCTCTGCCTTATTAGCGTCTATGCCAGTCGTTTCTGTATCATAAGAAAGAATTTTTTGCTTAGCCAGTTTGGCCGCCAGAGCCTTTCTTTCTTTATCATCATTGACTAGAACATACTTATGCTTAGTGTTGGTGATATTAAAGTCCGAAACAGAATAGTTAGCTGCTATCTCTGAGTTGGTGGCTTTCTGCTTAGGAGCTGCCGCCTTGCCAAAGAGATCTCCTTGTGTAGGAATTGTCTTGCCTAGGATAGTGTCTGCAAGAGATCTGAACTCTAACTCTTTGAAGATAACTGCAAGCTTTTCTTTATCAGGTTGTTCTGTCACATATCTTTCTGCGTTAAACTGAATCGGCACCTCTAGATCTATAGTGGCTAGTTGTTTTGAGAGTCTACCTTGTTCCGCAAAATTTATGATATTCTCTCTTTGCTTACCTTTGAGTTCTTCTACGTTCTCAATAATACCTTCTACAGAATGATATTGCTTCAGTAGCTTGATAGCCGTCTTCTTACCTATACCCGGTATACCTGGAATGTTATCCACACTATCTCCTTGTAGACCCAAGATATCTATCACCTGAAGGACATTTTCAATCTCCCACTTTTCTAGCACTTCCTTTTCTCCCAGGATGTCTATGCCATTACCAAATCTAGCAGGTTTGTATAGGAAAATATTATCAGATACTAGTTGTGCATAATCCTTATCAGGAGTCACCATATAGACCTTAAAGCCTTCCTTCTCAGATTGCTTAGCTATGGTACCTATGGCATCATCTGCTTCGTAGCCTGGTATTTCCATTATAGGAATATTAAAAGCCTCAACGATAGATTTAATATATGGTAGAGCGATAGTAATATCCTCTGGCTGTGCATCTCTATTGGCCTTATAAGGCTCGTACATTTTATGTCTGAAAGTGCCGCCTTTAGGGTCAAAGGCTACGGCGATATGTGTCGGTTTTTGTTTCTGAAGGATGTCCCAGAGAGATCTGGTAAAACCTGTGATCGCAGAGGTATTGATACCTTTAGAATTAATCAGTGGTCGATTAATGAAGGCATAGTGGGCTCTATAGACTAGGGCATGACCATCAAGGAGAAACAGTTTCTTTTCCATATCATTCAGATTGCGGCGAAAGATAGGAAGAACTATTCTTTAGCAGATAGCCTCTCAGGACTAAGTTTCTAACAGGGTAAAGATGAATCGTCTAGTAGGTAAAAGACAAACCAAAATTGAAGAAGCTCTGCAGTTTTGGTGCTTGTGCATCTAGGGCCTCAAAGTCTGACTTTCTTAGTCCCCATCCTGCTCCGATACCGATGCCTTTCCATAGTTCTAGCGATAGCGTATTCAACCAAGTATACTCTCTAAGAGATGACTGAAAGACGACTTCATTGGGTACAGCTGGGTTATTCATGATATCCATCTTTGCATCATTATATGGCAAGAAGGCAAAAAGAGAAGACTGCCAAGTACAGTTATTAGCAAACATCTTGAACTTCAGGTTATAATCTACTTTGACCTTAGCGCCTAAGGCACCTGTAGATTCTAAGCCAAAATTATTAGTGTATAGAAAATGATAGTTCAATGGATTCACTGTTACAGTCAGATTAGAAAAAGGCAACCAAGTAATCCCTACTCCAAAATCTATAGCCCCTTGCTCTGTAAATCTATCCAGAGAAGAATAGAGTTCTGCCAAGGCTGTCACTGCTAACTGGTCGCTGAGCTTATATCCTGCGAGAGAAGAAAGATTAACAAGATCCACTGTACTATTAGCGAATAAGCCTCCTACATCAATATCATCTTCCGTATCTGTGTCTAGGTTCTTCCATGCCTTCTGGACATTGGCTTGATTATACCAGAATTTCTTGCCTTGGTCATATTTCATAAAGCCAGATAGACCTAGATTTAGAGCTGATGATCTGGAATTAGCATTAGGGTTAGAAATCCAAGTTCGTGATCTATCAAAGTCAAAACCAAAGGAACCTGAGATACCTTTTCTCCATCCTGCCACTTCTGAGATCTGAGCATCTATGAGTGCTAGTTCTGATTCGATAGCTGAGATCTGTGCGAGATGGTCATCTATCGCTCCGAGCTTGACGTCTTTCAGCTTCATCAACTCTTCTTGAGTCTGCTGAGCAGTCCCATAATCAGGTAGGCCCATGACAAATAGAATGACTAGAACGTGGACTAAGTTTTTCATGATAGAAATTATATGCGCAAATTAAACGAAAAGAGGCGATATCTAATAGATACCGCCTCTTTTGAGTTTTATTTAAGAGAAAGCTTGTGTCATAGTACAGAAGCCAAACTGTCTTCATCATACTATAGAAAAAGGGCTGCATCTCGCGATACAACCCTGTAGATATTCTGACTTCAGTTTCTCTTATAGAGTATAAGAAAGACCTAAGCTATAGTAAAATTGTAATGGATTATCACCTTCGAATCCAGCAGTATCCATTGTTCTGTTATACTGCCATTGATTAGCGATTTGCTTATCATTTCTAAGACCTACGTTAAGTCCTACACCGATACCTTTGAAGATATTAGTAGAGAAAGTATTTAACCAAGTCCAGTTGGTAAGATCTCCTGTACTGTAAGGTATAGCTGTTTCATTTCCAGCAATAGGTTCAGCTAGATCAAATTCTGCAGCTACATTAGTTCTATCTAAGCTATTAGTAACTGGAAACTGCTGTAATGTTCCTTCACCAGACTGGTAAGGAATAAAAGCACTCAAGTTCGTACTCCAAGCAACACCTGGGATAATAGTTGCAGAATAAGTTGCACCGATTTTACATCCTGCAGCAGAAACAAAATCACCACCTGGGAAGTTTTTCTCGTATGCAAGTGGGTGGAAGATCACCACTGCATTTGGTATAGGTAACCAAGTCGCACCCGCTGATGCTACTAATTTTCCTGGTTTATTAAAGTTTAATAAAGTAGACTGATACTTTGCTTCAGCAGAAAGTGCCCACTTCGGAGCTAGTTTGTATCCAGCTAAAGATGAGATATCAAGTGCATCTGTGATTGCTTTTACGCCATCTCCATCAGCTCTAGAATCAAGCTTTGTTTTTGTTTGCTTAAGATTCAAAGTCAATAAGTTATTCCAGAACCACTTTTCTTGGTTATTGTTGGCAAATGCAGAAGCATTTAGTCCGAAACCATTAGACTGAGAGAAAGGAGCATTAATAGCATACCAGCTATCGTTAGAGTTCAAATCAGCGCCGATGATTCCTACTCCACCTTTAGACCATCCATATTCTGGAGCCATCTTGCCTTCCAAATCAGCTGCTTCAGCCAATAAAGCATCTGCTGCCGCTCTTTTTTCTGCAGCCATTGATTTTAGTTGATCATTGCTCATATCTTGTGCTTGCACAAAACCTACCGCAACCAACATGATAAATAGTAGTTGTAAATGTCTCATTATAAAAATTTGTTAGTTAAAAAGTTTTAGTTGTGTATTTCAATTTTTGAATTGCTCACCTGACTCAGTGGTAATATGACTTTATTGCCATTATCCCCTATCAAAATCAGAGAGGCTTTATCCATCTCCACTATCTTGCCAGAGACACCAGATATCGTAACGGTATCCCCTACATCAAATTTTCCTTTGGAATAATATGATGCAAGAAAGTTAGACATAGATGCTTGCGAGGCCAAGCCATAACCGATGGCAAAGGCTAATATTACCCCTCCTATTACAAGAGAGATGTTTTGGGATAGGAATTGTGTATTTATTTGTGCAGCTGTAAGTGCACTCACTACAATATTGATCATTAAAAAATAGAACACCAAATTAGCAATCATCCTCGCTGAGGGTATTCCTAAAGATTCTAAAGCTGACTGAGTTATACCTTTAAGACCATCTGCCAGTAAGGTCCCTACGACTAACACAATCAAAGCAACTATTAATTTCGGAATTAGATTAAAGATATTCATCACTAATTCTGAAACCGCAGGCATCCCCAATACATCTGAGGCCGCCACCATAAAAAACAATACTAAAAAGTAGTACACAACTTTGCTGACTAGCGTACTGACTTTTAGTTTGATATTGGACTTTTCCACTATCTCAATCTCACTTAGCTTCTCGCCTACTCTATCTATATTGATAGAGACGAGTGCTTTTCTAATAATTCCTGCGACTATTTTCGCCACTATAATACCTACTACTGCTATGATAACTGCAGTCAAAAACTTTGGTACACCAGAGACGAAGCTATTCAATAACTCTTGAAGAGCGCCAGATTGAGCTTGAAAAAATAAAAACATAATTGGATAGATAACTTAGGGGTTATAAAACGAATCTTTATTCCATTTCATCCTTTTCCTCAGAACCACCTGTCATAGTCACGATATAGGATAAAACCTTCGCAAAGTAAACATCTATAACATTAGTAAAGAAGGAAAGACCACTAAGATTGCTATCCAAACTCTGCTTTACAGAATTAAGATTCTGTGCATACTCCTTTTCTTGTTGGTTCTCGAGTTCTTTAAAACTGTTAATTTTTTCAGGCATTAATCCTCTTTATATTTTTCTCGAAACGTCTTTTTAAACTTCTGTTTCGCTCTTTTAATCTTCATTTTTATGGCACTTTCAGATTTGTTGAGAATGCCTCCTATCTCTCTTATAGACATTTCATCCTGATATTTCATCAGCAAGATGGTCTTATCTCCAGTAGGTATTTCCTCTAGAATGACTTTTAGTCTTTTGACATTCATTTCTAAAAGGAATGCATCCTCTACGTCATCTTCTACGTCCATGTTATCTAAGAAATCGTCTACATAGACACTAGGATCTTTTTTCTTTCTTCTAAGAAAATCGATACAGTAGTTATATGTTATGGAATAAATCCATGTAGAAAACCGACTCTTACCACTGAATTTGGACATATTCATTAGGATTTTCATCATAATGTCTTGTGTCGCATCTTCAGCTTCACTTTCGTTCTTTAACAAAGAGAGGCACTTACCGAATATCTTCCCTGAATATCGCTTGTAGATTAAATTAAAATAAGCGACATTTTGAGACTCTAAGTACAGCTGTACCAATTCTTCGTCTGTGACCTTTTTGCTTAAATCGGTGGCCAATAAGGGACAAAGTAGATTGATCAATGTTTAATTTATTTTGTGGTGTCTATCTTTAGACGTGAAACAAGCGGAAAGTTACGCTAGAAAACAAATAAAAAAAGAGGTAATGTGTCTACATTACCTCTACCCTAACCAAATGAAACCAAATTGAGCCTTAGGAAGGCCCAAATTCTAAATTAATCAGAAATATCTGATAATTAATATTCTTTGAGGAAAAGTGCCTAATTATTAGATATCATCAAATTTTATCTACTTATGAAGTTGATACAGAAGATAATATTCATAACATTTCTAAGTGTGACAGGCTTAGTAGCGCAGGATGAGCATGCCTTTTTTATAAAGAGCATCCATGATTATACCTTGGAATCAGGCCAATGTACAGAATGGCTAGCGCACCTTTCTGATACCATAGGAGGTCGATTGACTGGGTCTGAAAATGCTGAAAAAGCGGTGGATTATACCTACAACTTACTGGAAGGGATGTCTATCGTAGATGAGGTAACCAAACAACCTTGCAAAGTGCCTAAATGGGTCAGAGGCAACAAAGAGATAGGCAATATCCGATGGGGAGACCCTAAGAAAGGTAATTATGAAGCTCAAAAGATAAATATTACTTCTCTCGGGAATTCTATTGCGACTTCCAATAGAGGTGTGATAGCAGATATCGTAGAGGTCCACAGCTTGGATACTCTAGAAGAACTAGGCAAGGCCGTCCTCCAGGATAAGGTCGTCTTCTTTAATAGACCTATGGACCCCAAGAAAATCCATACAGGCCAGGCCTATGGAGAAGCTGTAGATCAGAGAGTCCACGGGGCCTCTAGAGCAGCTGCATATGGAGCACAGGCTGTTCTCGTAAGATCTGTCACTGCGCAACAAGATGATCTGCCTCACACTGGCGTCCAGTCCTATGCTGATGGTGTAGAGAAAATTCCTGCTCTCGCAATCAGTACAAATGATGCTAATACGATCAGCGAACTTCTCAAAAAATGGGATGTCACGGTCTACCTGAAGAATTCTCCCGAAGTAATGGACTCTGTTATCTCACATAATGTAGTAGGAGAAATAAAGGGTAGTGAATTCCCTAATGAAATAATCTTAGTCGGTGGTCATCTAGATTCTTGGGATCTGGGCGGCGGTGCTCATGATGATGGCTCTGGCTGTGTACATGCCTTACAGGTTTTCGAAACCTTACAAGCCCTTAACTACAAGCCCAAGAGAACCATCCGTTGTGTCATGTTTATGAATGAGGAAAATGGTCTCGGAGGCGGGAAGGCCTATGCCAAAGCCTCTAATGAAAAGGGCGAATACCATATGGCTGCTATAGAATCTGATGCTGGTGGCTTTTCTCCTCGAGGTTTTGGATGTTCTGGCGACCCTTCAGTCTTCAAGAAGTTTCTAGCTCAGGCTCAAAAATTCGAAGAGTTTCTAGAACCTTATGACCTCTATATAAAAGCTGGAGGTGGCGGTGCTGACATCAATCCACTGAAATCTCAGAAAGGATTGCTTATCGGTCTCAGACCAGATGGGTCTAGATACTTTGATTTTCATCATACTACTGCTGACGTTTTTGAGAATGTGCATCCAAGAGAACTAAAACTAGGTGCTGCAGCTATGACTAGCCTAGTATATCTTCTAGATCAGATAGGCTTAGATAAATGATAATAAAAGATCAAAACGAAATAGTCTTAGAGGGTAAAACCTTCGAAAAGTATATCTCAGCTGAAGAGATTGATGCTATAATCACTAGACTCGCAGAGGAAATAAATACGGTGTACAAAGATGTAGCATCAGAAATCATACTGATTAGTATCCTAGATGGCTCCTTTATATTCATGGCAGACCTAATCAGAAAACTTACTTTTCCTCATACAATTCATTTCGTCAAGCTTAAATCTTACGAAGGAGAAGAAAGTACTGGGCATATTAACTACATACTAGATCTACAAACTGATGTCAGAGGCAAAAACGTCCTGATAGTGGAGGATATCATAGATACAGGCCTTACAATCGAGTCTTTTGTAGAGAAACTCTCTAATCAGGAGCCTCTTTCTGTACAAACTTGCACCCTGCTGAGTAAGCCAGAAGTCCATAATGACATCGTTCCCATACATTTTATAGGCAAAGAGCTGGCTCCAGAGTTTGTCGTAGGTTACGGATTAGACCTTAATGGCTATGGTAGAAATCTGGATAGTATATATAAGCTAAAAATTTAATTCATTAAATAACCAACCTGCGGTTTCTATTAAAACAGAAATACATTAATTTTGCCAACCGAATTTGACCCATGGTGTAATTGGTAACACACCAGTTTTTGGTTCTGGCATTCAAGGTTCAAGTCCTTGTGGGTCAACAAAAAAAAGCTCTGATGTAAAAATCAGGGCTTTTTTTGTTTTATAGAAGACCCTAATTACAACAATCTGTTGTTGGGTCTTAGTTATTGGCTATTTGTAGGACCCGAGGTCTAGTCTATAATCACTTTCTTCACTCCAAGGCCAGTCTGAGTTATCAGTTTTACTGATTTATAGTAAGGCACTAGTTCCAAGATCTCAAAGCTTCTTAAGGAGATATCAACAATAGATAATAACGATAGCACTTCTAAGTATATTGATAAGGTAATATTTTAAGAAGGAAACCATGGGCAAGATGCGACTCCGAAGAAGAAGAAGAAGAAGAAGAAGAAGAAGAAGAAGAAGAAGAAGTTCACTTGGCTTCAAAAAACCACATGAGGCAAGAGATCACCTATAGAGAAGAGAGTCTTTATTCATGACCCATTCAAAGTGTTGAGTATCATATTTTATGTGGAAAACAACTATCAAAGGTGACGAATGCAGGTATTTAAACGGTTGGCCAGATAGGTATTCGACATAGTATTTAATATATTGATCCTTATAAAAAGCAAGAGAAATAAAAAAGCCCCGAAGATAGTCGAGGCAGCTAAATGTTTTCACAACGGAATAATCCTTATTGTGATTAGCTTCAAATTGTACATCAAATATATTAAATCATTATGAAAAAAGTATTAGGCTTAGACTTAGGAACAAATAGTATAGGATGGGCATTACTCAGTTCTGATGCAGAAAAAAGAGAAGGTGAAATTATAGGTGCTGGCTCACGCATTATACCTATGGGTCAGGATGTCTTGGGCAAATTTGATGCTGGGGTGGGAATTAGTAAAACAGCGGACCGTACTCATTATCGAGGAACAAGGCGACTATACCAAAGAAACAAATTAAGAAGAGACAGACTGCACCGAGTCCTTAATTTAATGGGCTACTTGCCAGAACACTATGCAGATGCAATAGACTTCGTAAAAAATCTAGGGCAATTTAAAAAAGAAACTAAGCTAAACTACAAGAAAACGGATGAAGGCTATCGTTTCCTATTTATGGATTCTTTCATAGAAATGAGTTCAGAATTTAAGGAGGAAGGCTACCAAGGGCCTCTGCCATATGATTGGACACTATATTATTTGAGATCAAAAGCACTAAAAAGTAAAATAAGCAAAGAGGAACTTGCATGGGTGATATTAAACTTTAACCAAAAAAGAGGCTACTATCAGATAAGGGGCGAAGAGATAGATGAGGCAAAAAATAAAGAATTTGTACAACTCAAAGTCAAAGAGCTGATAGATTCTGGAGAGAAAGTAAAAGGTAATATTTTATACAATGTTGTTTTTGAAAATGGCTGGCAATATGACAAACAAATCGTCAAAAAAAAAGACTGGCAAGGGAGAACAAAAGAATTTATTGTTACTAAAAAGATACTCAAAACAGGAGAAACTAAAATTAGCTTTAAAGCAGTAGATTCAGAAATAGATTGGCCAGCCATCAAAGCTAAAACAGAGCAGAATATAAAATCTTCCGGGCTAACTGCTGGAGAGTACATCTACAATACACTAAAATCTAACTCAACTCAAAAAATACGAGGCAAGCTCATCAAGACTATAGAAAGAAAATTTTACAAAAGTGAATTAGAGAAAATACTAGAGCAACAAGCTACTCATCACAGTGAATTAACGTCAGTGAAAAAATTTCAAGAAGCGATAGAGCACCTCTACCCCAAAAACATATCTCATAAGAATAACATAAAAGATAAGAACCTACAATACCTCATTATAGAAGATATCATCTTTTACCAACGACCTTTGAAGAGTAAAAAGTCCACTATAGGGCTTTGCTCTTACGAGAGTAGAACATTTACTAAAAAAGATAAGGACGGCTCTCTGACAAAAGTGACTGAGCACCTCAAAGCAATCCCGAAATCACATCCACTCTACCAAGAGTTTAGATTATGGCAATTTGTCAAGAACCTCAGAATCATAGATACATTCATGGAGGTAACAGCAAAAAAGAATGAAAAAGCTGACGTTACTGATAATATGTTTGCAACTGAAGATGAATGGGTGGAATTATTTGAATATCTAAACAGTCGTGTAGAGGTAGAAGAAAAGCATATCATAGATTTCCTGTACAAAAAAGACAAAATTTCTAAAGAAGATAAAACAAATGGAAAATACAGATGGAACTATGTGTCTGATAAAAAATATCCTTGCAACAGTACTCGTACTGATTTATTAAAGAGACTAGCAAAGGTCAACGGCATAAAGCCAAATGTCTTTCTTACAACTGAGCAAGAAGTATTTCTATGGCATATCATCTACTCAGTGAGAGATAAAAACGCATTTCATAAAGCATTAGAAACCTATGCGTCTAAAAACAATCTAGATCATAAGTCTTTTTTAAAAGCTTTCGGTAAAACACCGCCTTATAACAGTGATTATGGTACACTATCTCACAAAGCAATAAGTAAATTATTGCAACTTATGAGAATGGGAAAATATTGGTCTCATAAAGAAATACACAAAGACACGACTGATAGAATCGAAAAAATAATCTCTGGAGAATATGATGAGAAGATCCAAAATAGAGTTAGAGAGAAAAGTATCAAACTAGACGATATAAAAAAATTTAAAAATCTTCCATTATGGCTAGCCAGTTACATTGTATATAATAGACATAGTGAACTAGGCAATATCCAGCAATGGACATCACCTAATGATATAGAAATCTATCTCAAGAATTTCAAGCAACACAGTCTTCGTAATCCTATAGTAGAGCAAGTAGTCACTGAAACACTGAGAACAGTAAGAGATATCTGGAACACTTATGGAAATGGTGAAATAGGTTTTTTCTCTAATATCAACCTAGAACTAGGTCGTGAGAT
The DNA here is from genome assembly GCA_937921825.1 of uncultured Saprospiraceae bacterium. Classification (GTDB taxonomy): domain Bacteria; phylum Bacteroidota; class Bacteroidia; order Chitinophagales; family Saprospiraceae; genus RFSX01. The sequence goes on from CAKZVK010000061.1 coordinate 102,656, forward strand.
GAAAAACTCAAATGATAAGCGTAAGCAGATAGCTTCTAGAATCCTAACAAATGAAAACACCAATGCCCGCATAAGGGAACTTCTCACGGAACTGATGAATGATAGCAAGGTAGAGGGAGACATAAGACCCTACTCTCCTAGCCATCAAGAAATTCTAAAAATATATGAAGAAGGTGTATACAATAACTCAAATCCAGACTTCACTCAAGTAAGTGAAGACGAAATAGATAAAATCAGAAAAAACAAAACCCCAAGTAAGAATGATATTACACGATATAAGTTATGGCTAGAGCAGGGCTATATCTCACCATATACTGGTGCAATCATTCCCCTTAGTAAACTATTCACTACTGATTATGAAATAGAGCATATTATTCCACAGTCTAGATACTTTGACAATTCATTGTCCAATAAAGTAATATGTGAGTCAGATGTCAATAAAGACAAGGGCAGCATGACCGCTTACGAGTATCTGCTCAGGAAAGGAGGGGAATTAGTAGATGGACACGAATTACTGGACATAGAACTCTACGAAAGTCACTGTCAAAAATATTTTAGAAAAAACAAATCCAAACTTACTAATCTACTAAGTGAAGGAATACCAGAGGGGTTTATTAATAGACAACTTAATGACAGCAGATATATAGCAAAGTACATCAAAGGGCTGCTCAGCAATATCGTGAGAGAAGACGGAGAACAGGAGCCAACCTCTAAAAACTTATTACCTGTAAGTGGCGCAATAACTGCTAAGTTAAAGCAAGACTGGGGCCTAAATGACAAATGGAATGAGCTAATTGCACAAAGATTCGAACGACTAAATAAAATAACCGACTCAGAAGATTTTGGATATGATGATCCTAAAATCAATACGTTCCGAATAACCATTCCAGAAGATCTCAAAAGAGGCTTTAGTAAGAAAAGAATAGATCATAGACACCATGCACTTGATGCCATAGTACTAGCATCAACGACAAGAGAACAAGTCAATTATCTGAATTCACTAAATGCAAATAAGGAAAACTATAGTCTAAAAGCAACATTACTGAAAAAGAACAAACAAGGGGATTTTACCAAGCACTTCTTAGAACCCTTCCCGTCTTACGCCGCTAAAGTTCTTGACACGTTACAAAGGGTGGTCATCAGCTTAAAGCAAAATAATCGTGTCATCAATAAAACCAATAACAAAACCTGGCAATGGGTAGACCGTGATGGACAATGGAAGAAAGAGCTAGTTAGGCAAACCAAAGGAAACAATTGGGCTATCAGAAAACCGCTCCACAAAGAAACCGTGGCAGGAAAAATAAGTATACCTAATATAGGTAAGAACAAGCTTGCAACGGCTTCTAGGGTTTCCATAGAAAGTATTTTGAATCAAAAACATATTAATAAAATATCAGACCCTTCTGTGCAGAAGATACTCAACAACCACTTAAAAAATTATATAGACAAGAATGGAAAACCACAGTTCACTGATGCCTTCAGTCAGGCTGGCATAGAAGATCTGAACAAAAACATCGTAAAACTAAATGGTGGCAAGCCTCACTTGCCACTACTGAAAGTGCGACAATATGAGGTAGGCAATAAGTTTGCTGTTGGCGAATCTGGAAACAATTCTAAAAAGTATGTAGAAGCTGCAAAAGGTACAAATCTATTTTTTGCTATCTACTGGGATGAAAAGAAGCAAAAAAGAGTCTATGAAACCATCCCACTCCACGAAGTCATAGAACACCAAAAACAAGTTGCACACCTTCCAAAAGATGAAAGATTACCAATCCAACCTAATCCTGACAAAGGTGAATTTTTATTCACTTTATCTCCTAATGATTTGGTGTATGTACCGTCAGAAGAAGAGACTGCAAATCCAGATCTGGTTTCATTTAATAAGCTCACAAAACACCAAGCTAATAACATATACAAAATGGTGAGCTCGACTGGGAACCAATGCTTTTTCATCCAATCAAGAGTGGCGAAGACAATTGCAAATAAAATTGAATATTCTTCACTAAATAAAATGGAAAAGGACCTTAAAGGCAGTATGATAAAAACAATATGCTGGCAACTTAAAGTAGATAGGCTAGGTAGTATCAGCTCAGTTAATTACGGAACCACGAGATGATAAAACAAACCCTATACTTTAGCAGTCCTACCTATTTATCTTTAAGAAACAATCAACTAATTATTGATCTAAAAAAAGATGGTGAAGAACAACAAGTGACTAGAGCTGTAGAGGACATAGGTATGATTATTCTAGACACAGGTCAGATCACCATCACACATCAAGCCATCAAAGCCTTACAAGCTAACAAAACAGCTATCGTCAGCTGTGATGACAGTCATATGCCTGCCAGCATTATGTTGCCACTAGAAGGTCATTCTGAGCAGAGCGAAAGATATAGAAACCACCTTGCAATGTCATTACCGCTCAAAAAGAATCTCTGGCAGCAAACCGTAATTGCGAAAATCAAAAACCAAAAAGCTGTCCTAGAACGACTAGGCAAACCAACCGATAGACTAGAAGTGCTCATCAATCGAGTAAATAGTGGAGACCCAGAAAACATAGAAGGACAAGCTGCAGTATATTACTGGCGAACCTATCTAGATGGCTTTATCAGAGATAGGTATGGTGAGCCCCCAAACCAACTACTCAATTATGGTTACGCCATCCTTAGGGCTATGATCGCCAGAGCACTCTGTTCTTCTGGACTAATTCTTTCACTAGGGATACACCACCGAAATAAATACAACGCCTACTGCCTAGCGGATGACATTATGGAACCTTATAGGCCATTTGTAGACCTCATTGCTTATAATTTGTTCCAAAATGAAAATTTGGACACATTTTTGGACCCAAAAGCAAAGAGGGTCCTACTTAGCGTAGGACAGGCCGATGCTCTCTATGGAAAGAGAAAAAGCCCACTGCAAGTAGGAATGGCTTATACAACAGCCTCCCTCTACAAATGTATATGTGGTGATAAAAGAAAAATAAAATATCCTCAATTGTTATAGCAAAAACCGGTTGTGTTATCCCAAAAACGCTTTAATCAATACAGAATCATGTGGTTATATGTCTTTTTCGACTTACCTACAGAAACCAAACAAGATGTAAGAGCTGCTACACAGTTCAGAAAATTTCTTCTAAGGGACGGTTTTTATATGTTTCAGTTTTCTATATATCTAAGACATTGTAGCAGTAGAGAAAATGCTAAAGTTCATGAGAAAAGAATTAAAAGACATTTGCCAAAAAAAGGCAAAGTAGGCATATTAACTGTTACGGATAAGCAGTTTGGCATGATGGAAATTTTCCATGGTAAGAAAGAAATAATACCGTCCTCTCCCATCAATCAACTAGAACTGTTCTAATATAACATGGTCTAAACTCTAAGGTAAAATGCTGACCCACAAGACCTTATAGAGGGTACCTTGTGAGTCACCACTTCTAAAATACAATTTGAAAGCTAATCACAACTAAAGTAGGTAGGTTTACCACTCTCAGAATCTTGTGAGTCACCACTTCTAAAATACAATTTGAAAGCTAATCACAACTAGTCTTACCTCTCCTAGATAGGAGTCATGCTTGTGAGTCACCACTTCTAAAATACAATTTGAAAGCTAATCACAACTAGCCTCTCTAGCGGACCTTTTGCCACCACTTGTGAGTCACCACTTCTAAAATACAATTTGAAAGCTAATCACAACTGATCTGCACTATGGTAGATGTATGCTGCCCTTGTGAGTCACCACTTCTAAAATACAATTTGAAAGCTAATCACAACATCAACTGAAGCGTATTCCTCTTGGACTAACTTGTGAGTCACCACTTCTAAAATACAATTTGAAAGCTAATCACAACAGAATGGTTGGAGCAAGAAGGAAAGAAAGTCTTGTGAGTCACCACTTCTAAAATACAATTTGAAAGCTAATCACAACTAGATCCAGTTTTTGACAAATTAAGCTCACCTTGTGAGTCACCACTTCTAAAATACAATTTGAAAGCTAATCACAACACAACTGGTCAATGGAAAATGGTTACTCAACTTGTGAGTCACCACTTCTAAAATACAATTTGAAAGCTAATCACAACTGGAATATCATTTTAGAACTAAAGACAAAGCTTGTGAGTCACCACTTCTAAAATACAATTTGAAAGCTAATCACAACTCCCCCTAATCCTTGCCTTATAGAACTAAACTTGTGAGTCACCACTTCTAAAATACAATTTGAAAGCTAATCACAACAGCCTCGGGCACTTGCTTTTTTGAATCTGCCTTGTGAGTCACCACTTCTAAAATACAATTTGAAAGCTAATCACAACGGGTATGATGATGAGTTGCCTACTGAAGATCTTGTGAGTCACCACTTCTAAAATACAATTTGAAAGCTAATCACAACTTAATTAGGTCAGAATAAGTCGAGTTGTATCTTGTGAGTCACCACTTCTAAAATACAATTTGAAAGCTAATCACAACACTTTTCCTAATAGGGTTTATTGCATCAGACTTGTGAGTCACCACTTCTAAAATACAATTTGAAAGCTAATCACAACTACACCACTGACAGTAACAGGTACACCGTCCTTGTGAGTCACCACTTCTAAAATACAATTTGAAAGCTAATCACAACAACAACCTACACCTATAATGTAGTAGATGACTTGTGAGTCACCACTTCTAAAATACAATTTGAAAGCTAATCACAACTTGAAGGTGCTGTGACGAAAACAAAAACCCTTGTGAGTCACCACTTCTAAAATACAATTTGAAAGCTAATCACAACTAATCCTCGTTGGTAATTTAGGAAAGGATACTTGTGAGTCACCACTTCTAAAATACAATTTGAAAGCTAATCACAACTATGTGTAATCACACTTCATCGGTAGCTCTCTTGTGAGTCACCACTTCTAAAATACAATTTGAAAGCTAATCACAACACGCTCCAGCGTTAGTTTGGCCTCCACCTACTTGTGAGTCACCACTTCTAAAATACAATTTGAAAGCTAATCACAACCACAAGGCATCTGTTGTATTTATATTATAGCTTGTGAGTCACCACTTCTAAAATACAATTTGAAAGCTAATCACAACTAGGTGGTCGTCCTTCCTCTCCTAACCGCCCTTGTGAGTCACCACTTCTAAAATACAATTTGAAAGCTAATCACAACCCGTGAATCATGCTTTCTGCACTAAAGATTCTTGTGAGTCACCACTTCTAAAATACAATTTGAAAGCTAATCACAACCCGCTTGAGAACTGTCTGCAGCGTCACAATCTTGTGAGTCACCACTTCTAAAATACAATTTGAAAGCTAATCACAACTGTGCTATGATAGTAGACTCTGTATATTCACTTGTGAGTCACCACTTCTAAAATACAATTTGAAAGCTAATCACAACAATATTATCTACTACCATTTTTTCTTTGTCCTTGTGAGTCACCACTTCTAAAATACAATTTGAAAGCTAATCACAACAGCTGTACATCTACAATGATCTATAGTCGCCTTGTGAGTCACCACTTCTAAAATACAATTTGAAAGCTAATCACAACGGTTATTAGATGTTGGGTTTTGGCTGTTGGGGGTTGGGTTTTGGGTTTTGGGTTTTGGCTGTTGGGTTTTGGGTTTTGGGTTTTGGCTGTTGGGGGTTGGGTTTTGGGTTTTGGCTTTTGTCTGTTGGGGTTGGCTTTTGGCTGTTGGCTGTTGGGGGTTGGGTTTTGGGGGTTGGCTTTTGGGGGTTGGCTTTGTGAGTAGCCTACTCACATACTATTTGCACTTGTTAGAACTTAAAATTTAAAATCTTTGCTGAATAATTTGTAGCCTATGTTAATTTTGTAGAAAATTATTTGTTGAGTCTAATACAACTTTACGTCAAACAAACAGCGTTATACCGTTCTATTTGGTATACATCATCGCATCTTGGCTTTTTCAGCCGTTTGTATTCCCCTATCAATCTCGAACATGAATAAGAAGAACTCAGACATATTAAGAGCTATAATTGGCTTCGGCCTCGGACTGATACTGATTTTTGGTGCTATGAAATTTTCTGAGAAACTAAAGAAAAATAAAGCCAAGCCAAAAATCAAAGTAGAAAAGCAAGTCAATAAAGTCTATACTCAGCTTGTAAGCAATGAAGCTATACCGATAGTAATTCAAGAGAAAGGCAGTTTAGAAGCATTGAAAAAAGTAGAACTCTACTCGGAGGTACAGGGCATCTTGAAAGCTGGTAACAAACTGTTCAAGGAAGGGCAGACATATGCTGAGAGTGACATAATGTTTAGTATAGATGACGGTGAGTTTAGAGCAAGCTTGGTTTCTCAAAAATCTATCTTGTATAATCTTATCACTCAGATTATGCCTGACCTTAAGCTTGATTATCCAGACGTCTTTTCTAAATGGGATGAGTATCTGCGGGAATTTGACATTAAGAGGTCGACACCTACGCTACCTCCGTTTACTACTGAGAAGGAAAAGTTTTTTATAAACAGCAAGAATATTGTCACCACCTATTACAACATTAAGAACCTAGAAGAACGCCATAGGAAATACAATA
>CAKZVK010000062.1 GCA_937921825.1 uncultured Saprospiraceae bacterium
AGGAGCTGGCCTCCCTTGACTGATCAATCCAGAATCATTATAATTCCAACTTACTATTACTCCCCCATCCATTGTTCCATTCAAATAACAGTTAGTTACCATCAATGGATTATCTTCACAAAGTAATGATGGGTCCATAATACCATAATCTACATCACATGATACCATATCCACATACCTAGTCTCCGTACCATTATCATTACCTTCTATCGAGGAAGAATATCCATCAGGAATATTGCTAAATTCTACTCTATAATCTATACCATCTACTATAGTTGGATTAGTGAAGAAGTAATCTCCATTGGGATCTGTATATGCTTCATCAATCAATACACTAACTCCAGATTCATTACATTCAAATATTTGTACAAATATTCCTTCTGGACCTGTCTCTCCGCTACCATCATTGATGCCATCGACATCTAGGTCATTGAATACAGTACCTCCCATATTATCCCCTGTACATGGGTTTGGCTGACAAGGTACTATTGTAATTTCTGTAGTGGCGATAATCTCACAACCCATACCATCAGTCACAGTCACTGTATATGTACCCACTGGCACATTAAGAATCTCAGTCATGCCGTCATATGCATCTTCGCTCCAGTCATAAGTGAACGGTTCCATACCGCCCTCTACAGTGACGAATAGTGCACCACCTTCTGACTCAGGGCCACAGGCTATATCTACATCCGTCAGCTCTACAACTGGCTTATTAACAAAACCTGCATCAAAGCTGTAATTTGTTTCTTCTACTGTGATACAAATCGCTGGTAAGTCTCCTATGCTTGGCACATTCATTTCTGATACATCACTATCATTAAGATCAAAGTTAGATCCCATACCGCTATCAGAATTGGTCAAGATATAATTGAGTTCCCCTACTGTGAGCTGACTTGTAGAAGGGTCATAACTTTCACCACAGAAAACAAGGAAATAATCTCCAGCTGCAACTTCAGTATATCCTGCTTCCCAGCTTTCGCCTGCGGTTGTATTATTAGTAAAGTAGTACTCTCCTGTTGCAGATGTTGTCGTTGTTGCCACTAAGGCTGCATCACCTGTTGCTGGCTTAGTGTATAACTTAACCGTGAGTCCAGGCAACGGCTCTTCACAAGGGTCTTGGACCCCATCACCATTTTCATCTATCCATGCGTAGTTACCTATCTGGATAGGTGCTGGATCACACAATAATTCAATATCCCCTAATCCATTGGCCTTACCAAAAAATGGGCTTTCTCCTGAATATATTTCAAAATCACCTGTTTGTAAACCTGTACTATTATTAAACCAAGTAAAACCACCAGTATTAAAATCAATTGGATCATATACGGTTGATACGACCTCATTAGTTCCTGCCAAAAGAGCTAACCCACCTAAAGGAGTCTCATCATGTGCTGCAGTAGGGTTTGCATCCCAAGAATCTTGGTAATACTCAGCTAGACTTCCATCACTTCTACCAGCCGGAGGTAACACTGATGTATGCTGATATGTACAATCTGCACTACCCTCAATAGCATATCCAGTACCAGTGCTACATGCCCTGAGAATATCTCCAGCCGAAAAGAAATAGTACATAGCGTTATCAGAATTACTGCCAGAATAATTAGGAAATCCTGTCTGATGCCCATAACGATCAAAGAATCCCAATATCATAGATCCATCTACATCAAACTCAATATCACTAAAAACTGGCTGTGCATGTGCTAGACCGTGATTTGCAGGAGTGGTTACCCATGGCTGCCAAGCAGCATCTCCACAATTATTACCGCCATATGCACATCCTCTTGAATACCCTAACCCAAAGTCTAAAATATTATCAAATTGCGATGTCACACTATTATATTTTAGGACATATGCTGTAGAAGCATCTTGACAAACACCACCGATATATATTTCACCTTCATGGATATTTAATGCCCAAGGTCTGAAAGTACCACATCCTGGGTTTTGAATTGGATACTGAGCAATCAAAGAAATATTACTTAGATCTGATATATCAAGGAGAACAACTTCAGAGGTGCCCAAATTCATTACATACAAGGTATTACCATCATCCGATACATCTATATCTCCTAATCCCACAGTCGCTACAGCCTGATAGACTCCATTGTCCCTACTAGGGGCAGTAGATCCACCAATATCTGAGTTTCCACCTCCACGAGGATCCACACCGACATTGATGCCAAAATCATCTGTTAGATTTATGGCTCCTAGGATAGTGCCAGCCCCCGTTCCAGTAGGAGATGAATAATCCATCATATAGATTGCATCAATTCCGTCTGGTCCAAAAGCAACATGCCTTTTTAAGAGAGCAGCTGCAAAAACAGTCTTTGTTGATCGTTGATAAGCAATTCCCCAAGTAGGACCCATCTGATTATCAAGTGCAAGATGTTGTACCCCGCCTGTCCGATCATAATTTAATCCTACTAGTACATCGCTACCATTATTTTGTAATCCATTTATATAACATGGAGTGATTATCAATGGGTTAGGTTGGCAGTATGTTGAAGGATCAATTACTCCATAATTAACATTACAACTCACCATGCCCACTGTTTGAACATCTGTATTATTAGAAGATCCTGCAGCTGAACCAACAAGTTCATTCGGTAGATTTGTAAACTCAATCCTATAATCTTCACCATTAACAATAGAAGGATCTGTAAATGAATAACTACCATCAGCATCTGTAAGTACTGATTCTATTAATATGCTTGCTCCATCTTCATTACATCCG
>CAKZVK010000063.1 GCA_937921825.1 uncultured Saprospiraceae bacterium
CATTACAGTAGTAGATGAAATAGATCCAACTATAACTTGTATGGGTATCACTACAACTCTGGATGGTAATGGAGATCCAATTATTAATCTAAGTGATGTAATAGTTTCTTCTGGTGATAACTGTTCTATCGTAAGTACAGAGCTCACACCTCCGGCTGAGGTAATAGCTTGTGTTGTGAATTTAGCCTTCATAACAGTAACAGATCAGTGTGGCAATACTTCTAGCTGTACTTTTGGTGTTTCTCTTGAGGATGAACCACCAGTTGCAAATTGTGTACCTGCCTTTGATTTATGTTTAGATGCAAATGGTAACGCAAGTATCACGGCTGAGGATATAGATAATGGATCTACAGATGATTGTGGTAGTCCACAATTAGCAATAAATCAGATGAACTTTGATTGTGATCATGTTGGTATGAATACGATTATGTTATCAGTATTTGATAATAATGCAATGCCTCAGACTGATCAGTGTACGACGGTAGTGACAGTAGTAGATAAAACACCTCCTGCTGCCTTATGTCAGAATATTAATGTAGAAGTTAGTTCTACTGGAACTGTTTCTATTTCTGCACTGCAGATCGATAATGGTAGTAATGATGCTTGTGGTTTAGCTGCTAATCCATTCTCACTATCTACTAGCACTTTTGATTGCGATAGCAAAGGATTAAATAATACAACTGTACTTACAGTTACAGATGCAAATGGAAACACTGCTGCATGTAACGCCATAGTTACAGTGGAAGACAACATAGATCCTACGATTTCTTGTAGAATTCAGAGAGCAGTTAATCTTGATGCAAATGGTCAGTTTAGTATTGATCCAAGTTTTGTGATCCTATCTACAGGAGATAACTGTCCTAATGTTACTACCAGTATAGATACGAACACCTTCAGTTGTACAGATAAAGACAATGGTGTAATAGTTACTTCGACAGTAACAGATATGAGTGGCAACACTGCGACTTGTGAGACTAATATTATAGTAAGAGACTTAATGGCTCCTACATGTACCTTATTAACTGGAGAAGTATTTAATGTAGTAGGTGCACCACCAGTTGTCACAGTAGAAGTGAGTGATATCATAGAGTCATTCTCTGACAACTGTGCAACTGCTCCTTCTAATGTTGTTATTAGTCCAAATAATTTCACTTGTGCAAATCTTGGTGACAATATGATCACTATGACTGTAGGTGATGGTTGTGGAAATACGTCTACTTGTAGTACTCAGATTACAATTCAAGATGTGAATGAGCCTACTTGTGAAGTGATGCCAGATGTTACTTTAGATTTGGATGCAGATGGAATGGTTATTATTGATCCATCTGATATAAATATTAGTAGTACTGCTGGATGTGATCCTAATGCAACATTGACAGTAGCACCAAATACTTTAGCATGTAATCAAATTGCTCTAAGTCCTATATGTGTTACTCTTACAGTAACAGCTAGTAATGGGAACAGTGCAAGTTGTAAATCAAATGTGACTGTTCAGGATGTAATGCCACCTACAGTTACTTGTAATAATAGTATTACTCTACAACTAGGGGCTACTGGAACAGTATCGATTACCGAAGATGATATTATTGCGTCTTCTGCTGATAACTGTGTCAATGTTATGGAAACAATTGATATCAGTTCTTTTGATTGCACAGATAAACCAGGTCCAATCGTAGTTACAGCTACTGTGACAGATGACAGTGGCAATACTGCTACTTGTACTACTAATGTGACTATAGAAGATAACTTGGATCCTACTTGTACTTTACAATCTGGACTTTCGTTTGCACTTATAGGAACACCTCCAAGTGTAACTGTTACTGTTGCAGATGTATTAGATACGTATACTGATAACTGTGGAACGACACCAGCAGGTGCTACAGTTGCACCTGCGACTTTTGATTGTAACGAAGTAGGTCCTCAAGATATAGTAGTGACAGTAACTGATAATTGTAATAATACTAGTACTTGTACTACTTCTATAAATATTGCAGATACTAGTGCACCTACTTGTATTAGTCAAGATATCACAGTATGTCTTGATTCTATGGGTATGTATATGCTGACAGCTGCTGAGGTAGACAATGGTAGTAATGCAGGATGTGGTACAAACGTGGACCTTTCGGTATCACCAAGTGCTTTTGATTGTGATGATTTAGGTATGCAAACTGTCACGCTGACGGTAACTACAACAGGAGGTAATTCTTCTTCTTGTACGGCAGTAGTAACTGTTACAGACAAGATAGACCCTGTTATTACATGTCCTGCAGATATGACTGTAGCATGTGGTGATCCACAGCTTAATGATTTAGATAATTTTGGCGTTGCAATTGCAACAGATAATTGCCCTAGTTCAATAAGTCCTGTTACAGAGTTTCCAGTCTTTAATCTGAATTCTTGCGGATTAGGAACCATAAATAGAATATTCCAGACTAACAGTGCAGGAGTAAACTATGACTGTACTCAAGTATTGACGATAAATCAAATACCTGCATTTACTCAAGCAAATATTACTTGTCCTGCGTCTGAAGTAACCTTGGATGGTTGTATTGACTTAGGTAGCATATTTGGAGGATCGCCAGTGATAGATGTGACAGGATTGAATTGTGTATCAATAACAGTAGATTCTACCCTAGTAGACCTTTCTCCACAGACCACGGGTACTTGTGTAGATACTTTCTTGAAAACATGGGTAATACTGGATGAATGTACAGGTAATGAATTTATCTGTGAGCAGAATATCATTCTTGATGATGGTGAAGGTCCTGTAATTATGTGTATGGATACAACTGTAGTCCTACCACCAAATGCTTCTAATTGCGAAATATTCGTTGATCTACCTGTTGCAATAATTGATTCATGTTCAATGAATCCTACTGGTACAAATAATTCGCCTTTTGCAGATGATAATACTATTGCAAATGCAGCTGGCACCTACCCTGGAGGTGTGACTGATGTTACCATTACGGCTATCGATAATTGTGGTAATGAAAGTACTTGTATTTATTCTGTCACTGTAATTGATACTACTGCTGAGATTGCAAGTTGTAAGAAGATTATAGAAACTATTCAGCCAGCTATGGGTGGCAACCCACCAATGGGAATAGTAGATACTTCACAGGCTTGTGTAGTTATAAATTCTAACTGTCCAACCTCATTGTACACCTTGTCCTTTGATCCTAACGACCCTAATGTAGTTAGTTTCACAGTAGACTGTGATGATGCTGCTAACGCGGGTGGAATCGTTCCAGGAGGATATACAGTTTATCTATGGATTGGAACTACCTTACTAGATAGTTGTAATAACTTCTTGCAGGTACTTGATGGTGCAGGACATTGTGTCTCACCTGCTCAAGGTGGAATCGCAGGTAGAGTGATTACAGAAGATGATCAGAATATTCCAGACGTTATGGTTAATCTGGAGGGTAGCGATATGAATGGTTATATGACAGATGATAATGGAGCATATGCTTTCAATGCTGTCACCTATGGAGAGAACTATATGATTGTTCCGGAGAAGGATAAAGAGCACCTTAACGGAGTCTCTACCTTGGATTTAATAATTATGCAACGACATTTATTGGGCATAGAATCATTAGATTCTCCATATAAGATTATTGCAGCAGATATCAACAGATCTGGAGGAGTTAATGGATTAGATCTCGTAGAACTTAGAAAATTAATTCTCGGTCTATATAGCAAGTTCCCTGATAATACATCATGGAGAATGGTAGATGCTGCTCATGAATTCTTATATCCTAGTAATCCATTCTACTCTAGAATTCCTGAGACCTATGGCATAGAAAATCATAGCTCGGATATGGAAGTAGACTTCATAGGTGTGAAGATAGGAGATGTAAATTCTACTGCTGTTGTGAATGCTGTTGATTCTAGATTGGTAGAAAGAAGTTCTAAAGTAATTGATTTCAAGGTCCAAGCTATGGAGTACGTTGCAGGGACAACTGTTGAAGTTCCGATTACAGTAGATGCTACAGATGGACTAGATGGTTATCAAATGACACTTGAAGTTAATCCTGCTTTGGCTGAGGTATTAGACTTAAGTTCTTCATTGGTTGATTTCAATGAGGGTAACTTCAATATCTCTACAGAGACTAATGGACTTATCCATATTAGTTGGAATACACTAGATGATGATAATCTTGATTATGCAGATAATGAGCTGTTCAGACTTAAACTTAAGGTAAATGAAACAACTACTATCAGCAACATCTTAAGTGTCTATGAAAAAGGTCTGAAGCCAGAAGTGTATGTCAATAGAATAGCATATCCTGTGTCTCTAGATTTTCAGAATGGATCTACTCCTGAAGAAGTTGTCTTAGAGCAAAACAGCCCTAACCCTTGGACTTTAAATACAGTAATCACGTATAGTCTACCGGTTGCAGAGAAAGTAGTTATGAATATCTATGATGTAGAAGGTAAATTGATTACAGCGATCAACCAAGATGGTGTGCAAGGTCAAAATCAAATTACGTTGGACAAGACAGATCTAGTATCAGGAGGTATTTACTACTATGAACTAATCACTGGTCAAGCTAATTTGATCCAGAAAATGATCTTAATAAAATAAATCTTTCCGCAGCGGAAGTCTATGGCTTCCGCTGCTCTTTTAATATATTAATCACTCTTAAATATTTTGCAGAACATGTGTGGAATTTATACTCCTTATACAACCAATCCCTTTATTACTAATTGTCTAAATAAAGAATACACAAACTAGAGGCCATCCCAATGCCAACATTGCTTTCAAATTTTCGATTTTTTTGAAAGAAATAATTTACTCTATTTTTCTTACAAATAATATTTGTACTCGAAAGCCAAAATGCATGTTTTGGCTTTCGGTTTTTAAATCACTAGTTGTTGATACTATGAGAATACGTTTTTATATAGTTGCATTAATCTTGATGCTCTTCGGATGTAAGTCATCAAAGCATCTAGCTGAAGTAGAAGAAACTAACATCAATTTTATTATGCCGGAATTAAAGTCAACCTTAAATATTCACTATGATCTTAATCGACAATCACTAAAGGATACTTTTAATAAGGTTATAGATTACTATTTAGTTCAAGATATGGAGTTGACTGCTCTCGGTATGGATGTCTTAGTCTCCAAAAATGAAGAAGCAGATATTGATTTATCTGGAAGAAGGGTATTGACACAGTTACCTATTAAAATTAATGTCTCTAAAAACACGATCCTAAATAGATTAAGTGCTGAAGGTATTCTTCAGTTAAATTTTATAACGGAAGTTGATATTGATTCCAGCTGGAATTTCTTAACCAAGACGACATTAGAACATTTCGAGTGGACACAAGAGCCGGCATTATCACTTGGAGTCTTTTCTATTCCAGTAGGAAGTCTAGCAAATGGTATCATAGAAAAAAGTAAAAGCCAATTTGAACAACAAATAGATAAAAGTGTCAATGACCAGCTTTCAATCAGAGACAAAGTCTTGGAACTATTGAAGTATGTGGAGCAACCCATTAAATTAGATACTATACTAGATTCTTGGGTTTCCTTCATTCCAGAGTACGTGCACATGGCTGAAATAACAAATTATCAGGATGTCTTCAATGGCAATATCACTGTCCAAGGTAGAACCAAAATAACAGAAGGCAAACCAGATGATATTATACCTGGAATTAGACTGCCAGAGTTTAATTGGCATAAAGAATTAGATGATACCTCTCATATAAACTTTGTATTTGACATTAAGTATGATAATATTGAAAGTTACTTGCGCTCCAATTATATCGGAAAAACCTTTACACAAGATGGTAAGAATATAACATTAAACTCCATAGACCTCTATAAGAAAGGAAAAAAATTAGTAGTGGAGTCGAATGTTTCCGGATCTATAAATGGTGATATTTTGATTACGGGAACTCCGATCTTTGATAACACAAAGCAGTCCTTCTATGCAGATGATATCGATATACAATTGAAAACCAAAAATATGCTGCATAAGGCTGGAGCTTGGTTGTTAAAAGGAAAAATAAAGAATCAATTATCCAAGCTATTGGCATTTTCGATAGAGGATAATATGGAGTCTATTCAACGTCAGTTAGACCAGCAAATAGATAATTATAGTATTAAGAATCAATTGTCTTTAGCCGCTGATATAAGACAATTGCAGGTGAGCAAATTTGTATTAGATGATCAGAAAATCCATTCATTTACTACCATTAATCTGTTTCTAAAAGCTTCTATTCACGATATGAGCTTGTTTGGTAATAGTAAAACCCTGCCCTTAAAGAACTAATATTAAGGCATTGTAATCAATGTATTACATATTATAAAAATATTTAATATGTTTGTGTTCTGTTTCTTTCCCAAGAACGTATAGCCTACCTATAAATATAGGTCAGGACTTATTTTGAATTTAATTCTTATTAAATCAAAAACCTAAAATCGATTTAAAATGGGGTATCTCCATCACGCAGCTGCTGCTCGTAGCAGAAATCTATTACCTTTCCTTCAGGTTATAGTCTTTTGTACTTTATCTGTAAGTGCATTTTGTTCCATTAGTTGTCATAATCAACTTAATATATCTTTAGATAACGACTGTCAGTCACAGTTGTCCGCTATGGATATCCTAACTCATGGGAACACCGGAGGTCCGTACACTTTAGAGCTCAGTACGGCTAATGGTACTGTGCTAGCACCATCCAATATAGTAGATGAAAGTCACTTGTGGACTACACTGATGGCTAAGGTCACTGACACGAGTACTGGCAATAGTTGTTGGGGCTCTGTGCACGTAGAGGATAAATTAGGCCCTACGATTACTTGTGCAGATATCACAATAGATTGTTACGACATGAATACTTATGAGCCTACTGCAGACGATGCATGTACCACCTCTACTGTATCCATTGTGAATCAATCTATAACTGTATTGCCATGTACAGATGATAATCTCAAAGAAATACAACAAACTTACCAGGCTACAGATAGTTATGGCAATACCTCTAACTGTACTCAGTCTATTACACTGAGACGATTTGATATGACCACCATTGATTGGCCAGAAGACTTCGAACTGATAAATGATACGAACTTGACTTGTAAAGATGAAGTCAATGATGAAGGGAATCCTGATATTTCTGTAACAGGCGTTCCGACATCTAATGGTGTTGCTCTATTTCCATATGATGACTTCTATTGTAATATAGCTGTAGAGTTTAGGGATGTAGTGATTGCTGATTTTGGCTGTGCTAAGAAAATAATGAGGACTTGGTATGTCTATGATTGGAATTGTAATAATACCTCAGCTAGTGTAAATCATGTGCAGACTATCGAAATAGATGATACTGAACTGCCTGTAATATCTAACTGTCCATCATCTATAATTATGGATGCTGATGGTTCTGCGGGTTGCCAGAGAACCCTTGAGCTTACTTTACCGACGGTTACAGATGACTGTTCTGGATTTTTGGAGATTGATGTGGCCTATAATGGTGGCTTTGTAAATAATGCTACTGCCAATCCAGTTGTGACTCTTTCTGGGAGCTCTATGGTAACGTATACAGTATATGACAGGTGTGATAACTCTGCAAGTTGTTCTACTGTAGTTACAATTAGAGATAATGAATCTCCTACTGCTGTTTGTGATCAGAATACAATTGTCTCACTCCGATCAGATGGAACCGCGAGAGCATACGCCAGATCATTTGATGACGGTAGTTTTGATGATTGTGAATTATATAAGACACTAGTGAAAAGAGTCAGTCCTGATTGTGGTTGTGATAGACCTTATTTTGATGACATGACTTATCTAGGTGATCATGACGGGCATTTTTATTACCTATCAGATGACAAGACTACTGGGCCATGGGCTGGGGGACTGGCAACTGGACTGGATGGACAGTTAGTGTCTCTAGAGTCAGAAGCTGAAGCGAACTGGATTATAGATGCCGCACTGGCAATCACAGATTCTTTCTATATCGGGCTTACTGATGAAGGTCATCCGGGCTCATTTTTATGGTCAGATCACTCTGCTCCGACTTATACTAATTGGGCTGACGGCCAGGTGGATGCGGAAGGATCTCCACTAGTGGCAGGTAGTTATGTGGTAGTAAATGAAGGTGGTGAGTGGGAGATAATAGGTGGCGGTGACCGACTAAGATATATAGTGGAAATCTCCGATGCTTGCGGATTTAGTGATAGAGTGGACTTCTGTTGTTCTGATGCTTCGGCTCAGCAAACAGTTCTTTTTAGAGCGATTGATATTTCCGGAAGAATCAATGAATGTACTTCATTAGTAACAGTACAAGATAAAATTGCTCCGGTCATAAGTTGTCCAGCAGATGTCACTGTCGCTTGCGGCTCAGGCTTCGATCCAAATAATTCTAGCATATACGGTACTGCAACAGCTACTGATCAATGTACTAGTCAGATCACCTTTGAGCTTAGTAATAATGTAGATCCGACTTGTCAGACTGGGTCGATATTAAAGGTATGGACAGCAGGGGACCAGAATGGGTCGTCAAGTTGTACACAGACCTTTAGTATAGAGTCAGCTTCAGGATATGATCCTGATAACATTGTATGGCCGGAAGATTATGATGTAGTGGGCGGCTGTGATGAGAATAATTACTTGCCTCAGGATTTGCCTATTGAAAATGGATTCCCACAGTATAGCACTGGACTCTGCGATAATGTGAGTCAGAATTATAGTGACGCTGTATTTTCATTTGCAGGTCCTGCATCGGATGCTTGTTCCAAAATAGTCAGAACATGGACTGTTACAGACCACTGTGCACCTCTGGTAGATGGGCAAAACCCGCAGATATACCAACAAGCAATTAAAGTAAATAACACGACAGCACCTACTATTAATAATTGTGAGCCAATAAGTGTGAACACCGCAGACTGTAATCCAATAAATGTAAAGTTTTCTGCAACTGCCTTGGATGATTGTGCACCTAATACTAATGTAGATGGGACAATAGTTGTGGATGTGTTTTCAGATGGTAACTTTGAAAGCAGTAATAGCTCACAAGGCAACATTGTCTATTTCAACAGAGATTTACCAGTAGGAACACATAGTGCAATAATCAGTTTTACAGATAGATGTGGAAATGTGGCAAATTGCTCTAAAATGATTCAGGTAACAAATGTTACGACGCCTTCGGTAGTATGTAAGAATAGTGTTTCTGTAAATATTCAAGCTATGGATCTGGACAGTGACCCGAATACACCTCCAGAAAATATGGCGATAGTGAATACAGGTAATCTAGTTCTGAGTACTTCTAATCCTTGTGGGTATAATGTGAGCTATAGCTTCTCTGCCTCTAATCAGAACGATAATCAAAGGACTTTTGACTGTACATTTAGAAATACGACACAGGCTCTAACGGTATATGTAACTGATTCATTTGGATTAGGTTCTAGTTGTACTAGTACTGTCCAAATTCAAGATAATAACAATTTATGTGGCCAGCCTCCTGTCACTAACACTGTCATTAATGGATGTGAAGACCAAACGTTTGAGATCATTGATTGCCCAGTGGGGTCGCTCAGTTTTTCTACCTCTATAACTGGGTCTGGCTGTTCTATAGATGGAGAATATCTAGTTGTTGCCAATATTGATTTTAACCGTGATGGAGCTAATGATATCAGAGAAGATCTTATATCTTCTGGCATTTACACCTATGATTTTCCTACACCAGTCGGAAGCCATGAGTTGGAGCTTACTTATTCTGACCCCTGTGGTGTGGTCTTAACTTGTGTCAAAAACTTCACAGTTACATGTACACAAGGAATAGAGCAAGCCCTCATAGTCGGTAGTGTAGAAACTGAAATGAGTCAAGCAGTCCAAGATGTAGAAGTCGCTCTACAAGGGGCAGGTAATACAAAAGTAATGACGGATGATTCTGGTTCATATGCCTTTCCTGCTATGCAAACAGGCGGAGAGTATAAAGTCACCGCCGTTAAAAACGAAAACCCTCTCAATGGAGTTTCTACTCTTGATCTGATTGCGATTCAGAGGAATATTTTAGGAATAAAACAACTAGATTCTCCTTACAAGTTGATTGCAGCGGATGTAGATAGATCTGGTGACGTTAATGGTATAGATCTGATAGAACTAAGAAAATTAATCTTAGGAATCTATGATGACTTCCCTAATAACACCTCATGGAGGATGATAGATGCTTCAGTTGATTTTGCTGATCCTGCTAATCCTTTCGCAGACAGTATCCAAGAAGACTATGCTATCAATAAGCTAGATGATAATATGGAAGTTGATTTTGTAGGTGTAAAGGTAGGTGATGTCAATAATTCTGCGGAGCTATTAGGATCTAAAAGAATAGAAGAAAGAGCTTCATATAGTCTAGAATTACAGACCAAGAGTAATTCGGCTAGAGAGTATGAAATAACAATCAACTCAGGAGATTTAGAAATAGAAGGATTCCAACTAGAATTTTTAATTGATGGTTCTAGGGCTACAGTTCAGAATATTATACCTCTTGTAGCAGGTCTGAATGAAGCTAATATTAGTAATACCTTCGAAGTAAATGACAAAGTAACGATGAGTTGGTATACTCAGCAGCCTGTTGCTAAGCATACTGCACTCTTTAGAATAGAGCTTGCAGCTAACTCCGAATCAGATGCCGAAGCGGCTATCAGTCTGGAGACTTCGAGAATTGCTAATGAGATCTATCATAATAACTCAGCAAAGCAAATCCAACTAGAGTTTAGAACTACTCAAATGTCATCTGAAGATCAGATTATGCTTTACCCGAATAGACCTAACCCTTGGTCCGAAACAACAGAAATTAGCTATTATCTGCCTTCGGCTAAGGATATAATTCTTAGTGTCTATGATATAAACGGTAAGCTCATCTATCAAGAACAAAAAAGAGGATATCAGGGTATAAATACAGTTCTGCTATCCAGAAATGACTTGCTTAGTGCTGGTGTTCTGTATTACGAGTTGGTAGCAGATAACATTAGTAAGATTCAGAAAATGGTGGTGATAGAATAGATATTAGAAGGATATAAAAAAGTCTGGCAGGTTCTTATTAAGAGAGCCTGCCTTTTTTTATGGGCTCGACTGAAGCAATATTGCCAATTTTTCATAAATAATGGTTTAAAAAGGTAAATTTGGGCTTTTCAGCACGTAGCTATTTTTAGTAATTCAAAATTAAAGATCTGATGTTCAAATCGTTTTTAGGTCACAGCCCGGCTTGGTTTAAGTACACTATGCTAGGATTTCTTGTATTGAATGTCCTTTTATACTTTGTTGCAGGACCAACCATTACTGCATGGGTCTTTATTCTTGAGTTTATCTTTACGTTAGCTATGGCATTAAAGTGCTATCCTCTACAGTCTGGAGGTCTATTGGCCATACAGGCTCTCTGTCTGGGCTTGACGACACCTAAGCATGCTTATCAGGAAGTAGAACATAATCTAGAAGTGATTCTTCTGCTAGTGTTCATGGTGGCAGGAATATACTTTATGAAGCCATTATTGATGTTTATCTTTAGTAAGGTCTTTACTAAGATAAAATCTAAGGTCATACTCTCACTTTTGTTCGTATTTCTTGGAGCCTTCCTTTCAGCCTTCCTTGATGCACTGACAGTGACTGCTGTGCTTATAAGTGTAGCTGTTGGATTCTATGGTGTCTATCATAAGATACATTCCAGCTCTGCAGATTATGATGAAAGTGGCGTATTGGATAGGAAAGAACTGAGTGGCGAGACCTTAGAACAATTTCGTTCTTTCCTGAGATCTCTGGTTATGCACGGAGTAGTCGGTACTGCCCTAGGAGGAGTAATGACACAAGTTGGAGAACCACAGAATCTACTGATCTCTCAGACTATGGGTTGGGACTTCATACAGTTCTTCCTTATCATGGCACCAGTAACTATACCTGTATTTTTCTGTGGAATGATTGCAACATTCTTTTTAGAGACAACAAAGACTTTTGGATATGGAGCCAAATTACCTGAAGTCGCTAGAACTATTATCGAAAACTACACTGAAGAAGAAGATAGAAAACGTACCGATAGAGAGAAGTATTATTTGATAGTTCAGGCAGTAGCAGGAGTATTGCTTATTATAGCACTGGCACTGCATATTGCCTCAGTAGGTATGATCGGATTAGGTTTGATTATTCTACAGACTGCTTTTATGGGTATTACGGAGGAGCATTCTTTAGGTAAGGCCTTTGAAGAAGCACTTCCATTTACGTCATTACTCGTGGTGTTTTTTGTCATTGTAGCTATGATCCATGATCAGCACTTATTTACACCTATTATTAATTGGGCTTTAGGTTTAGAAGCTTCTCAGCAACCGACCATGTTTTATTTAGCTAATGGTCTACTCTCTATGATTAGTGATAATGTATTCGTGGCCACTGTATACATGGGTGAGGTAGCTGCAGCATTTAAAAATGGACAGATTACTCCAGATCAATATGATAAAATCGCAGTAGCCATTAATACAGGTACAAATTTACCATCCGTGGCTACGCCTAATGGCCAGGCGGCCTTCTTGTTCTTATTGACTTCTGCGATAGCTCCGCTTATCAATCTTTCCTATATGAAGATGGTTAAGATGGCTTTTCCATATACTATAGTCTTAGGGACCATGGGTTGGATCGGTATAAAGTTCTTTTTGTAAGAACAAAGTAGTATCCCTATTAATTGGTGCCTTCATTATTACCAAATACCCTTTACCTTTGTTAGATGGTGAAGATTGGAAATCTAGAACTTGGTGAATTCCCCTTACTCCTTGCTCCTATGGAGGATGTGAGTGATCCACCCTTTAGAGCACTCTGTAAGAAGCAAGGATGTGATATGATGTACACAGAGTTTATCTCTGTGGAAGGACTCATCAGAGACGCTGACAAAAGTGTCCAGAAATTAGACATTTACGATTATGAGAGACCCATCGGCATCCAAATATTTGGTGCTGAAATAGATTCTATGAGAAGGGCTGCAGAAATCGTAGAAGAAGCTCAGCCAGAAGTCCTAGATATTAATTTTGGCTGCCCAGTAAAAAAGGTCGTCTGTAAGATGGCTGGCGCAGGTATCCTTCAAGATATTCCTAGGATGGTGAAGCTCACTGAGGCTATCGTAAAGTCTACTTCTCTGCCTGTGACAGTAAAGACAAGGCTGGGCTGGGACGAGAAGACTATATTTATCGAAGAGGTGGCAGAACGTCTTCAGGATGTAGGTATCAAAGCCCTGTCTATCCACGGGAGGACAAGAAAGCAAATGTATAAAGGAGAAGCAGATTGGACCTGTATAGGAAACATCAAGAATAATCCGCGAATCCATATTCCTATTTTTGGAAATGGAGATATCAATAGTCCCGAGAAAGCGCTAGAGTACAAGAATAGATACGGAGTGGACGGCATCATGATAGGCAGAGCAAGTATTGGGAATCCATGGGTCTTCAGAGAAATAAAAGCTTTTCTAGATAAGGGTGAGCTCATAGCACCACCTACTCTCAAAGAACGTGTGGATGCAACTAGGGAGCACCTGGACAGATCTATCGAATGGAAGGGAGAGCGATTAGGTGTAGTAGAAATGCGTAGGCACTATACCAATTATTTCAGAGGACTAAGAAATGTCAAGCACTTCAGATCTAAGCTCGTTACAGAATACGACCCAGCTATCTTGCATGAGATATTAGATCAGCTGTATGACTACTATACCCAAGATCAGTTAGCTACAATCTAGTTATGGAATTTTCATTTTATGAGGATGAATTACAGTTGGTCAAGCTCATCGGCCAAGCTGGTGACGGCTTAGGTTATCCCACTTTTGTGGTAGGAGGATTCGTGAGAGATCGTATGATTAATAGACCTACTAAGGACCTAGATATAGTATGTGTAGGAGATGGCATAAAATTAGCGACCAAGGTTTCTGACTTGTTAGGACTCAAAAGAGCTGTCACTGTATTCAAAAGATTTGGTACTGCAATGCTGAAACATGGCGATTTAGAAGTGGAGTTTGTCGGGGCGAGAAAAGAATCTTACAGTACCGATTCTAGAAAACCAGATGTAACTCCGGGTTCTCTTGCAGATGATCAGAATAGAAGAGACTTTACTATTAATGCTCTAGCTGTATCTCTGAATGAAGCTAACTTTGGTGAACTCATTGATTCCTTTGGAGGTGTAAAACATCTAGGAGAGAGACTCATAAAAACCCCGCTAGAACCAGGCAAGACTTTTTCTGATGATCCCCTGCGTATGATGCGAGCCGTCCGCTTTGCAAGCCAGCTGGATTATGATATTGACCCAGAGACCTTCGAGGGTATAAAAGAGTATAAGGATAGAATACAGATTGTCTCCAAGGAGAGGATCATGGTAGAATTAAATAAGATTATCCTTTCACCAATTCCTTCCACTGGAATAAATCTATTATCCGAAGCGGGCTTACTCGAGTATATCTTGCCTGAATTCGAAAAACTTAGAGGTGTAGAGATAAGAAATGGCATAGGGCATAAGGATAACTATTACCATACTTTGGCGGTACTAGATAATCTTTCTCGGGAGACTGAAAACCTCTGGCTGAGATGGGCAGCCATCTTACATGATATTGCTAAGCCCCCCACGAAGAGATTTAATAATCAAGCAGGGTGGACCTTCCACGGGCATGAAGTACTCGGTGCTAAGTGGGTTCCTAAGATCTTCAAGAGACTTCGCTTGCCTCTAGATCATAAAATGAAATATGTCCAGAAATTAGTACGTCTACATCTAAGACCTATCTCTCTGACTAATGCAGATATTACTGACTCTGCTATGCGACGATTACTCTTTGATGCAGGTGAAGACATAGATGATCTGATGATGCTCTGTAAGGCAGACATTACATCTAAAAATGCTCAGAAGGTCAAGCGTATAAAGCAGAACTATGAAATCGTCAAGCAGAAACTAAAAGAGGTAGAGGAGAAAGATGAAATCCGAAACTGGCAACCACCTATCTCTGGAGAGCTAATCATGAAGACCTTTGGTATACAACCTAGCAGAGAAGTAGGTACGATTAAGGATAGTATCAGAGAAGCGATCTTAGATGGGGTAATTCCAAATGACTACGATGCAGCTTACACTTATATGATTCAAGAAGCTGAGAAGCTTGGCTTGGAAGTAAAGAGTTAGGTTCCTGCGCTAGAACTCTACCTTCATTCTTACTCTCATACCTAGACCTTTTACTCCCCATAGATTTTCTACATTAGGATGATCTAGATAGTTAGCCCTCTTGACCAAATCAAATCTTAGGAATCTTAGTATGTTGTAAATCCCGATCCCATACTCAAAGTAAGGTTTATTACTAAGTAGGGGATAAGTAAGTGATTCCCCATTCTCATTATTACTGTATTGTATGAGTTCTTCATTAAGAGCAGGATTCAGACGATCACTAAGTGAGCCCCATACCAGCTTTGCATGAAATATTTCCTTGAGGTTTAGTTTTCTTATGAGTGGAATTCTGTTGATCAGATACCCGTCAAAAAAGTGCTGCCAAGAAAATCTCAGATACTTATTAGTAGTAAACTCAAGAAAGTTCATCGTATTAAATGAGTAGGGTTGGAATGAATAGGATTGATTGGCTCTAGGTATATAGAGGAGTATATAAGGAAGATCATCACCTGCCCATACACGTCCTATTTCTAGATCTGTCAGTGATCTTCCTGCTATAGATAAAGGAATTCTTTTTTTAAGAATCAAGGCTAATTTATGATAACTATAATCGCCTCCGAGTAGGCCTTTGATAGCACCCTTGTAACTTATCTGTAGTCTAGGTACATTGTCTACCACTGGTACTCTTTTTCTTCTTCCTTGTAAGAAGGTAGCGTTAGGAGAGTATTCAGCGGATACATTCAGTTCCATAGTTTGTACATCTGGAATGCTCTGACCAAGACCATTCTCAAAACTCAAAGTGCCTTCACCTCCTGCCCCTCCATCATAGGCCAATCTATTGATATTCTCGAGACCTATCTTGTAGAAACCAAAGTCAGTATCATTAAAATAATCGAGACTGTACCTATCCATCAGCATCATCTGATTAGCTCTACCTCTTCTGATAGAGGTCAGAAAATTATCCGCCTCTAAGAATTCTAATTGTAAGCCAGGGAATATTACGTCATGCGTATACGAAGCCGTCAGTAAGTTTTTAGGATTTTCTCTCCAGTCATCAGTAAAAGAATAAGTGAAGGCTCCCTGATACTTAAAGTTCTTATCTCTTAGTCCATAAGCGCCGTATCCTTCTAGTCTATATTTAGAAGAATGTGCATGGGAAGTTTCTCCCCCAAATCTGAATCTCCAACCTTCTACATCATTCCTGCTGACAAAGGCCCCTAAGTCTCCTATGTCTATATGCCCAGCTGGAATGTAACCTGTGGCAACTATCTTAGTCGCTAGTACAAAGCGCTTATATGTCGGTACGGTAACCAGGGTATCTATCATTTTATAGATGCCTTCTTCCTTAGTACTCAGCGCTTCTATTCTATTTAGATTCCAGTAGGTATCATCTTTTTTATAAGCATCTTTTGCTTCTATCATTGACCCTACACCTGATAGCTTTTCTGGGTCTGGAGGATCGAAATTAAAATTATCGAATGTGTTAGTTCTCTTAGCATAGATGCCCAATCCACCTTCTGCAATTGCAATATCTAGAGTTAGTTCATCTCTCTTTTTTCTGAAGACATCTTCTGCCTCTTCAAATTCTTGAACGACTTTTATATCTCTTACAAAATTGAGACTGATGTCCTTCGTGACACCGAGCACTGCTTTGAGCACTGTGTATTTATCATCATTCGAGATATAGAGGTCACCTGTGAAGCCGATGAAGGTTTTATTCCTCGGAATAAAGGACATATGAATGGCACTTTGATTATTGACAGAAGTGGTGTCTATGATATAGTACCTGTAATAGTTTGTACCCCATGGAGCCAGCGGACTCAGAAAGTCATTGTCTAGTATCCTTATACTATTCTGATAGATGTCTACTTCGTCATAGAGTAAGTCTATAGCACCGGTAATAGTGTGCATATCTATGGCTTCATCAAACTTGGTCATCTTGACAGCCTCTCTGCGCTCTTTTTCTATTTTAGGATCTTTCTGGAAGTGGACTGTGGATAGAATCTCTCTCATGAATAGAGGAAGGAATACTCGACCATTGACATTAGAGGTGTCAAGGTAATTCCAGAGGAACTTGAAGTTTTTAAACTGTTTTCGCTGCTTGAACTCTTCAGTAATGTTATTAAGATCTATCTCTATTTTCTCATGTTTATCATAGTTGTAGTAGTCTTGCGATTCTATTCGATTCCTATCCTTGTTCTCACTCACCTTTTTGATAAGTTCTACAGCGGGATTATCTTTTTTCTTGTATCGTTGTTTCTTGCCTATGATAGTCACCTCATCCCCAATAATTCCTTCTTCTTCGAGATAGAAATCAATTCTCTGTCGGTCCTCTTGGGAGACTATCTTTATTTGAGTAGAGTATCCCACAAAGGAAGCCATCAGAGTATCTGAGGGATTCTTGGTTTTGATTTTGTACTGGCCATCTAGGTCTGTAGAGGCACCTACATAAGTACCCTTAAAAGTGACATCTACAAAGGGCAGCGGTAGTTTGGTTTTTGCGTCGAATACCTTACCCCTGACCACTGTCTGTTCTTGACCTTTTAGAGTTAGGCTAGTTAAGAAGACAAGGCAAAGAAATGTAAGGTTTCTAAGGGTTGGGGATAAAGAACTATTGAGGGGCTTTTGCACTAATTCTGATCTGTATTATAATCTGAGTCATTAATCTACAGCAAAAATAACATGATTAGGGAGATTAAGTTTGACTTAAGTAGAGACTATAGAACGGTTAGTATAAAAGTCTAGTATAGCGACAAGACAATAAGCCTAGCTTACATTATTATGACTAACACTGAGTTGATTTGCAGAATGTAGTTTGGCTATTTTTGATATTGCAGAACTATTATAATGAGCTACTCTTTTAAAATAAATTGCTCAAAGCCTGAAGAAAAAGATTGTATTATTTCCCCGTCCTTATTACTGGTAAAAAAACATGCTTCTAGCTGCATGTAATCTTCTATATAAGCCCTTGATTCCTCATAGCCCATTATCATACAGGCAGTAGCTATCGCATCTGCTTCTATACAATTAGGAGCGACGACTGATACTCCTAGCAATTCATTCATTTCTGGATATCCAGTCCGAGGATTTATTTCATGCCCATATTTCTTCTGCCCGACTTTGTAGTAAATTCTGTAGTTCCCTGATGAGGCGATGGCTTTTTCTGTGATGTCTAGAATGCTTGAGAAATCATCTATAGCGGAATATTCTTTAGGAGTACTTAGGCCAATTTTCCAGTTTTGATTTTGCCTGTTGCGACCTCTGGTCATTACCTCGCCACCTATTTCTACCATATAATTTTGAAGGCCTTGCGCTGAAAGAAAATCCGATAGATAGTCCACGGCATACCCTTTAGCTATAGCGCTGAAATCCAGTTGTGCTTTTTCAGGTTTGATGAGCACCATGGTTTCATCTCCCGTTCTAAATTCCAGTTTTTCCATTCCAGTATATGTCAGCATCTCCTGGACTTTCTGCGTATCTATTTTTGAGATAGCTTTCTTAGGTTCATAACCAAATCCCCAATAATTGACGAGTGGCATAACGGTAGGGTCAAAATGACCATTGGATTCTAAGAAGATTTGCTTTGCCTTTTCATAGTTCTTTATGAAATGGTCATCTCTTGAGAGAGTGATTCTATCAAAGGTCTTATATTTTCCATTTTCGAGCAGTGTAATAGTTTCACCATATTTCTCAGGGCTATTGCATTTGGATATGGTAGAACTGTCTATGTAGGTAGAGAGGGATAAATTGATGTCAATGAGAATGGAGTCAATCTGCTTTTTAGATAAGAATACTTGCGAACTGTCTACAGAAATGTTGTAAGTGGTGCCCATTGTCTGACCACTTATCTTCTGATAGTCCTTTACAGGACTGTCATTATTGCTGTGGTTGTTATCTCTCTTGCAGCCAGTAATTAGAATTACCAGAGAAGTGAGATATAAAATAAAAAGGTGCTTCATTAGATCTTACAGAGAGTTATTCAAGGTCTAATGTGAGTTTTTAGATTACTCAAAGAAGTTTCCGTAGTCAGATTTGTCACCTTTGTTTCTATACTCTATTTCTCTTCGATTTTCATTGAGATCTAGAGTAGCTTCATTTTCCTCCTGGCCTCCTAGAAGTAATAGGGTACTCTTCTTTTCATACTCTTCTAGCATCTTGAGTCCTTTTTCTTCAAAGATTCCTTCTTGCAGATCAATAGATGACATGAAGTCAGAAGAGAGTTCCATGAATCGCTCCATCTCACCTACCTTATTTGCCACATCGTCAGCGATACCTTGCATGGCCTGATCGAACATCGCTCTCTTGTCTGGATCTCCTTTGATGATGCTCATGGCAGATTTCATTGCAGAATGCGAAGCTCTTATTGCCTTGCGCTCTTGCTCTTTCACTCTGACTTGATCTTTAGTATCTTCTAGAAGTATCTCTGAGTTAGAGTACATTTTGGTTAGAACTCTATATAGGACAGCTAGTTTATTATGCAGCGCTACATACTTTTCATTTGTTTCCTTTAGTCTTGCTGCTTTTCTAGAAGAGAGTACTAGTTGCTTTTCGTTGCCTACTTGTTTTGCCTTTCTCGCGATAGCAAGATTTTGTTCTATCTCTTTATTATTATTGGCGAGCTGTGTTTTGAGATTTCTCATTTGACCCTTAAGGTTACCTATCTGCTTTCCCATTTTCTTAAGGTTAGACTCTAGGTCAGAAATGTAGTTTTTTAATATCCCCATAGGGTCTATCGTTACGAATAGACTAGTGATTTTTCTCATGACACTTTGCCACATATAGCCTATCAGGTTTCTGCTTCTACTATCCAGTGCTGTAAGTATTAGTACTCCTAGAACGCCGAAAATGACAATCTTTCCTACCAGCATACTGAAGAAACTAACCAGTACAGCACCAAAAGTTAATCCGACCCAACCTAAAAGTCCGGCCATAATGATTAAAAACAGTAAGCCTGTTTTTCCTTCAGGTTTATTCCAAAATGAGGGTTGTGTGGTTTTATTTTTTGCCATTGTTTTACTTATAAGTACTTTGTAATTGTATCTATATCCGATTTGATAGATTCGAATAACACATTATATACACCTAAAAACCTATTTTTTGTTCCTTCGATCTTTTTTGTAGCACTATCTACATCTAAGTCTACATTGTCAATTTTGCTTTGAAATATTTCTATTTCTCTCTGGAGCTCTAGAATTTTCTGCTTGTGACTTTCAATTTTATCCTTGTAGAGTTCTACTTCATCTTTTTTTCCATCTACCTTTTCCTTTTTGCGAGCTAGTAGAGCTGTTGCAAAGGATTCCCTCTCATGTTCTAGCGTTCTCAGATACTTCTGAGCAGAGGAGATTAGATTCTCTTTCGTAAGTCCCATGGTCTCAGCAGTAGCGAAGGCTGACTTATATGAGGTGCTGGTATCCATGTTCATCTTCTCCAGAGCAGCTACAGACTTCTTAAATCTGAGGTATTCAAATTTATTGGGATCGAAGCTGTTTTTTAGAGCCCTTAGGAGGGCATAGACGGATTTTTTATCCATTTCTCCTATTTGGGGAAATATATCATGCAAATCAATAGTCATGGTACAATTTAGGATGAAGATAGGAACAAAATTGAAGATGAATATGGCAATTTATACGGATAAGGACTTATATCTATTAGAAATTAGCCACCATTGGTCATTTTGTGGTATAAAACCATTAAAAACAGATATTAATACATTATAATAATATATAATATGTTATTTTTGTATTCCCTCCCTTCCAGTAAATGCTCTCCTACATTTTGCACTTCATAGGTGTATAAATGTTCAGAGCTTGGTATTCTATTAATCAAATACGATTTTCTTTATGAGTAGACTAAGTATACTTTCATTCGTTTTCTTCGTATCTCTACCAGTAGCCTTGGTCAGTCAGTGTGCTACAGGCTATGCTACAGTTACACAACATACACCTGTAGCTAACAGTGCATTATGGTTCAGTTTTACTCAAGTTCAGAATGCTCCTGATGGAGTAGGGATGGATATCCTTTCTTCAGTGCCTATGAATCCTGGACGTTCTACCTCTATTGTAGGCGTATGGGGGTTTGATATAGATATACCGTGTAATGCAACTATTGATAATATATCATTTAATGTCACTAGAAGAAATAATGCCTCAGCTGGATCAGTTGTAGATGAAAATCTACAACTCCGATTACCTGATTTCACTTTATCTCCTGTAAATGGAGCTACAGCTACAACTTGGTCTAATTCGACTACAACATGGGAGACCTTTACTTATAATCCTGGTGGAACATGGGGTACAACTCTAACACCAGATATAGTTAACGATCATTTATTTGGTTTGGTACTAAGTTTAGAGAATGCATCTACTACAGAAATTGGTTTTCCCGAGATAGATGCTATCGAATTGGAAGTCTGCTACACAGTGGTAGGTACTCCATATCCAACTTTAGAGGCAACAATTACTTCCAGCTCTGATAATCTTTGTGATCCAGTAGGTAATGCGGCGGTAACCATAAATGCGACCGGAGGTTCTGGTTCTTATGAATATAGTATAGACGGTGGTACGACTTGGTCTACGAACTCTACCTTTTCGTCTTTGGCTTCAGATACTTATTTCCCACAGGTTAGAAATGATAACATGACCTGTGAGTTAGATTTGGGACCATTATATCTTGGTTGTAATGATAACTCTATCTTACAAGTAGGGGACGCCATATATAGTTGTCTACCTACTCCTAATGATCCAGTGACTCTTGCTATAGACAGGACCCAACCTTTAAGTGATTTTTATAGCTCTGGCCAAGTTGGTGTGGATGTATCTCCAGAATTACAGCAAAAGGCTTTTTCTTGGACTGCTGGTGAGTTAGGTGGTTCAGTGTTCGGTGTGACCTTTGATGATGACAGAAATATATATACGGGAGTCTCATCATTATATAATCTTATCACTGCAGTTACTAATCCGAATTTGTTAGCTATAGATGCTGCCACAGGAATCCCCACAGTGATTGCGACAGTACCTGGGAACGCAGGAATTGGTCAGCTAGATTATCAATCTGGTTGTGATCAACTATTCGTGGTGAATCTTGATGATGGAATAATTTATAGGTACGATACTAATGGTACTCTACTATCTACGTTTGATCCACTGACTCCTGATGATGGAGTAGAAGGTCTAGCAGATCTAGGAGAAAGAATAGTAGCTGTTTCATATAATTATGGCGAAGACAGATTATATTACTCAGTCTGGTCTAATGATGGAATAAACAATGGAACAAGAAATAGCATAAGATCTGTAGCCATTGATCCTGCTACTTGCGATTTCGTTCCGAGTACTGATATACTAGAAATAACAATGCCTTATCTCTCAGAGACCGAGGGTGGAAATCTTAATTATAGCATGCCAGTTGTTGATATAGAGTTTGATCAATCAGGTGGCAGCCTACTTATAGCAGAGTCAGGATTTAATTCTACTGTCCCTGTTAGAGTTGCACATAGAGCAAGGATATTTAGATATGATGGGATGACGACAAGTTGGTCCATCCAGAATACACCTCCAGCAGGTAACGATGACTATCAATTCGAGATCGGTTCTATTTTTGGTGGAACTAACGCCTTAGGAGGAGTAGATTTCTCATATGCAGGAATGTCGACTACAGGTTGTGTAACTGGAGAGGATTCATTTATTGTGGCTACGGGTGATGCCTTATTAGGGACTGATTGCAACTTTGTTGGCTGTATATACGGACTCCAATATATGCCAGTCACTGGTGGTAATCCTACTAATTCAGTATTGCTTGATCTTGCCAGAAGTCCCGGAGGACTGCAAAAAGGATTCTTTGGTGATGTGGATGTAGTTAATGGCTGTTGTCCTTGTGCTTGTCCGAACATTCTTTTTGATATTACAGTAGACCCTAATAACATATGTCAGGGAGATGCAACTTCAATTTGTGTAGAAAACGAATCAGGAGGATCAGGTCCTTATACCTACTTGTGGTCTTCTAGTTTTACTACAGCTTGTATAAATGAAACCCCAACTACGACTACGACTTATTCTGCAACAGTTACAGATAGTAATGGTTGTTCTGGTGTTAATTCAATAGAAGTAGTAGTTTCTCCTACGGTTGCAATATCGAATGTTACATCTGTAGATAATACAGATTGTAGTATGGATAATGGAAGTATTACTATTACAGCTTCAGGTGGTACAGCGCCTTTAGAGTATAGTATAGATAATGGTGTTACTTATCAGTCAAGTAATATGTTTTCTAGTCTAGGAGCTGGCACATATTCTATTGTAGTACAGGATGCAAGTAATTGTACAGCGACTAGTAGCGCCACCTTAGCAGGTCCAGGAGCAATTACCATATCGAATGTTGCATCTGTAGATAATACAGATTGTAGTATGGATAATGGAGGTATAACGATTACAGCTTCAGGCGGGACAGCTCCACTTCAGTACAGTATAGATAATGGTGTGACCTACCAGGCAAGTAATATGTTTTCCGGCCTGGGAGCAGGGACCTATTCGATAGTAGTTCAAGATGCAAGTAATTGTACAGCGACTAGTAGTACAACCTTAGCGGGCCCAGGAAGTATAGCGATTTCTAACTTGGCAGGAGCTGATGACACCGATTGTTCTATAGATAATGGTAGTATAACCGTATCAGTATCTGGAGGAGTAGCTCCTGTAGAATATAGTATAGACAATGGCATGACTTTCCAATCTGGTAATGTGTTCAATGATTTAGGAGCCGGAACTTATTCGATAGTCGTTAGAGATGCTAATAATTGTACGGCTTCAGGTAGTGCAACCTTAGATGGAGCAGCGGCATTAAACATAGCAAGTGTAGATACTTTAGACGATACAGATTGTGAGGCAGATAATGGCTCTATAACTATAAACGTATCATCTGGTGCCGCACCAATTATGTATAGTATAGATGGTGGAACCACCTTCGGGACGAGTAATGTCTTTAATAATCTATCAGCGGGAAGCTATGATATAGCAGTAGAAGATAATGATGGCTGTACAGCTGCTACTATAGTGATGTTATCAGGAGTGACAGCTTACTCTGTGAGTCTAAGTTCTACTGATGATACCGACTGCGATAGAGATAATGGGTCTATTACTATTAGTGTCACTGGAGGTACAGCACCGATAGAATATAGTATAGATGGAGGATTGACTTTTGGTACATCCAATGCGTTTTCTAATTTATCTGAAGGTACATATACAGTAGTTACAAGAGATGCTTCTAATTGTGCAGAATCAACAGATGTTACTCTTGCAGGTCCTCCAGAGGTTAACTTTACAACTACAGTAGCAGATAACACTGACTGTACCATACCTAACGGAAGTATAACAATCAATGCTACGGGTGGAGTCCCTCCTTATATGTATAGTATAGATGGAGGTCTGACATTCCAACCAGCTAATTCGTTTTCTAATCTTTTGGATGGCACTTACAATGTTCTAGTTTCCGATTCATTCAATTGTACTGAATCAGATCAAGGCATACAAATATCAGGACCAGCTTGTGGTGGCACCATTGGTGACAGAGTATGGGAAGACCTAGATGGAAATGGTCAGCAGGATCCAGGTGAGCCAGGAGTGCCGGAAGTACGTGTAGAACTTTATAACCACCTTGGTAATCTTGTCAGTATCGATTTTACTGACTCTAATGGTAACTATAGCTTTGAAGAAGTGTTTGCAGGAGAATACTATATCAGATTTGATAATATAGATGATTTTATACATACCACACCAGATGTAGGAGGAAATGATACTCAGGATAGTGATGTAGATGACTCTAATGGACCTAACACAACTCCTATATTCACACAGACGGCAGGTGAAATAGATTCAGGATGGGATCTTGGTTTATATAAATGTGTTCCTGTCGGTGAATTAGTATGGCTAGACGTGAATGAAAATGGCATGTGGGATAATAATGAGAATGGAATAAATGGTCTTAAAGTGGAACTATATAAAAATGTAGCCAATCTGTGGATCAAAACTGACATCACTTATACTGGCCATAAACCTAATACTGCATCAGATGATGGGTATTATAAGTTCTGTGTATCTCCGGGACAATATTACTTGAAGTTTAATAATCCTCCTGATAGATTAGTCAGAACCAGACCAAACCAAGGTACTGAAAATAGAGACAGTGATATTACTGATGCTTTTGGCCAGGGGACAACTGATGCATTCACAGTAAACTCAGGTGATGAAAGATGTGATGTAGGTGCTGGTTTCGTACCTGCGGGATCTATTGGAGATTTTGTGTGGGTAGATGATAACGGTGACGGGATAAGGGGTGCAGGAGAACGAGGTCTTCAAGGAGTAGACGTGATGGCTATTAATAGCTCAGGTATGATAGCAATGACCACAACAGATGAGGATGGTCAGTATCTGCTAGACTTACTACCTGAGGATCAATATTATCTACAGTTTTCTATCCCAGAAGGCTATACTTTTTCTCCACCTAATTTAGGGGATGACTCTAAGGACAGTGATGTCGATGATAGTAATGGTCCTAATACGACACCAGTGTACAATGTTACGCCTGGAGATCATGTAGAAAATGTAGATGCAGGTGTTCAGGGTAGCCCACTGCCAGTGACTTGGGTTAGCATAGATGCAGCTAGCGAAGGCAAGAATAATAGTATCGAATGGGTAGTCGCTACAGAAAAAAATGTGAGCCATTACGAGGTGGAGCATGCTTACAAGAGAGATTCAGAATTCAGCATGCTAGACAGAGTATACTCTGACTACGGTACTTATCAAGGTCTACTTACTTATAGTTATCAGCATACAACCTTTGGTGCTGGTCTAAACTACTATAGAGTAAAACAAGTAGACCTAGATGGCAGATCTAGCTACTCTGATATTGTATCTGTAAGAAATTCTTCAACCGAAAATACAGACGCTTATAACATCAAAGTATTCCCTAATCCAGTACTCGCTGAGTTAAATATTGGAGTTGATCTAATAAAAGATACTGAGGAATTAGTAGTGAATCTTTATGATAATCTCGGACAGAAGATTGCAGGTAATCTCATCTTAGATATTAGCTTGAGAAAAGGATATAGATTGTATACACTAGATGTAACAGCTTATCCTCAAGGTGTCTATTCACTAGAGATAATAATAGATAATGATGCAATAGTGAGAAAAATCGCTATTACCGAATAAGAGCATATAATAAGTTTACAGAAGGTGGGGTAGCTAAGCTGCTTCACCTTTTTTTTTATTGCTTCTCTATTTGAATGCCACTTATACTTGAGGACGCTATTTGATCTTACTCAAACAATTGATTGCCACTGAGTTTCTTCTCTTTGTCCAGGTCATATACGCTGGACGGTTGAGCGGCCTTTTCTTCTAGTAGCGTAGGGTCATCAAATTCTAATTCCCGTATAGGCATAATCGCATTACCAGCGATGCCTTTGAACGAGTTATACATATGGTTGGTATTTAAGAGGACCTTCTGCAGCTGCTTCTCTCTTTTCTTCCAGTGCCCTTGTATAGATCGCTTCTCTGATTCTAAATCTGATTGCATCTGAGTGAAACCCTCTACAATAGCTTCTATCTGTAGCTTAAATTCATTACTGGTCAGAAACTTATACAACATGACCATTTTATCACCCTTGTTTTCTTGGGAGGAAAGTGCACTAGATATCTGCACAATATTTTCCCTCAGTACAAAACATAGACCTTTGAACTCTTCATAAGTACAGATCCAAATCCCTTCTCGCAAGCACATCCTCTCTTCACCTTTGGGAAGAGCATCGGTGACTATGACGCCGATGTCAGCACCTTTAGCTCTGAGGTCATTTCTGAATTTTTCTATCCAGCTTTTTTGGAATTCCTTCGTTCGCTTGCTCTCATAATAGATAGAGCCACATTCGGGATTAGAGTGGGTTCTGATTTTTTGGAGACAGTCGGCACCTCTTGCACCTTTTTTTATTTCATCTATGGTATCTAGAGGAAAGTTAGACCTGAGCCATTCCTCTATCGCTAGTTCTTGTACCTCACCTTGTAACTGCATAGAACCTTGAGCATGCTTTCTTTGCATCTCTTCCATAAGTTTCTTCTGGTCGTCAAGTTGTTTTTTATATTCTCTTTCTTTGAGTTCAAATTGTTCGCGCTCTTTGAGTCTCCCTTTGTTTTCTATAGCCGCACTTTTCTCGAGGAGTTCTTTTTCTAGTTTGAGCATCATCTCTTCCTCTCTTTCTTTGAGAGCAGCCTGATCCTTGAGTAACTTTATTTCTTGTTGTTTGAGTTGCCTGTTTTCGTTTTTGCGCTTTTCATTTTCCTCGTGTAAGGCATTGAGCTGAAGATTGAGATCCTCTAGCTTTTCTTTTTCTATTCTCTCTGATTCTAATTTTACCTTTTCAGCTAGTTTGGCTTTGAATATTTCATTCTCCTTTTCTTTCTTCGCTGCGAATGCTTTGCGTTCTTCTTCTAGTTTGGCTTTTTCTGACTGGATATGCTTAGTGTTCTCAGCAACTTTGGCTTCGTACTGAGCTTGTAGTTGTTCTTGTATCTGACCTGCTAGAGCTTCTTCTACATCAAAAGAGTGAGCACAACTTGGACACTTTATCTTATCATTCATCTGTATAGTTTATAGGAGAAATAACAATAGTAAATATGATGATTTTATATCACAGTTCACTTGTTTGTAAAAGAGCAATTTATAGTGCAGTGAATGTGCACGAATCAGTTAGAGGAAATCTACGTCGACAGATAGTGGATTTTGAATCAGATCAATCAGTGCATTTTTGATCGGCTTATCTTCATAGATGACACTATAGAGAGTCTTAGTCATCGGCGCATCTATATCAGCAGCAATGACAGTTTTGTAGGCAAATTTTACTGTTCTATAGCCTTCTGCCACTTCATCCATAAGTGCACCTATCTCTTCTATTGTTTTGCCCTCTGCAAGGTATCTGCCGAAAGTATAGTTTCTAGAGTTGGTACTTGTAGCAGTGGCGATCAGGTCTCCGATCCCTGCTGTACCTAAGAATGGTCTTAATTCTGCACCTACAGATATAGCAATATGTATCATTTCCCTGAGTCCTCTTGTAATCAGCAGGGCTTGTACATTCTTACCGAACCCTATACCGTTCATCAGACCAGAGGCAATGGCAATGGTATTCTTAAGAGCACCAGCCAGTTCTATTCCTTTTAGATTATGTGACCCAAAGATTATGAATTGTTTGGAGGCTAGTGCTCTGATCCCCATTTCTATGACCTCATCAAATAGAGAGGCTATAACCGTGGCAGCAGGTTGACCATCTAATATTTCCTTGGATAAATTAGGACCTGCGAGTGCACCGATTCTGATAACACTGGTTTCTTGCTGTATCACCTCACTCATCGTGAAGACGGTTTTCTTGATCTCTTGTAAGGTCTCAGCAGATTCAAAAGCTGGTGTGATATCTAGTCCTTTTGTACCATGTATCATGATATGACTAGGGTCTAGGAATGGCGAGATATCTTTCATAACTTCTCGCAAGTACTGAGAAGGAATGACAGGAAATATGAGTTTGCATTCTCGACCTATCTCTTCTAGGCTCATCGTCGCTGATACAGAGTTGGGCAATTTATAGCCTTTCAAGGTTTTATCCTCATTGATGCTTTTGAGTATAGCATCTCTCCTTGTGTAGATTAATACCTCATTATTCTTACCTAGCAATCTACTGATCGCTGTACCAAAAGACCCAGAACCTAGTACACCTATTTTGGTAGACATGATAGAAAGTTAGTGAAATAGAGCAGATACAATAATTAAGAACAGCTTATTTTCTTCTCTTCTTTTTAGGTTGCTGATTACTTTTTTTCTTAGCCAGTTCCTGTTGTTGTTTCATTGCCTCTTCTAACCGTGAGCCAAACCCACTTTTTTTCTTCGGTTTACTCTTATTAGCATCTAATTCTGCTCGCAGTTTAGTATCACTAAAGACAAACTTCTTAGTCACTACGGTCTGTAGGATATTAAACACATTACTGAAGAACATGTAACAGGTTAGTCCTGATGCGTAAGTATTGAAGAAAAACAGAAAAGAGAATGGCATAAAATACTGAACATATTTCATCGCAGGATTTGCGGACATATCCATGTGCCTCATATTGTAGAAAGAGTAGATCACAGTCGTCACTGCCCATAAGATAGTAAAGAGACTGATATGCGCTCCGAACATAGGAATAGTAAACGGTAGATTGACTATCGAATCATAAGATGATAGATCTGTCGCCCACAAAAAAGGCTCTTGACGGAAAGTAATAGAAGCAGGGAAGAATCTAAATAAAGCATACCAAATAGGCATCTGCGCCACCATAGGAAGACAACCCCCAAATGGACTGACCCCATATTCTCGATACAGTTTCATGGTTTCCATTTGGACCTTTTGAGAGTCATCAGGAAACTTCTCTTTTATACCAGCTATTTCTGGTTTGAGCAATCCCATTTTAGCTTGAGAGTGCAACATCTTATACATCAGTGGGTACAAGATTAGTTTGATAATGAATATCAATAAGATGATTACAACCCCCTTGCTCCCTATGATACTTGAGAGCCAATTAAAGGCTGGTCTGATTATCCATCTATTGATGGTCCCAAAAATAGATCGTCCAAATGGAATAATTTCTTCTAGGGAGTTGTCATATGTTTTGAGTCTGTTGAATTCATTCGGACCGATATAGATACTGGTTTCTATGGATTCATTAGCGACTAGATCTAGTGGAATGTCGAACTCTGACTTTATAAGTTTGAGATCTTCAGATTCGTCCTCGGTGGCTATAGTTTCGAATTTACCATCCTCAAACTTTTTGTTTTTCGCTATGATAGAAGTGTTGAAAAATTGGTTGACGTTAGAAACCCACTCAATAGAGTTCTCGTCCACTTCCTCTTTACTATCCGTTCTACAGTTACAGTAATCTGAGCTTTCTCCAGATTCCTTAAAATAGACAGTAGAGTAATATTTTTCAAAATTTGTATTCTGCTCTATTCTATCTAGATAGTTGTGCCATCTGAATTTCAGTTTATTATTGGATGGATCTATCTCATTATTGAGACCATTGAACTGGAGTGCATGTTCTAGTTTGTAACTGTTAGGGTTTACAGTATACACTTGCACAACTGACTGACCATTGCCTAGATCTGCAGTCATTTTTATTGTGCTTCCACTTACAGAAGGTGTAAAGTTGAGTTCTTGTGTAGAGATTAATCCATAGTTCTTAGTGGGGATGATGTACTCAAACTTGTTCTTGTCATCATCCATCAGAGACACGAGGGTCTTGGTTTGATTTCTCTCCCTATCTTCTCTTAGTTTAAAATGCTCCTTGAGTTCTGCTTTCTTGATTATACCCCCCTTAGAAGAGAAGGTGATTTTAAGAAGTTCGTTTTCTAGAGTAGCTTCTTGATCCTGACCACCCATGGCCGCAGCAAAAGGCCCGAATCTAGAATTCAGTCTAGAAAGTGCAATGGAGTCCGGTACTGAAGGCGTTCCGTCAATAGTCAGATTCTTAGTATCTAAGTTTTCAGTTACTGGATTATTAGCTTGGGCTATAGAATCTTGTATATGGCTTTGTCTTTCTAGCTCTGCAGCTGATGGAGCCGTATACCATAGGTAGGCCGAAACAAGCAATAAGATTAACATTAGACCGGTCCTCTGAGAATTATCCATTAAGCTCTTGTAGGTTTAGTTTACTTTCTGCTTCATTTTTAACAAAGCAGGTGATTCTCTAAAATCGAACGCAAAGGTACAATTTTGTCACAAAGAGGTGATTTCTATTTCGACCTATAATGTTCATATTACTACAAACTGCATTTAGAGCTAATATGTTGATATTCAATCCACTAGCTCTTTGCCTCTATTGTCATAGCTTTGTGGCTGCCTATGATTCACGAAATAGAAATAAAAGTACTCCCTTCCAGACTAGAAGATATGGTCTATATAAGGGAACAAGTCTATAAGAGCTTAAAGCTCAAAAGAGATAAGAAAATCGATATCAAACTGATACGACAGTCCATAGATGCAAGAAAGGGCAGACCTAAGTATGTACTAAGACTAAGAGTGGGAGTAGGAGAACCAGCCTACATAGATGCTGATAAGCTCGAGATAAAATACCATAAGGTCTCAGACTCTAAGCAGGTAATTATAGTAGGGGCTGGCCCT
This sequence comes from uncultured Saprospiraceae bacterium, assembly GCA_937921825.1. Lineage (GTDB taxonomy): Bacteria > Bacteroidota > Bacteroidia > Chitinophagales > Saprospiraceae > RFSX01. Next base: position 31,294 of record CAKZVK010000063.1, read on the forward strand.
GCTGGTTACTTTGCAGCTCTAGAATGTCTGGAATTAGGAATGAAACCTATCGTACTGGATAGAGGAAAAGACGTGCAAGCGAGAAGGAGAGATCTTAAAGCAATCCAACAGGATAGCATAGTCAATCCAGAAAGCAATTATTGTTTTGGAGAGGGTGGTGCAGGAACCTACTCTGATGGTAAGTTGTATACCCGAGCAAAGAAGCGTGGGAAAATTATCAAATCTCTCAAGATATTGGTGGATCATGGCGCCTCTGCTGATATCCTTACAGATGCACATCCGCATATAGGTTCTAATAAACTGCCTAAGATCATTGCTCGCATGCGACAGACGATTTTGGATCATGGAGGAGAAGTTAGATTTGAAAACAAAGTAACCGATCTGATTATAAATGAGGGTAAGTGCAGAGGAGTTGTCATAGGAGACAGTGAAGAATTGATAGCTGATAGAGTCATACTAGCTACAGGACATTCTGCTAGAGATATCTTCAAGCTGCTCGCAGAGAAGAAAGTTCGACAGGAGCCTAAGCCCTTTGCGATAGGCCTAAGAATAGAACATCCACAAGAGCTAATAGACGAGATTCAATATGATCAGCTGCCAAGAGAAGCTGGTCTGCCAGCGGCCTCTTATAAACTGGTAACACAAGTAGAGAAGGTCGGCGTATTCTCTTTTTGTATGTGTCCTGGAGGTCTTATCGTCCCAGCTGCTACCGCTCCTGGTGAGATAGTGGTGAATGGGATGAGCCTATCCAAAAGAGATTCTCCTTTTGCTAACTCGGGTATTGTCACTCAGATATCGGTAGAAGAACTCCAGGCTAAAGGATACACTGGAGTCTTCGGGAATATGGATTTTCAAGCAGAAGTAGAAAGAAGTGTTTTTGATTTTGGAGATGGGTCCCAACAAGCACCTGCTCAGAATATGATAGACTTTGTAAGTGGGCAAGATATGATAGAGGTCAATAAAAGCTCCTACATACCAGGCGTCTATCGTGCTCCTCTTCACGAGATCCTACCTTCTTTTGTCTATGAAAGACTGAAGCAAGGACTGACTGCCTTCTCTCTGAAAATGAAGGGATACTTTACCAATGAAGCCAACCTTGTCGCCGTAGAAAGCAGAACCAGTTCTACCGTCAAGATTCCACGAGACCCCAAATCTTGCGAACATCCCGAGGTAACTGGGCTATTTCCCTGTGGAGAAGGCGCTGGTTATGCAGGGGGTATTCTCTCAGCAGCTATGGATGGACAGAGGGTTGCACAGGCTATATATTCTAAATATTATGGTGACTTGGCTTAACTTTAGGGTACTATAAGAAATAAATGGAGGACTATAAGATTTCATGATTCAGTCAGAGGATAAGTATATTAACTATCTAGTGCACAATGATGCCAATGGTATTAAAGAAATTTATGACACCTATTTGCCTAAAGTTCAGGCAATTATTGGCAATATGGGGGGTACAAAGGATGAAGCATGGGAAATCTTCCAAGAAAGTCTGATAGTTATACTCCAAAAGGCACAAACGCCTGATTTTCAATTAAGTAGCTCTTTTTACACCTTCCTTGTGAGCATCTGTAAGTTCAAGTGGTATAATGAATCGAAGAAAAAATATAAAAAGAACGTTACGATTGAAGATGTGGGAACATTAAAAGTCGAAGAAGATATTGTAGATTCATTATATAAGTTGGAACGATTTCAGCTTTATAAAGAGAAAATGGCTGAGTTAGGACCAGAATGTAGGCAACTACTAGAGCTCTTCTTTGCCAAAGTACCTCTGAAAGAAATAGCGGTAAGATTAGGTCTGAAGACCGAAAATGCGGCTAAACAGAAGAAGTACAAGTGCCAAAAGAAACTCATTGAAAAAATAAAGAAAGACGTTAAATACGATCAACTGTTATGAATATCAACGAAAACAATAAGTTTAAATTGATCGATGATTACCTTAAGGGTGGTATGAATCAAGACGAAATCGACAGTTTCAAAGCTTTTATGCAGAGTGATAGAGACCTAGCCTATGATATAGCAATCTCTAAGGAATTAGAGGAAGCTAGTGCATTCAGTTCTATAGAGACGCAGCTAAGAGATACCTTAGGAACCATCAGAAGAGAAGATGTAGGATCTGGAAAAGGTCAAAATGCAAGTGCTAATTATTTCAAGATTGCTCTTGTCACCATAGCTCTAACACTGCTTACTTTTATATCATATACTTACTTCTCCAAGGTCACGCCAGCAGCCACTAGTGGTCAGCAATTTGCTATGGTAGAGCCTCTAGAATTGAGTACTAAAAGTAATACAGCAACTACAGAGATAATCAATATGCAAGCCAGCTATAATGCTGGTGATTACACGACAGCTTTACCTCAGATAAATAATTACCTTAAGTCCAATCCTAGAGATCTGGATGTGCTACTCGCAAAAGGTATTGCTCTTACGCAGACAGAATCATATTACCAAGCACAGCAAGTTTTTGCTCTGATGGCCTCTATGAAACCTAGAGTCCAAAAGCACAAGTGGTATAGTGCCGTAGCTTATACCAAAGAAGGAAAGACGGAGCAAGCAAGAATGATTCTTACAGACATTTATAATTCTAAATCTTACAATCACGAGCAGGCGAGAAAATTAATGGCTACATTTAATTAATTACTGAATCTAACTTTCAGTGCTTGAAGAACATTGCCATTATATTCTTTTCTCTCCTTTGCTCTACAATAGCTGCACAGCAACATAATAGCCGTGTTGCTATCGAGAATGCGCTCATTCAGTATAAGGATCTAGATACTGACCCACAATTATTACTGCTAGAAAGAAGTCTCCAGAAAGCAGAAAAAATGTTTTCTGTCTCGGATACTACGACTGCTAAAGTGTATAAAGCTCTATCAGATTGGTATCGTGATAACTCTGATTTCGATCTTGCACTCAGTTTCAGTAAGAAGCATTTGGCGTCTCTCATAGATATAGCAGACTATCCGATTAGAACAGCTGAAGCCTATACGCTGACAGCTGAGAGACTGTTAGAACTCTACAATTTTGAAAAGGCAGGAGAGTACTTTCAGAAAAGTCTTGATCTAAATCAAAGTACCGTCAAAAGTTATGATTTCAGAAATTATAAAGGCTTAGCGACTGTACTCTTGTCACAAGGCAATTTCAATCTTCAAATCCAGCATGCAAAGTATGCCTACGATCTCGCAGAAACACCTGCTGAAAAATGTCATGCCTTGCACTCACAATTTCAAGGGTATGCAAGACTAGGGGATATAGATGCTTGTTATAAGAACATCGAAGAACAACTGGCTATATCCAAAAGGAATAAGCTAGACTACTGTAGGGGCAGAGCATATTCTAGTCTAGGTTGGGTACATAATCTTAAGGCACGACCACATTACAACGCATATAAAAGAGAGTTAACTAAGGCTTATGCTAGCAAGTCTTCCAAGACTACTGTGGGCGAAAGTGAGCGAGCTATTGAATTGAAGAAACTATTCGAACCAGATATTAAAGCGTCTATTGGCTATTATGATAAAGGTGTATCTTTTCTAAAAGGTAGTGGACATAGAGATGAAATGAGAGCAATCTCATGGGCTTACAAGAATATCAGTAACCAATATAAGGGGCTGGGAAAATTAGATCTTTCTATACAGTATGCAAAATTAGCTATTCAGGAGAACAGAGCTTTTTTTGGCAAAGAGTATTATCCAGAGCTGGCAGACCTGTTTCATAATCTATCTACCAAATATTCTCTACCTAAGAAATATGGTGGTCCTGAAGATTATGAATCGGCACTAAGACAGATACAGAATGCTATAAAATGCCTACTGCAAGACGAGACCTTTTCTGACACCAGAGAAGTTATTCCTCAAGACAAATTATATAAGGTAAGTATCAAGTGGCAATTACTCACTGAGCTTAAAGAAAAGGCCTTGTGTTATGCGCACCTCTATATCAATCATAAAAATAGAGAGGACCTAGAAAGTGCTGAAAGACATCTGTCCAATGCTGTAGAGCTGATAGATATTATGAGAGCTGAGTTCTCGACTGATGATACCAAAATATTCTGGAGAAATAGAACTAGGTTCATCTACGATACAGCAGTGGAGATAGGTGATTGGCTAGCGGACAATGATAAGGTGCTAAAGTATATGGAAAAGAGTCGGGCACTCCTGCTGCTAGACGAACTGAATAATAAGGATGCGAAAACCTTTATACCAGATAAATTAGCTCAGAGAGAAAAAGACCTCAGAGATGCCTTTGTAGATGCAGACGAGAGTGACATATTGCAGTATAAGATTTATAATACCTACTTGGACTCACTGAAAGAGGCTTATCCTAGTTATTATAAATATAAGTTTGATGTAAGGACACCATCTCTACTAGAAGTGCAATCGGAAATCCTAGATGATTCTACACAAGTGCTAAGTTATCACATTACTAACGATAGCTTGTATATGTTGAATGTTACTAAGAAGTCCTCTAGTCTTAGTACGCAAGCTAATCCAAGAATGCTCAAGCCCAAAGTGCAAAGATTTCTAAGTCTGCTAAACAATAAGGATAGTCTAGAATTCCAAAAGAACTATGAAGAGTTTATCGGCCTCTCTAAGGAGCTGAAGACGATTCTGCTTTCGGGTATGAATCCGACTATTCCCAAGGTGATAATAGTAGGGGATGGTATTATAAATTATGTGCCGTTTGATGTTTTGTCAAAAGAAAATGCTGACGGGTCGCCTAGGTTTATGATTGAGGATTATACCTTTAGTTTTGCACCCTCTCTGTCTGTTCTACTAAAGTATACTGAGGCTAAGGAATTCAATCAGTTATTAATGATTAGTCCTAGGAGTTTTTTAGATCAAAATCTAATACCCTTGGCTCAGAGTGATGAAGAGATAGAGGAAATAAAGAACATTACCAATACAGCAATTCTGGAATCTGATGCGGCTACGCTGACCAATTTCATTGAGGTCTGTAAGGAGTATGACGTTATTCATTTTTCTACACATAGTGGTATACGAGAAGACACGAATGAGCCTTGGATTGCATTCCAAGATTCATTGATCAGTCTGAACGAAATCTATAAGCTCAATCTTGATGCTTCTCTGGTAACCTTGAGTTCATGTAAGAGCTATGATGGGGTAGACAGAAGTGGCGAAGGTATTAATAGTTTATCAAGAGGCTTTCTATTTGCAGATGCTGCTGCTGTAGTCGGCAGCATGTGGGACCTTAATGAGTCCGCAGGTAGGAATATCCTCGTAGAGTTTTACAAAGGCATAAAAAACAAGAAAGATAAAGCGACTGCACTTAGAGCCGCTAAGCTTCAATTTATAAATGATAATAGATATAAATCACCCTATTATTGGTCTTCTCTTATCTTGATAGGGGACTCTGATCGACTTTCTTCGACTCCACAGGCTAGCGGTATCAATATATTATATCTTATGTCTTGTATTGGGCTACTTCTGTTAGCTCTGTTTTATCTCAATTTTAGAACAAAAAAGCCTTAGTTGACTATTACCTTATTGTAGTCAAGGAGATTAATAACTGAGACGCATTCAATTGCGGTCACGTTCGCCATTATTAGCGAGAATTCTAAATAGATTAACATTATGAATAAATTATTTCTGTTAGCTGGACTGTTTCTATCCTCGAATCTTGTAGGGCAGTCTATATCAAGCTATGTAATTACTTCTGCGGGAGATGCCATCATGAGTGATGAGGGTGCACTTTACTTATCTATAGGTGAGCCGATGAATACAGAGCTTACTGGAGGAGAAGTAATGATCTCACAAGGTTTTCTTCAGGTGACTATTGCAGATAGGATTCTTAACTCTGAAGAACTGCTAGAAGAGTCAGTCACTGTCTATCCTAATCCCGTAGCGGAGGAGCTAAGATTTGATCTCGAGGATGCCTACGAGCAATATTCATTGAGGGTATATAATACCAGCGGACAGATCATTCATACTACTGAAAGCTTGTCTTCATCTAGACTAAATGTAAAGGACTATTCCGTAGGTACTTATTTTCTGACTCTACATAAGGATAATAAGAGCAGCAGGGCTGTTCAATTTATAAAACTATAAGAATTGACTATGAGATTATCACTAATCATATCCTTAGTTATGATGACTGCTTTGCTCTTGGCACAGCAGCCCATACGATATCAGGGAATAGCCTTTGATAGTAATGATGAGCTTATAGCCGCATCAGATTTCTCTTTACGAGTGGCAATTAGAAAAGACAGTGATTCTGGCACCTTGGTCTACTTAGAAAACCATAATGCTCAAAGTGATGAAGCCGGTGTCTTCGAAATATTTATCGGTGCTGGTGAGGCTGTTCAGGGCACTTACCCTGATATTCCTTGGAGCCAAGGAAGTTACTATGCAAACATATCTATAGATCCTAATGGGTCTATAAACTATATATACGCTGGAAGTACAGAGCTGCTATCTGTCCCTTATGCCTTTCATGCAATGGAGGCTTATCGAGGACCCACTGGGGAAGATGGTCTAGATGGACCAGATGGTCCTCAAGGGCCACAAGGCGCTACTGGCCCCCGAGGAGCCAATGGAGTTCAAGGCCCTATTTGTCCACCATCACCCGATGGCGGAATAGGTCCACCAGGCCCAGCGGGCCCACCAGGTCCAGCAGGACCCCAGGGGCCTAAAGGTGATCCAGGTCCGAAAGGTGATACCGGTCCAGCAGGACCAACAGGTCCTCAAGGAAGAGCTGGAGGCCCTAAAGGTGAGCCAGGAAGAGCAGGACCTCCTGGTCCCAATGGTCCACAAGGGCCAGCAGGTCCTATGGGTGATGTAGGACCACAAGGTTCCTCTGAAGGACCAGCAGGCCCTATAGGACCAGTAGGTGATAGAGGTGATGTCAATGGTCCACCTGGCCCTAAGGGAGAACCCGGTCCTGCAGGACCACAGGGTCCAGCAGGAGCAGTCGGACCACAAGGACCAGAAGGTGCTCCAGGTGCCCCCAAAGAAGATATACTCTCAGTAGTACCTGACCCCAATGTGCGCACTTTCTACTTGGACGATGGCTCCAATAGATTAGATGGGAAAGCTGGTTTTAGATACTATTCTAATGCAGATGGCCTCTGGATAGATTTATAAATTTCAAAAATCTAAATCGCTATTATGAATAAGTTTGTAATTCTCGTCCTGTTGTTATGTATAGCTGGTTTGGCTTCGGCACAAGTGCCCGCTTCATTTTCTTACCAAGGGATAGCTAGAGATGCTAGTGGTGAGACCTTAACGAATAGCGCCTTAGGCTTAAGGTTCTCCATCTTAGACAGTGATATCAATGGAAATATATTGTATCAGGAAGAAACAATTACTGAAACCACAAGCATCGGGCATTTTGGAGTCCAAGTAGGTAAGGGGCAGGTCTCTTTGGGAGATTTTCTCGCTATAGATTGGTCTGTAGCACAACATTACTTGCGTATAGAGCTTGATGCTGAGGGAGGAACTAATTATACTAATCCGATTACTATTCCACTAACAGCAGTCCCCTATGCTTATGCGGTAAACTCTTCTGGTAATAGACCAGTAGGACTACCTGGTAAAGATGGAGCAGATGGTGCTGCTGGATTAGCTGGCCCGAAAGGAGCTCAAGGCCCAATGGGTTTGCCAGGCCCACAAGGACCGCAGGGCCCCTTAGGTAGTGTAGGACCAATAGGTCCTCAGGGCCCACAAGGCCCCCAAGGTCCGCAAGGGCCACAGGGAGATCCTGGAGGAGAACCTGGAGACCCAGGCCCTCAGGGTTCTAAAGGACCAACAGGTCCAGATCAAGGAATACAAGGAGATCCAGGTCCTCAAGGGCCGCAAGGCGAACAAGGTCCTGATGGACCTAAAGGACCTGACGGTCCACAAGGACCAACAGGACCACCCTCTAATATTGTAGGACCAGAAGGCCCTCAAGGACCAGAAGGTCCAAATGGCGGTCCTCCAGGTCCAGTAGGTGATCAAGGTCCACCTGGACCCAATAGTCCAGATGGGGTAGATGGTCCAGTAGGAGTACCAGGTGTAAGATTTTATAATTACAGAACCTTCAATATGAGTAGCGAACCTAATACCTCTTATGAAGTGCTCGGCGCATTATATATCGATGATGGAACCAATAGATTAGACGGCAGACCTGGTTTTAGAATGTATGATGGTACTAATTGGATAGACCTTTAAATTGAGAAGAATGAAAAATTATCTAACTATTCTTTTGAGCATTTGTGTGGTTTCTCTTTTTGGGCAGCTGCCAGACGCCTTTACTTTCCAAGCCATTGCTATGGATATGAATGGCGAGGTCGTGACAAATAGTGCAATCGGATTACGAAGTTCTATCTGGCAAGGTGGACCTTCAGGTTCCAGGGTATATTCTGAAGTGCATACGCTTATGAGTACAGACCTTGGGCATATAAATATGGAGATTGGGAGAGGAACTCCTGAAGGAACTCATCAAGATATAACACTATTGGATTGGTCTCAAGGCAATCATTATTTGCAATTGGAAATGGATGTGACTGGTGGTAGTGACTATAGAGAAATAGGATTTGTAGAACTAGTTTCTGTGCCCTATGCCTTATATGCCGATCTAGATTTGTCAGGAATAAAAGGCCCTAGAGGTCAAGCTGGAAGAATGGGTGCTATGGGACCAATTGGACCCATCGGAGACCCTGGGCCTCCAGGAATCCAAGGGACTATGTGCCCGATAGGTCCTGCTGGTCCGCGCGGCCCTGCTGGACCTCAAGGCCCTGCTGGACCACAAGGACTACCTGGTCCCAAGGGTCCTAGTAAAGGCTACACAGGTCCTTATGGACCTGTTGGTCCTCAGGGTGACCCTGGTGATCCTAATGGCCCACAAGGTGAGCAAGGACCACAAGGTCCATTCGGGATACCTGGTATACCAGGTAATCCAGGCCCTAAAGGAGATCCAGGCCCAGTAGGTCTGGGAGGAGGCCCTGCTGGACCTCCAGGTCCCAAAGGTCCGAAAGGTCCAGATGAAGGTATCCAAGGACCTAGAGGTCCTCAAGGTATAGCAGGACAAGCAGGTAGACCAGGTCTTCCAGGACCGGCAGGAACTCCAGGACCTGACGGAATCGGAGAGCTGAATGTGAGAGATGTAGAGCCAGATTTTACAGTAGAAAGATTATACATTGATACTGGAGAAAATAGAGCAGATGGACAGGCTGGAATGAGATTCTACGATCTCAATCTAAGAGCATGGATAGACTTGTATTAGTAAGAGAAGATAAGATTAGATAAAAAAGGGTGATCAATTAATTTGATCACTTTTTTTGAAGTAGCTAATTGTAAATCTTTGTTACTCTACTATCTGCAATCTTGCAAAGTCAAGCATTATTCTTTTTTCAGCGTTTTCAGTAAGATTTTCGAATCTGATGGAAGCAACATTTCGTTCATCGATACTTAAGATCTTACCTTGACCAAACTTTAGGTGAAGTACCGTCTGCCCAGCCTTTAGTTCTGATATAGAATTTGGTTTGAAATCTTTTGGATCTATACCTAAGGCCTGAGGTTGAGCTTTAGAAAGTTTTTTGAAGTTTCCTAGGACACGTGGTTCCTTAAAACTTGGTTTCTTCGAAATGCTAATATTGGCTTCTAGATTTTTTTCAGAAATTTCTTCTAAGAATCTACTAGAATCATTGAATCGCATGTTACCGTATTGGTAGCGACTATTGGCATAAGTAAGCGTCAGTAATTCCTCAGCCCTCGTAATCGCTACATAGAATAATCTTCTCTCTTCATCTATCTGATCAGGAGAAGAAAGGGACATATAAGACGGAAATAAATTTTCTTCCAGTCCTACCACGAAGACAGATCTGTACTCCAGCCCTTTGGCTGCATGTACTGAAAGTAGGGTCACGGTGTCTACATTATCTTTATCCTCGTCGGCATCGGTCATCAGTGAGATGCTTTGAAGAAATTTTGATAGGGTTCTTTCTTGATCATTGATATCTTCCCCAGCATCTAAGACATCATCTTCTGTAAATTCTTGGATACCATCTAAGAGGGCATTAATATTATCCATACGGTTTTGTGCTTCTACAGAATTCTCTGATTTGAGCAGATCCATAATTCCTGATCTCTTGACTATGTAGACAGCGGCTTTGTAGGCATTAAGATTTTGAGCTTTGTCCTGACAGGTTCTGATGATGGATACAAAGTCTCCTAGTTTCTTTTTAGCGCCCTTGGATAATTCTATTTTGCTTAAGCACTGCCAGATAGAAATTTCGTTATCATTGGCGAGGTTGGTGAGATTCTCCATGGTCGTCTTACCTATACCTCTCTTAGGATAGTTGATTATCCTTTTGAGTGCTTCGTCGTCTTTGGAGTTTATCGATAGCCTAAGGTAGGCCACTACGTCTTTTATTTCTTTTCTCTGATAGAAGGACATACCTCCATATATCCTATAGGGGATATTATATCTTCTGAGATGTTCCTCGAAGACTCTAGACTGCGCATTCGTCCTATAGAGGACTGCGATATCTTTATTCGCTAAGTTGAATCTGTTCTTCTGTTCTATAATGAGGTCGGCCACTCTTTTGCCTTCTTCATTATCCGTCATCGCTTTGATGACCTTTATCTTACTGCCACCATCTTTCTCTGTCCAGATTTCCTTTTGTATCTGTCTTTGGTTATTGCCGATGACTTCATTAGCGGCAGAAACGATGTAATTTGTAGATCTATAATTTTGTTCTAGCTTGAAAGTACGGACATCGGGAAAGTCGTTTTCAAACTGTAAAATATTTTCTATCGTAGCTCCACGAAAGGAGTAGATGGATTGGGCATCATCACCTACAATACAAATGTTGTGCTTACTGTCTGGGTAAATGGCGAATAGCTTTAGTATCTCATACTGTAAGAAATTCGTATCCTGAAACTCATCTACTAGAACATACTGAAACTGACGTTGGTACTTTGTTCTGATGTTGTCCGGATTGGTATACATGAGCTTAAACATCTGCAGCAGTAGGTCATCAAAATCCATAGCACCTGCTCTCTTACACTTGGCAACATACTTAGAGTAGATGAGATGAGTCATCGGTCGTCTATTCATCCTGTCGTGCTCCATCAGTTCCTCATTAGCCGTATACATCTTAGGGGTGATGAGATTACTTTTAGCACTGGATATTCTAGACTTGACTGCGCCGACATTATATTCTTTGGTGGTTAAGCCTAGACTCTTGATGACTTCCTTCAGTACACTTTTGGTATCATCAGTATCATATATACTGAAGTCGTTAGGGTAGTCTAATCTGTGAGCCTCTACTCTTAGTATTCGAGCGAATAACGAGTGAAAGGTACCCGCCCAAACTTTGTAAGCATCTCCTCCTACCACTTTTTCTATCCTGTCTTTCATTTCACGAGCCGCCTTATTCGTAAAGGTCAGTGCAAGAATCTGCCATGGTGGAACTCCCGACTTTAGCAAATGTGCAATTCTAAAGGTTAATACTCTAGTTTTGCCAGAACCTGGCCCAGCTATTACCATGACTGGTCCATCTGTATTGACGACAGCTTGTCTTTGTATGTCGTTAAGACTGTCGAGATAGTGGGCGGAGGTATCTAATTCTTGCATAAGCCGAAGGTCTTATTTTTTTACTAATTGAAAGGTATTTTCTAGAGGGAACTCTATTTGCATTCTGAGGTACTTAATCATTAGGATGAGCACTTACGAAGCATGAGTCTTAGAGTGAGGATAAAGCTAAGCAACTGATCGACAGAGCAATAGCTCAGGAAGGTTGGCTCAAAAAGATTTAAAGGATGATAAACTAACCTTATTCCTAGGCTTAATGGTTTCTAATCATTATCTACATCAAGCAAGAGCATAAAATCAATTATCATTGTGATGTAATCAATTAGGCTTAATGCGTATAGAGCAAGGCATCAAAGAGTTTTTGACTTTTCTTAAGTCGCCTACATTTAGATATAAGGAGGACCAGCCTTTGGACTTTTCCCTAGTCACCACTTTGTTTTTTCTCGTATTTATGTTCGAGATGTTGCTGTTCATTCCTGTAGGGAGTCTGATAGGTCTTGAAGATGTTCCGCATGCCATGGAAGATCTGCTGAGTAATAGTTCAGTTCTTTTGGTAATTAGTTTGGCTGTGATCTCAGCACCTTTAGCGGAGGAGCTCTTGTTTAGATATCATCTACGCTATGGATCTTACAGTCTCTTATATTTAGGAATAGTTGGAGTGGGATATTTCATTTTGATCTCCTCCTATTTCATGCCTTCATTAGGTATGAGTTTTTCTTTGGAAAGTCTGTCCGCTACTATGGTTGCGAGATGGTACTATACACCTCTTTTGTTGATCTTTCTCTTTGGTCTTTTCTTTATAATGAATCAATTTGAAAGGCAAAGCGAACATCGTTTTATACAAAAGATATTTCCATTTCTTTTTTATCTATCTGCTCTGGTCTTTGCTTTGGTTCACCTCAGTAATTTTCAGATAGGCCCAGAAAGGTGGGTAATAGCGCCATTATTTGTTCTGCCACAATTTATACTGGGCTTATATCTAGGCTATGTTAGAATTAGAAATAATATCTTCTACAGTATTTATATCCATGCCTTGAATAATCTGATTCCCATAATTTTATTCTTGGCCGCAGATAAGGTCATTTAAGCTAGTATGCTAGTGTTAAATTTTAATCGGAAATAGCCAATTGTTCCATAATTATCTGATTAGCTTTGCGGCATGTTCAAGAAAATAGTCGAACTCCTCGGGAGGATTATATTAGGCTTGTTTTTCTTTTTTGAGGCTGTAGACACTATAGTCTATTTTGGTCAGACAAGAGAAACTTTAGAAAGCTATGGCATCACTTTTATGCCCAATGTGCTGATTGTACTTTCCATCATTGTGCTTTTAATAGGGGCAAGTATGGTCATTATTGGATACTACGCCAGTGTAGGAGCTGCTATGCTCTTTGTGTACTGGTTTCTATTTACGCTTATAGTCTATTCGTTTTGGAATGATCCTGTAGAGGATAAAAATCTGACCATCACTTACTTTAGTAGAAATATGGCCCTCTGTGGAGGCTTACTCATCTTAGTAGCCAATGGGGTTTCTGGTTGGTCGGTAAAGCGGATTCTTCATGTGATGCGATTACCAAAGTAGATGAGAAAGTATACCTGGTTATTCTTTGATCTCGATAATACTTTATTGGATTTTTCTAGTGCTTCTAAAAAGGCGTTTTTTCATATTTTCAATGAAAGGAGCATAGAGCTAGACGACCGGCACTATGCGATTTACTCTGAGATAAATCATAAGATGTGGGTGGAGCTAGAAAGGGGGAAGATTGGCTTTGAGGATCTAAGGACAGGTAGATGGCAGCTCTTTATGGACGAGATTATGATCACAGAAGATTCTGTGGAGATTAACAATGCGTACTTTGAGCATATCGCTAATCACCCCATCTTTATCGATGGCGCCCAAGAGCTAATCCGGCATGTCGAGGGCAAGTACAATCTGGCTATGATCACCAATGGCTTACCGGAAGTACAATATCCAAGGATAAAGTTGACAGAGCTAGACAAGTATTTTGATCCCATAATTATTTCCAAAGAGATAGGCTACTCCAAGCCCGATAGAGCTTTTTTTGAATATGCCACTCGGAAAACTGGCAATCCTATGAACGAAGATGTATTGGTTATAGGTGATTCACTGACTTCGGATATCAGGGGAGGGATCAATTACGGCTATGATACTTGCTGGTACAATCCAACCAAGCAAGAAAATCAAACAGAATATCACGCTACTTATGAGATAGATGATGTCAGGCAACTGATTTCTATCCTAGGAGAAGAAGGGTAGACGCCTATTTTTTTTCTTTGTTTCTTCTTTTTTGCTGAGCTATGAGATCAGCTAAGTGCAGGTGTTCTCCACAGTATTTGCAATATTCTGAATCGTCGTCATGGCCATCTTTCAGACAGAAAGAACATACTTGAGTTGATATTTTCTTTGCTTGCTTACGCTTATGACCTTTTGAAAACTCAGCTGTAACTATACCAGTAGGTACAGCAATAACAGCATATGCAAGTATCATTAATATGGAAGACAAGAACTGACCAAGCGGTGAGGTTGGGTAGATGTCTCCATAGCCTACTGTAGATAGAGTAACTATAGCCCAATAAACACTTTTCGGTACACTAGAAAAACTCTCCTTATTGCCCAGAGCACTTTGCGTCTCTACGAAAAAGATGACCGTACCGAAGATGGTAACCATCACTAGAATAAAGAACATAAAGACCAATATCTTATCTCTAGATTCTTTTAAGGCTTTAAGAATCACCTGTCCTTCAAATAAGAAGTTACCGAGTTTGAATATTCTGAAAACTCTGAGTAGTCTAAGAGCACGTACGACCATGAGCGAAGAAGTGCCTGCAAAGAATAAAGTAAGATAGGTAGGTATAATAGATATCAAATCTATTACTCCAAAAAAGGAGGTTATATATTTTATAGGTCTATGGACAGTGTAGATACGAGTGAAATATTCTATCGTAAAGAAGATAGTGAATATCCATTCTAAAGTGTAGAATAGACCATGGTACTGCTCCATGTTAGGAACTGTATCTAGCATTACGACTACTACAGAACCTAGTATGAACAAAAGCAATATGATATCAAATAATCTCCCAGTGGCAGTATCTGCCTCGAAAATTATCTCGTACAGCTTTTCTCTATAGTAGCTGAATTCTTCGTTGCTCTTATTACTAGATTTCGACATTGTAAATCAAAAGTCGTAAAAAAAAGAAAAGAAAACCATACACCTTGGACTAGATCATGGGATAGTAGAGAAGTATTCTTCTCGGCTTTTGGAATGACCTGGGCCTAATTTTTCGATATACGGTTTTCTTGTTAAGAATGTGCCTTTTAAAACACAATATAGGGACTCTGGCTGTTCAAAATTTTTAGTTTCATAGCCAATTTGCAGATGATTTCATCGCAACCCAAATGTATAATGAATTCATATATTATGATATAGTGTAATAGGTATTTTTCATATTATTATTACATAAATATATTATAATCAGATATATACGTATTGAATATATTTTTAATATGATTAAAATCTATAAAACCTCAAACCCAAATTAAAAGTATGTGCGGTTCTTCCTGGAGTAGTGTCTATGAAGTTAGTGTATAGTAATTCCGCCTCTAGGAAATCTGTCACAAAATACTTAGCTCCAGCGCCGATCTGCCCATAAACGGAATAGGTTCCGAAGGTGTCTGTATCTCTATTGAATTTGACATCTACTCGCTGACCAAAAGAGCCCAATCCGTAAAGGGTCGTCTTTGAGTTAGGGAAGTAGCTGTAGATTGCTGTAACGGGCAACTGGATGGGCATAAAGTGCTCCTCGTTTCTGTGTACACCTAATTTGATGTTTTCTATATGCAGACCAGCATCGACAAAGAGTCTTCGCTTGACGCTGAGTTCCTTCTCGAAGAATACCTGATTGAAGAACTGGAGGTTGTTATAATCAGAATATCCATAGTCCTCATTTCCTTCAGCAGAGCCCATCGGAACGAAGTAAATGGTGTGCAGAAAATTGATGTTGTTTTTACTTTTGAACGGCTGGTATTTTATTCTAGGACCGATGCCTGATATTCCTGCTCTAGAAAAGACTTCTCCATTTGTGTTTTCTTGGAATGTTCTGTTCCTGAATCCCAAAGCTGAAAAGGTGCCTACCTGACCTTGATTGACGCTTCTTAGTTTTACGTCTAGACCGTAGTTGAAATTTTTATTGCTTCCTAGGAGTAACTGGAAGAATGAAGAGAAAAAATTAGAGGTAAAGCCATTGTCTTTCTGAGAATAATAGTTATTGAATATTTTAAGCTCGTAACCCCCCTTTGCATAGAGCTTGGTAGGATAGAAGCCTTCTCCATTACGGTCGTCTATATCATTGAGTAGCCAATCGTACTCTAGGTATTCTATGCTGCGACTATCCAATGCTTTGTTTCCAGTCAATCTACTAAGCTCCTTTAGTATGGTTTTATTAGATCCAAAGTCTTCTTGGTACCAAAAGAATATCTGAGATAATCCTAGTTTGCCATCAGTGACAGACAGAATATTTTCGTTATTTAATGCATGGGAAATATAGCTATCTAGCTTTTGCTCGTCAGAGATGTACTGTAGTTCAGGGCATGATCTGGCTCCGCAATTAAAGAGAAAATGTATATATGGATTATTTGATTTGGTGATGACTTCTCGTTCGAAGTTATCCAATCTAAGGACTTGGTCCCCCGCATTTATTTCGGTCTTGAAGAAATTGTTTATCGCAGCGACAGACTGAATCGGATATACATTGAGCACTTCCCTTATCACCAGGTAGTTATAGACATTGATCTGAGAAGGAATACTCATGGCCATAATGTCTTGGACGGCTTTCAAGCGAGCTTCTATACTCTCAAGACTATTGATATCTACCTCAGCATAGTTAAATCCTAGAGGACTATTGTAAGCCTCTAGTAGTTTTTTGAATTGTTCATTGAATGCTGATTCTTGTGCAGTTGCTGTATTGAGACTAGTAAGAAACAAGAAGGGAAGGAATAAATACTTTAGTAGATTGAACATAGGCTACGAATGAGAATGTAAAAAAAAACCATCGGAGGAGGTATCAACAGTAATCTAAAGATCATGTCGAAGTCATCTGACGAACATGTAGTTCTGATCTGTAGAGTTTTCTTCAGAATAGGTATACCCCTCTAGGTTGAATCCTTTGAGATCGTCTCTATTAGTGATCCTATTTTGTATGATGTACCTAGTCATTAGCCCCCTTGCTTTTTTTGCATTGAATGAGATGAACTTCAGTGTATCACCCTTGTACTCTTTGAAGCTGATGTCTTGGATCTCGCCTTTTAGAGTGGACTTGTCTATGGCACTGAAGTATTCCTTAGAGGCGAGATTTACAATCAGGTCGTTTTGGTTTTTCTTCAGGGACTTATTGATTTCTTTAGTCAAGGTATCTTTCCAAAATTCATAAAGATTCTTTCCTTTATTGTTTTTCAGTGCGGTGCCCATCTCTAATCTATAGGGTTGCATTTTATCGTAAGGTTTGAGTAGACCGTATAGTCCAGATAGAATACGAAGATGTTTCTCTGCAAAATCTAAATCTTTACTAGTCAGTGTATCTGCATCTAGACCAAGATAGACATCACCTCTGAAGGCGTAGATAGCGGCTTTAGAATTTTTATCTGTATACCGAGATGAGAAACTATGATACCTCTTGTGATTCAGCTCAGTCAGCTTGTCACTTATATGCATAAGGGACTTGATCTTGGCAGGAGGATATTCTTTTAAGATAGAGATCAACTCACTGCTCTGTTTTCTGAAAGTGGGTAGTTGTTTTCCGGAACCTGTTCCGTAGTTTTCGTCTAAGGTCTTGGCAGGGGATAGGAGAATGATCATAACACTAATAATTGTTTGTGATAGTAGTCCAGTAACAAGACAGGCCTAAAAATGATTAACAAACTGTGAAATTAATAGGGTAAGTGTAAAAAAAAATACCCTCAAGAATATCTTGAAGGTATTTTATATGTCTTTATAGAGCTTTCTAGTTCTTGCCACCTGGGCTTAACATGTTTGGCTCATTAACTGGCACAGTTTCTTCCTCTTCTACCTTCAGTACATTTCCTGTTACTTTGATAGTATGCTGAGGCGCCTTAGCAGTTTCGTTTGTCGTAAACTTAACTGTCTTAGTAAACTTTCCTAATCTGTTTGTTGCATATCTGATTTCTATTTCAGCACTTTCACCTGGCATAATTGGCTCTTTTGGCCATGTAGGTACAGTACATCCACAACTTCCTTTTGCATTAGTGATAACAAGAGGCTCATCACCTTTATTTGAGAACTTTAATAATCTAAGTGGCTCAGAATGTTGGTCTATAGTACCATAATCCACAGTAGTAGATTCAAATTCCATGAAAGCACCTCCATCTTCAGCACTTCTTTCTGCTTGTGGGGCATCTGGGTGAGCAATTGGAGTAGGTGTTACTTGTCCGAAAGCCAATCCAGCAGTCAATAAGCACACAACTATTAAAGATATTCTATTCAACATGATGTTTTATTTAAAATTTATAGATCAAAAGTAATACTTATAAGACGAATAGTAAACTATTAATTGTTTAATGAGACGTTAATAAGGCATTAGCAATCCTTAAAATACAGTCAAAGTAATGCATAAAACCTGCCAAATAGTGGATAGCTCTGTACAATATTATGCTTTCCAGCATCTAAATAATTCTATCTTTGCGCCTCCTGCCTTAACCTATAAATAAGAACCTATGATAGCTCTTCCTGAGTTAAATATATCTACAGTCAATAATGATCAAGATGATAAGCATATCAATAAGATTCTTAGTGACTATTGGATAGCATTACTCAGCAGAGAAGCTAGCTTGTTAGGAAGAAAAGAAGTGCTGACAGGAAAGGCCAAATTCGGCATACTCGGTGATGGTAAAGAAATCCCACAAGTAGCGCTTTCACATTTTTTCAATAAAGGAGACTTCAGATCAGGATATTATAGAGACCAGACATGGATGATGGCTTTAGGCCTATGTAGTCTAGAAGACTTTTTTGCTCAGCTATATGCTGATCCAGAAAAGGATCCTTTCAGCGGAGGACGACAGATGAATAATCACTTCGCTACGCCAATGATAGATAATAACGACAATTGGCTCAATCATACAGAGAGTTATAATGTTAGCTCTGATATCTCCTCCACTGGTGGACAGATGGCGAGAGCTTTGGGTTTAGCTATGGCTTCTCAGAAGTATAGAAACCTTTCTGAGCTAGATAAAAATAATCAATTCTCTAACTCTGGAAATGAAGTGGTCTTTTGCTCTATAGGTGATGCGAGTACCTCTGAAGGTATCTTCTGGGAGACTCTGAATGCGGCCTCTGTCGCGAGGGTACCCTTAGCCATACTAGTGTGGGATGATGGTTATGGTATTTCCGTACCTATCGAATTGCAAACGACTAAGGGAAGTATCTCTAAGGCTTGCGAGGGGTTCCTCCTTGATGAAAATGGAGATGGTATCCTAATGTATACCGCCAAAGCCTGGGACTATGCGGAACTAGTGGAAGTGTACGATAGAGCAATATCACAAATACGAAAGGAGCATAGACCTGTATTGATTCATGTGCAAGAATGCACACAGCCACAAGGGCACTCTACCTCAGGCTCTCACGAAAGATATAAGACTCAGAAGAGATTGGAATGGGAGCAGGAGTTTGATGGTCTTAAGAAAATGAGGGATTGGATTCTTTCTAATGGTTTTGCAGTGCTAGATATAATCGAAGAGCTAGAAGCTAAGGCCAAAAAAGAAGTCAGAGCAGCAAGTAAGAGGGCCTGGTCCTCGTATCAGGATAAGGTAAAAGTAAATAGTAAAGAACTCCTTTCTATAGTAGAATCATTATCTCAATCTGAGTCTCAGCAAAAAGTGATTCAAGAATTAAAAAGTCCACTGCCTTTATCAAAGGGAGAAATTCTGGCGATGGCGAGGAAGTTAAGGTCTGAACAAGTCATCAATCAAATGGAGGTGTCTGCTGCATTGGATGAATTTGTGAGAACAAATCTAGCACATGGCATTAGTACTTATGATCAGCATCTATATAGTAATGCCGATAGTTCTGCCTTGAATGTTCCTGTCGTTCTTCCAGAGTTTTCGGATAGTCCTAATGTCAAGAATGGTTACGAGGTAATAAATACATTTTTTGATTACGTCTTTGAAAAATATCCTCATACTGTTGCCTTCGGTGAAGATGTAGGGAATATCGGAGATGTGAATCAGGGCTTTGCAGGCTTACAAGAGAAGTATGGTCACGAAAGGATATTCGATACCGGCATCCGGGAGTGGAGTATTATGGGTCAGGCGATAGGTCTGTCTATGAGAGGCTTCAGGCCAATAGCCGAAATACAATACCTAGATTACCTTATCTATGGCATGGCTCCACTAAGTGATGACTTGGCTACCCTGAGGTATCGAAGCAATAATCTTCAGATGGCCCCTGCTATTATCAGAACTAGAGGACATAGACTGGAAGGTATCTGGCATGCTGGATCACCGCTAGGAATGATGCTGAATAGTTTTAAAGGTATCTATCTCTGTGTTCCTAGGAACTTTGTGCAGGCGGCAGGAATGTACAGCACCTTGCTAAGGTCTACGGATCCTGCTATAGTCATAGAGGTGCTAAATGGTTATAGAATCAAGGAATCTATGCCTGATAATATTGGCGAGTACACAGTACCTCTCGGGGTGCCAGAAATCATCTCTGAAGGGAGTGACCTGACTATCGTCACTTATGGTGCCTGTGTAAGGTATGCCCAAGAGGCGATAGAGAGACTAGGAAATCTAAGTCAATCCGTAGAACTCATAGATGTGCAGACCTTGATGCCTTTTGATCTAGAGCATCAGATTAGCAAATCTCTGCAGAAGACCAATAAGGTCTTATTTCTAGATGAAGATGTACCAGGAGGAGGTACTGCCTATATGATGCAGAAGGTACTAGAGGAACAAGGGGGCTATTATCACCTAGACGGCAAACCAAGAACTCTTACAGCTAAGGAGCATAGATGTGCCTTCGGATCTGATGGAGATTACTTCTCCAAGCCGCAGGTCGAAGATATCGTGGAGCTGGTATTAGAAATGTTAGGGGAGTAGTCAAGATTATTGATATTCTACTTTTTACCTCATATGTATATTTATCTTAATACATTTGAGTCTTCATAATCAACAATAATTTTGGCTGAAGTCCTAATAATAATTCCCACTTATAACGAGATAGAGAATGTCGCTTCTATTATATCTGCGGTGCTCAGCTTGTCCGGTGACTATCATGTGCTTATAGTAGACGATGGTTCGCCAGATGGGACAGGTCAGAAAGTGAGGGAACTTCAGGAAGAATATAAAGGCAGATTACACTTATTAGAAAGAGAAGGGAAGTTGGGTCTGGGTACGGCTTATATAGCTGGCTTCAGATTTGGCTTGGACTTAGACTATAAGTATATCATGGAGATGGATGCTGACTTCAGTCATAATCCCAAGGATGTCCCTAGATTGGTAGAAGCGGTAAAGCAAGAAGATGTAGGAATGGTCGTCGGTAGTCGCTATGTAAAAGGTGGCGGTTTCAAGAACTGGAACAAGTACAGATTGATGTTATCCTACGGTGCTTCTTTGTATACGCGATTAATAACAGGTATGCCTGTTAAAGATCCTACAGCTGGTTTTGTGATCTATAATAGCATCGTCCTGAAAAAGATGAATCTCGATAAAATCACCTTTGTAGGTTATGCCTTTCAGATAGAAATGAAATACTACTGCCATTCTTTAGGCTTCGATATCAAAGAGATTCCTATTACGTTTATCGATAGAGAACTAGGAACCTCCAAGATGAATATGAGTATCGTACAAGAGGGTATTCTGGGAGTTTTGCAGATGAAGATGAGGAATTATAAAGTGTAG
>CAKZVK010000064.1 GCA_937921825.1 uncultured Saprospiraceae bacterium
AGTCGTAACTTATAATTTTATGCCCGTCTTAGATTGGTCCCGTACCCACTTGGACTATGTGATGCCTGATGGATCTACGGCCCTCTATTTTGACAGAGTATCTTTTGCAGCATTCGATCTTTTTATACTGAAAAGGCCATCTGCGCTGCACGACTATACAGATGCGTGGATACAAGAAGCCAGAGAGCGATATGAGACTATGACAGACGCTGACCGTGAGCAGCTAGCTCTTAATATTATAGCTGGATTGCCGGGCGGCACAACCAAAGGCGTTCTAGATCTCGAGGAGTTCCAGAGGATACTAGGCACCTACAAGGATATAGATGCGGATAACTTACGTCACAACCTCATTCATTTCTTGAGAGAAATCACTCCTGTAGCTGAGGCAGTAGGTATCAAGCTAGCGTTGCATCCAGATGATCCGCCGTTTCCGCTGTTAGGTCTGCCTCGCGTAGTGAGTACAGAAGCTGATCTAAGACACATACTCTCTGCAGTCGATATGCCAGCTAATGGACTTTGTTACTGTACAGGTTCGCTAGGAGCTCGACCTGATAATGATCTTGTACAAATTATAAAACAATATGGGTCACGCATCCACTTTATACACCTCCGCTCTACTAAGGCTGACAATAAAGGCAATTTTTATGAGGCTGATCACTTGGATGGCGATGTGGATATGTATCTTGTTATGACAGCCTTACTAGAGAGTGCAGAGTTGCAAGACTGCCATATACCGATGAGACCAGATCACGGGCACAAGATGCTAGATGATCTTACTAAAAAGACCAATCCAGGATATTCTGCAATAGGACGCTTGCGTGGGCTGGCAGAACTACGTGGATTAGAAGAGGGTATTTATAGAGCAAGTACAAGAAATTAATCAGAGATGTCTAGAACCACTTTTATCAGCGATAACTTTTTATTACAGTCGGAGGAGGCCAGTAGGTTGTATCACGATTACGCTGCAGGTCTACCTATCATAGATTATCATAATCACTTATCACCCCAGCAGATTGCGGAAGATATTAACTTCACGAATATTACAGAGGCGTGGCTCTATGGCGATCATTATAAGTGGCGAGCAATGCGGGCCAATGGTATTTCTGAACATTATATTACGGGCGATTCTAGCGATGTAGAGAAGTTTGGAAAATGGGCTGAGACAGTGCCTATGACGATGCGTAATCCCTTATTCCACTGGACGCATCTGGAGCTTAAAAGATACTTTGGAATAGATGCATTACTTACAGGAAAGACAGCACAAAATATATACAAGAAGAGTAGTCACTTGCTCAATCAAAAAGATTTTTCTACTGACGCATTGCTCCGCAAAATGAAGGTTCAGGTAGTTTGTACTACTGACCATCCTACAGATGATCTCGCTTATCACAAGCAACACAAAGAGAAAAATTCTGAGTTACATATGCTGCCAACTTTTCGCCCTGACAAGTTTTTAATTATCAATGGACCTGAGTTTGTCAGTTACCTCGAGGCACTTGAAAAGATGACTGCACAGGAGATACATACCTTCGACGACCTAGTCATTGCACTGGCCCAGAGAATAGAGGACTTTGACAAATTGGGTTGTAGGCTATCAGATCACGGTCTAGAGCAATTATTCAATACAGTCGGTACATCAAGTGAGCTGACCTCTATGCTCATAGCTAGAAGAACTAATGTAGAGATAGGAGAAGCAGAGGCTAGGAAGTTTCAGATGAGTTTACTCATAGAATTGGCCAAAATCTATCATACTAAGAATTGGACGATGCAGTTGCATCTTGGGCCTATACGGAATAATAATACGCGACTTATGCGACAAGTTGGTGCGGATGTTGGTGCTGATAGTATCGGAGACTTTGAGCAGAGTAGAGGGCTTTCTTATTTCTTGGATCACCTCAACAATGAGGATAAACTGACCAAGACGATTCTGTATAATCTTAATCCGCGTGATAATGAAGTCTTCGCTACGATGGCTGGGAACTTCAATGATGACACGATAGCAGGAAAAGTGCAGTGGGGATCCGCTTGGTGGTTTTTAGACCAGAAAGATGGTATCGAAAAGCAACTAAATGCGCTCAGTAATATGGGTCTGATATCCCGGTTTATAGGAATGCTTACCGACAGTAGGAGTTTCCTTTCTTTTCCTAGACACGAGTATTTTAGAAGAATACTCTGCAATCTCATAGGTCAGGATATTGTCAATGGTGAATTGCCCAATGATATAGACTGGCTAGGCAAGATGGTGGAGAATATTTGTTACTACAATGCGCGAGACTATTTCAAATTTGATCACGCAGATGATGGCGTTATAGCCTCTTCACAGATTAGATAAGATATCAATGAAAAGACTTATCACATATATCCTACTCCTCATCATACTGTTTACTTCGTGTCAGCAGTTGGGTGACAACAAGGTCGTCTACTTAGCGCATACCTTACCTAAGTCACATCCCGTACACAAGGGAATGGAGGTATTTGCCACAGAACTCGCAAAGAAATCCAATGGCAGCTTGACGGTTAAGATATTTCCTGATGGACAGTTGGGTACAGAAAGAGAAGTGCTAGAATTATTGCAAATAGGAAGTATCGCAATGACTAAGGTAAGTGCTGCCGCAATGGCCAATTTTGCACCTGAGTACAAGCTTCTAGGCGTCCCTTATCTATTTAGAAGTAAAGAGCATTTGTTCAGTGTCTTAGAAGGTAGTATAGGCGAAGAAATTCTGGAAGCGGGTAGTGAGTACTTGCTTAGAGGTCTCTGCTTTTATGATGCTGGCAGTAGAAGTTTTTATACAAAAAGTAAACAGATCAAAACACCAAATGATCTTGCGGGACTTAAGATCAGAGTGATGAATCATAAGATGTCAGTAGATATGGTCAATGCCTTGGGGGGATCCGCTACGCCGATGGCTTATGGTGAGCTATACACGGCATTACAGCAAGGTGTCGTCGATGGTGCTGAGAATAATCCACCCTCCTTCTTCACCTCTGGACACTATGAAGTATGCAAGTACTATACATTAGACGAGCATAGTTCTATACCCGATGTATTGGTGATGGGGACTAAGTACTGGAGTACCCTCAGTGAGCAAGAAAAAAAATGGGTCAAAAAAGCCGCAAAGACCTCTGTCGTTGCTCAGAAAAAATTCTGGCGTGACAATGTTGCAGAATGTATGACCAAGCTCAAAGAGGCTGATGTAGAAGTCTATCGACCTGAGAAATCTCTCTTTGCAGATAAATCCAAGGCTGTAATTGAGGAATTTAAAAAAGACCCCGCTATG
>CAKZVK010000065.1 GCA_937921825.1 uncultured Saprospiraceae bacterium
AAGGCCTAGAAATGAGAAAGCATAGTCACGATTCAGAGATAAGTTGGTTTAATACATTCGAAAATCCTAGCCTTAGATAATACTTGTTCTTCTCTCTGAACTTAAATGCAACTATGCTATTCTGGCTTTTATGAGACTTAATACTCACAATTTAGATATTCTTAACTAATAATTGTTGGGTAAATATCATATTACAAAAAATCATATAATGATATTTATATTTGGTATTTCTTGAAAGTGGACGAATTATAAGAGCTAATAGCCCTGAAGTACCTACATATTAGGAGGTGCGATAGAGCTCTATTCTATGTGTTTTAGAGCTTGTTCCAGATCACTGGTTAGATCATCAGTATGTTCTAGACCCACTGATATTCTGATCAATGAAGCATTAATACCCATCGCCGCAAACTTATCAGGGCTGAGCTCTTTGAGGTAACTTATAACTGGAGCATACACTAGGCTGTCATGACCACCCCAGCTCACACCTAGAGCAAAAAGCTCTAAGGCATTCACAAATTTCTTGATGCTAGCAATCTCTTGTGTAGCGACCTCAAAACTCAGGAGTCCACCATAGCCTGTCATCTGGCGCTGGCCTAAGGCATACTGATCGAAACTTTCTAGACCAGGATAATTGACTTTGGCAACCTTAGGATGTTGCTCCAGAAAGGCAGCAACCTGAAACGCATTCTCCATTATTGCTTTCATACGAATGGGTAAGGTCCGAAGACTTCTCAGAATCAACCAGCCCTCAAAAGGCGCCATCTTCGCCCCCAGTAATTCATGTTCGGCTGTGATAATAGCATCCATGGTTTTCTTATCGCTGATAATAACACCAGCCACGACATCACTATGACCCCCAAGATACTTAGAGGCAGAATGTACTTCTATGTCTATCCCCAATGTCAGCGGTTTCTGGAATATAGGTGAAGCCCACGTATTATCTATAACTGTTTTTATTCCTTTCGCTCTTGCTATCTTGGCTATAGCTTTTAGATCTTGCAACTCTAGAGTGAGAGAAGCAGGACTTTCCAGATATATTAAGGTCGTATTTTCTTGAATGGCTTGTTCGAATTCTTCTACCTCTCTCCCATCGACATAAGTCGCCGTAATTTTAAATTTAGTCTTTAGATATTTATCAATGAAGGTATTAGTAGGACCATAGATATTTCTGACCGTAACGATATGATCCCCGGCAGAGACACAATGCAATATTGCACTGGTAATCGCTGCTATGCCTGAGGCACAGAGCTTGGCTTTCTCGCCTCTACAGAGGGCTGCTATTTTATCTTCCGCGACTTTGACTGTAGGATTGAGTAAGCGTGAGTAGATAAAATCATCTGCTTTATTATCGAAGGCCTTATCTATCTTATCCCAGTCCTCAAAGGTAAAAAGAGAGTTCTGATAGAGAGGTGGCACGACTGCACCATGTTGATCTTGGTAGTCGTCATGATTGAGTAGACTCTCATCTTTAAGCTTCTTCTTGTCCATCTTTCTTTCGGTTATAAAAACAAGCTATTCCTGTAAGGGCAAAGAAATAGGCGATGACTATATTAATTAAGGATAGAAACTGTACCGGCGCATATTCTAAGGCAGATACTCCTAGAGTACTCGCCATAAAAATACCTGACGGTGTCCAAGGCACCAGGTTTTCCATCATCGTACCAGCATCTTCTATAGATCTAGAGAGCACCTTCCTGTCTATCTTTAAGTCATTAAATTTCTTTTTGAAAGCTTCTCCGATGATGAAGCTCGTGGCATACTGATTAGAGGTCGTAATATTGGTGAGTAAGGTGCTAGACAGTGCTGCACATACTGCCATAGGTCTGTTTTTAATTTTATCCATGATATTCTTGATGACTACATCTATGGCATTGATTACATCCAGTGTCCCTATGAAAGCAAAGATGAGAAAGCAACTGGTAATGCCTTCTATAAGATTATAGAGTCCTCCCCTATTGAGAATATTTAGAACTTTGACATCGCCAGAATACCCTTTAGCCATAGCTGTAGAGAAACCTTTGTTAAAGGAAGACATGATATCAGCAAAGGAGAAATTTTGAAATATCAAAGCCAGTATCATCGCCAGCCAAGCAGAACCTAGGAGAGTGAGTACTATAGGTTTTCTAGACATAGAACCCCATACCACTACTACCAGAGGCAGCAGCAAGAGTATATTAAAATTAAATAAGCCATCTAGCGCATTCAAAGTAGAATCAATAAGCTCTGGCCTATTAGTCATACTATTCAACTCTACTCCAGAAATGACTGGGGACAACCACACATAGATTATCCCTGCCAATATCGCAGCTGGACCAGTCGTGTAGATCATAGAACTGATGTGCTGAAAAAGTGGAGTATCCGTAGCAAGTGCCGCTACATTAGTCGTATCAGAAAGCGGTGACATTTTATCTCCAAAAAATGATCCACCCACTATAGCACCTGCCGTGATACAGAGATCTGCCTCATAGACCTGCGCAATACTAATCATCACTATCCCTATAGTCCCTGCCGAACCCCAAGAGGTTCCTGTAAGCAAAGAAAAAAGAATACAAACTAAAAAAGTGAAAATGTAAATCCAGTTGGGATTCACTAAAGAAATTCCATGGTAGATCAGCATAGGTATAGTCCCGCTAACTATCCAACTACCGATCAAGACACCTATAGAAAAAAGGATAAGGATGACTCCGATAGACTCTCCGACCTTTTTGACAATATGATCCTGAATGGTCTTGTAGTCATAGCCCAGATACATCAGGTACAAACAACTAAAAGTAAAAGCCATCAAAATCAACACCTCTAGCGGCAACATCCCTTGCTTAAGAATGACTGGCTGAATAAACAAACCAAACACCAATACAAGAAAAAAGAAACCTATCGGGATGAAGGCTTTTATAAAAGATATGGGATTTCTTAACTGCATTCGGAGGTAAGATAATAAATTAGAAATATTATTTGGACCTTGGCTGTACAACCATTCTGCTTTAGATTGCATCTTATGTACTTAACCACTCATTCTGTGAAAGTTGCTCTACTCTGCTTGCTCACGACAGTCTTGCTAAGTCAAGACAATATGGTGAGTGCCCTTACTCAGGCGCATAATGCTTTTGATGGTCAGAATTATGCAGAAGCTCTAAGTCTTTTTCAGACAGCACTGGCAGAGGATTCCACAGATACTAAAGTTTTTGAAAGAGCAGGTCTAAGTGCTTTTCGACTGGGTGATCTACCGATAGCAAAAAAACTATTTACCAGCTTGGTGGCGATAGACTCCGCTCATATGATTGGGCTGAGTTCTCTGGCTACCATCTACGATCAAGAGAACAATACCCCAAAAGCGATAAAATACTATCACTCCCTTATCAAGCACTATCCTGATAATGCCATCAATTACAGAAAACTAGCCCAGCAATATCAGAGAGCAGGCTTGCCGAAATTTGCGCTTCAGTATTATGCTGCTGCCCTAGATAAAAATGATAGAGACAGCTATGCTATCAAAGGTCTCTCAGAGCTCTATCTCAGAGAAAGAAGATATGCTGCGGCAGATAGTCTCCTGACCCATGGCTTGAATCAAGATAGCATAAATATCAGTTTCAATCTTCTGATGGCACAGAGTAAGTACCTACAGAAAGCCTATGACAGCACAGCATACTATATGGAAGTGATCAGAGGGAAGTATGATTTTAGACCTCATCAAAACAAGATGATAGGTTATGCCTATGTACAGATTGATTCTCTAGATAAGGCGATTTTCTACCTGACACAAGCGATTAATGATCCGGGTACCAAAGAGTATGCGCATTATAACCTAGGCGTCGCTTACGAGAAGAAAGGGGATACAGAATATGCACTGCACCATTTTCAAGAGGCGGTCAAAGCTGGGATATCAGAAGACATAGATTTATACCATAGAAATGTGGCTAGACTCTACTCTGGTCAGGAAGATCTTAAATCTGCGATTCCACATTATCAGGATGCCTATAAATATGGGGCAGACCCTATCGTCCTCTTCTATCTCGGCAGGGCTTCAGATAATTATTATAAGGATAAAAACATCGCCATAAGATACTACACCAAGTTTCTCAATAGCTCCTACGATCATCCTGAATACAAAGATTATTCTAAGAAAAGAATAAGATATCTCAAGGAATACCAGCATCAGAAAAACTAGCCACCAGGGCAGATTATATTAATACCTTATATAATGTAACTTTGTTATCATGACCAGCTACCTGTCATGGATATCATAAGAAAAATACGACGTACAATATTGGCTTTCCTTAGGCTGCTCCCTATGAGGCTCATGCTCAGGGACATCAAGGTGGGGTCTAATTTCTACTGCAACAAAGGCTTTTATATAGATAGAATAGCTAGTTTCAAAGCTGGCTCCAATATCTATATTGGACGCTATACACATGTCGCTTGCAACCTAGAGATAGGCAGTGATGTGCTCATCGCCAACTTTGTAGCCTTCGTCGGGGGAGACCACAAGATAGATGGTATAGGAGATACACCTATCAAGGAAGCAGGGCGAAATCATAACAAGAAGATCGTCGTAGAAAGCAACGTCTGGATAGGCCATGGGGCCATCATCTTATCTGGGGTTACTATCAAATCAGGTGCTGTAGTGGCAGCTGGCTCTGTAGTCACTAAAGACGTCAATGAAAATGAAATTGTAGGAGGCTCTCCTGCTAAGTTAATTAGAATGCGAAGACCTTGAGTAAAGTAGACAAAACAAAATTTGATAACTCTTGGTATAAGCCGGGTCCCTATTGGAAGAGGACACTATGGCATTTTACCAGTGCTCTACTCTTCAGAAATCCTCTTTTCCCTTTCTATGGATTTAAGGCTGCTCTACTCAGACTATTCGGAGCTACTATCGGTAAAAACTCTAACATCAAACCCGGTGTCAATATTAAGTACCCATGGTTTCTAAGCATAGGGGATAACGTATGGATAGGGGAAAATGTGTGGATAGACAATCTGGCTCAAGTCACTTTAGAAAATGGTGTGACCCTATCTCAGGGTGCTCTACTTCTGACAGGCAATCATGATTACAAATCAGAGGGCTTTGACCTGATGGTCGGAGAGATCTATATCAAAGAAAATGCTTGGATAGGCGCAATGGCCATCGTAGGACCGGGAGTCACCGTAGAAGAAAATGCCATCCTCTCCTTAGGGTCCAGGACCAGTAAAAATCTCGAGGCTAATGGTATCTACGAAGGAGTACCAGCAAAGTTTGTCAAGGAACGTATATTTTCAAAAAAGTGAAATGGCTGTTCTCCATATTCGTTTTCTTTTGTCTCTTTCCTTATCTAGATCTATTAGGCCTAGGAACAGATACACAACCTAATGCACTTATTTTTGGAGCATTAATTCTACTCTACTCAGAGAAGAAAAAACTGAATACACCTCTCATTTTATTATGGCTGACTTGTCTCTGCTCTTTGTTTCTTATCTTCAAGAATAATCTTTCCTTCTTTCATTATCTTAAGAACGTACTCAACTATATGTCGCCAGCAGTTCTAGCACTGGCCAGTTATACTATCTACAAGAATTATGATTTCAATATCCCCTTCAAACTATTCCTAGGGGTATGCATCTCTTATACGCTTATTGCCTATGGACAGATGTACATAGACCCTAACATCGTCTCCTTTGCTGTCAATGAAACCAGAGGGGTTATGGTCAATGGTAGAGGTGTCATCTCTCTCTGCCCTGAACCAGCCTTCTATGGTAGTCTTTGCTTATTTTTTATGTGTTTCTCTTTATTGAGTTACAGTAAAAAACAGAATTTCATAATTATCCCTTTACTACTCTTTCAGATTATTGCACTAAGTCAATCTGCCACTGCTTCTGCCGTTCTAGTCTTGACTTTGGTGATATTTACTGTGATACAAATTTTAAAATTCCGTCTATCCTATATGCTCTATGCCGGTATATTTTTAGCGATTGCTATTCCTTTTTATAATACACAGATGGACAACTTAGAGGAATCACGTATCGGCAAGATTACTGCAGACTTTATAGAAGATCCTCTGATGATTACTAAGATAGACGAGAGTATAGGAGTCAGATTTTCAGGAGCTGTAGCGCCTTATCTCGCCGCAAAGCATCGATACTTCTTGCCGATGGGCATGGGTAACTACAAGAGCTTTCTGAAGGAACTTTATAACCAAGGTCTGTATAGAAAATTTCTTAATCCCTATACAATGAATGAGCAGGATAGACTGACGGGAAGTATAAATTTGATTCTGTTCCAGTTAGGTTTTATAGGCTTGATGTTTCCTATCGCCATCTATCTCAGTTACAGTAATAGATTGGGTGAGGACAAGTATCTCTTCAGTATGTTACTCCTTATCTGTTTGCTCTTTACCCAATTACAATTGATGCATTCCATGATCGGATTTCTATTGGGCTTCGTGATCTACAAAACCAGAGCAGAAAAAGCCATTGCCTAGAAGGTCAAGACGCCTATTCTAATATTTTGTTGTCGTCTATCTCGTTGCGGCACAAGGGTAATAAAGAACTTATTACTGCCTATTTGTTTTGAACGTCTAGGTGAGATTAAAAATCTGCTATCCTCGCCAAAGAATGATTCCAGATCATAATCTAAGGTGTCATACAAGGTCGCCATTGCGGTTTCCATAGTTTCTGTATTCTCAATGCGCCTTCTATTCTTTCTAGCGGGATTATCAAAATTATTACTATCATCATTATAGAAAATTAAGACTTTATCATCTAGCACCATATTACTATGCGATAGATAAAGATCTGTCTCTCTAAGTAATTGAGGATTAGGATTAAAAAACATTCTGCCTTGATACATTAAATGGGCTTGTTTTTTGGGGATTAGTTGTAGACCTTCTACAGTACCATTAGATGATAATTTGATGGTAACGATATCATGACTATTAAGATAGACAGATTCATTTCTTCCCGCCCTATTTCCAAAGGTGTTATAGATAGATCCCACTCGATAGTTCTCAGTATAGCTTCTGACAAAATTTTCTTCCGCCGTGATAACAACACTACCATCTGCCAGCCTGATCATATCATACAATTCAAACTCATCGTCTAGTCCCTGATTATTTTTCTTTCTCAGATTGACATCCACATTGGCTTTATCGAGACCTATTAATTCTGACATTGTAAACTTATCAGTCTTGGAGATGACAGGATTCTGATCCGCATCAAACTGCGCAAAAAAGACCCCACTGATATTGCCTCCACTTTCTTCACTGATAAGTCCTGCGACATTTACTCCGCCCGAAGCATAAGCCTCAAAAGTGACATCATGAAAGAAGGTGCCTTCCTTATAGATAGTCTGCTTCTGTGGTATCTTATGATTAGGGCCCATAGTCATGAGATCTATAACATAGCCAGCTTCAGTCTCTCCCCTCTTATTCTTTACTTCTGATTTGGCTTTTTTGTCTTTGAAATATTTTGTGACAAACAGTAATTCATTGTCACGAGTGAGCTGATAATCTAAGATTTGATACTGCTTTTGATTGCCTTTGAGAGTCGACATTTTATCCCATAGGACCTCGGCTTTATTGTTCATCACTGCTGCATAGACTTTAGTCTGTCGCTTTTTCTTATTGGCATCCATTTCTGCTACAAAAGCTACAGAACTACTGTCAGGAGATAGTCGGGTATAAGTATAAGGTATATCTATCGTCTTGTTGATGTCAAGATCAAAAAGGAATTGCTTTTTTCCTTCTTTGCCATCTAGGCCAATTGGAATCATAAAATAACTGTATTTATAAGATCCTGTTTTTTCTAAGACTATCCATACCAGCATGTCTTTGACAGAGACCAGTTCTACTGAGATCATGCTATTTTCTCCATAAGCATAACTGAATTCTTGCTTCATGGCAGTATCGTACTTTTCCAAGATGAGATTTCTGCCCGGCATACCCAAGATACCTCTACCTGACCTCTCATAGATATGTAACCAATAGCCAGAGGGATCAGAATGGATCAGCCCTTGGTATTCGTCTTGATTTCTGAGGATGATGTCCCCACTTAGTTTTGGAGCTGTCTGTTGGGCACTTAGGATAAAAGGCAATAAGGATAAGAGAACAAGTATATACTTCATATCAACTAATATAATGAGCTTTACTAAAAGTTGCTTGACAATTTAAAAGAGTCTCAAATAACACATTGTATTATTTAATAATATGTATTTTTGGCGCCTTTATTAACTTAGATCTTATAATTATGAAAAAACTAATGACAGAAACTTTGAAAGCATTTGCACTATTTGCATGTGTAAGCTTTATGATTGCATGTAACGGTGATACTTGCCAGACTTGTACTAAGGATGGTGAAACTGACATGGAAATCTGTGATAGCGAATTTGCATCAGATAGTCTTTATCTAGACAGAATCAGCATGACTGAAGCTGATGGTTGGGATTGCGCTGAGTAAGCCCTAAGCTACAGATACACAAAGGTGCTGCTTCTAACCGAGTAGCGCCTTTTTTTATGTCCATCCTGTTCCTACTTAAGCTGAAAGAAATTGTAAGCATTCTTCATTAAAGCGATCTGCTTTTTCCCACTGGACAAAATGCCCGCATTGCTCATAGACTACAAGACGGGCGGCCTTCATCTTGGCGACGGCTGCTTCTGCAATATCTTTAGTATTCATAGTCGGGTGCATAATGTGATGCGGAATTAATTTATCATGATCGCCGAAGAACATCAGAACTGAAGCCTCTAACTCATGGATTCTGTCTATCAGATTACTTGTAACTATCGCATAAGTACAGGCTGCAGCAGTATGGCAGAAAGCCGAATATCTTTCTGCATCTTTCTTTAGCTCATACTTATCGCTGATCATAAATCGCGCATCATCTGGCAGCTGATAAAAATTCAATTCAAAATTCTTAGTAATCATTTGCTTAGAATACGCCTCTATAAATGCACCAGTATAGTAGGTACTAATTAACTCTACCTCACCGTCAGTAAACGGTTCTAAACCAGCAGGCGCTGCAAGTATAATTTTCTGTATCAAGCTTGGATTAATTAAGGCCATCTCCATACTGATCAATCCCCCCATGGAATGCCCCACCAGATGAATCTGAGTTATTTCCTTGGACACTATAAAGTCTAATACTTGTTGGGCTACTAGATGTAAGTCATACTTTGATGGCAACGGGTCTGACTCTCCATGACCGGGTAAGTCAATGAGGATGCACTTATAGTTATCTTGAAAGACAGAGACATTTTTCTGCCAGGCTTTTCTATTGCTACTCATCCCATGGAGGAACAAGAGTACTTCTTCTCCCTGCCCTAATTCATGATACGCTAATCTATTACCTGCTGGGGTTACATGATAGGTCGTTGCCATCCCTTCACTCATTGCTCTAGCTGAAATATTGATTAAAAGTAAAGTCCTAGGCCTATGTCTAAATAGCGCACAGCCTGACTAAATCCCTGATGGGTCTTGCGCCAATAGAGGTAGTCTCCTATCTCATTAAATCTATACTGATAGCTTACATCCACATGTAATCTATAAAGTAGGATGCCGAAATGAAAACCAAAACCTGTCTCTACAAAGTTCCTCTTCTCTTCAAAAAAATCTGTGTCTGTAAAGATTTCGTTATCCGAAAGAATAAAAGAGAATGTAGGGCCGACGCCAAGCTTGAATCTATCTATGCGTACGCCTGCTATAACGGGTACATCTATGCTATGGGTCGTCTTGACATTTATAGTGGAGGTAATATTATCGAGGTCTATGTAATTATTAGCCCTGAATCTTGTCTTCGCTCTTTTATACCCTAGCTCAGACTGAAAGTAGACTAGGTCTTGTCTGTAGTATCCTACCAGAGATAAGGTCGGGGTATAATCTTGCTCTAGAAACTCTACTTGATAGATGAAAAAATCCTGAGCATCATCATACTTTATTTCCAAGGATCTATTAAAGGGAATAGAATAGCTGCCTTTGACACCAAGGTAGAACTGCCCTTGCATAGAACAATTGATACCTAGAAATAAGGTTAAGAAAATCGATATATGGAAACACTGCTTATTGATAAGATAAATATAGACTTAGTCTGACACTTCATCCACAGTTTTTGGCATAAATGAAAAAGCCAGACATTAATTTATCTGGCTTTAATATGATTGGATAGTTATATGCTGTTATAGTCTAGAGAACTTCCCTACTGCCATCACCTTCTTAAGGTTGGTCAGCTTATAGTCATAACTGCCTGCCGGAAGTTCTTTGACAGAGAGGGTTTCCTGATTAGAGATTCGCTTCACTAGCACTGTCCTGCCTAATTGATCAAAAACAAACAGTGTCAAGGTTTCTGAATCATACTCATGTGTAATATTCAAAAGGTCCGCTGTAGGATTAGGATAGACTGACAGTCCTATTGACTCTAACTCCTTGGTCGAATTACCATCGTCTACTTGACCTATTTCTAGCTGCGTCATGTTCGTCCTTATGGGATCATTAAAATCAAAAAAGATATCAGCCTCATTGAGAATTTGTTCTCCATCGGCCAGGTCTTCTACTTGTGATATTTTGAACTTGATAAAGCCATGTGAGCCTGGCTCATTAGTTAGACTATCGACCAGCAGGATATTATCAAAAGTGAAAGTCATCGTTCTGCCATCATTGATTGATAGTTCATAGTCATGACTAGATGCTCCTAGTCTCAGCGTACTAAGGTCTAAGTTCTCGCTTATCTTATCTACTACTACAACTTTAAAGGCTGTATCAGTACCCGTATTCTGAAATCTAATATGATAATCTAGGTCATTATTAGCATTGATATAGTTTTTATCAGTATACCCTTTCGGTGCTACAGCTTTATCATTAGGATCATAAGAACCACGGTTTTCTATACATTCTATATCTATACTAGTCGCCGCATCATCTAGAGGAAACATATTGACAAAACCTGTAGAGAAAGTGCCCGTACTATTTGTGCCACAGCCTTCTAGAGCTATGGTAGGCATACTCATTCCTGGATGGTTAGCCACTTGAGGGATAGTCACTCTATAAGTTGTACCATCTGCAGGCAACGGCGCCAAGGCATAGTCCTCGTTAGCACCTAACTGTATAGGAGCACCTGGCCTCATCACATCATCCTCTATTACTATAAATTCTAGAGGATTGGTCATGTCTCCTACTCCGACGTTCTCAATAGTAAATCGCACTTCATCATCATCACATTCGCCTTTGATATTCAGACTAGCTCCTGACCATAATGGATTCGGCTCAAAACAATCTTCGACAGGATAGATTCTAGCTTCTATACAATGTGTCTGCCCTATCGCCGTACCATCACAATCTACGGTGACATCAAACCAGAAATCTCCGCAGTCGCCATATGGAATATCTCCAAGGTTAAAAGTAATGGTCTGACCTGCTACTGAAAATGGAACACTGGCATCGTTTTCGAAGATGAGTGAATTATCTAAATCCACTTCGACATAGGCATCCTGTGCAGCTTCAGTTCCATCATTACAATATTCTACAAAGTATCTATTTCTAAAACATCTTCTCAGGAAGTTCGCTCCAGCTTCTACTCTTAGGTCAGAGCATCTTATATCTGCCTGAGCATAAAAATCTTGAGTTACCTTATCATCTTCATTAGGTAGAGTGACTGTCACATCGTTATCACAGAACATCCATAGATCATTAGGCGAGTACGCCTTGACTGTATAGGTGCCTGGCAACGCATACACTAAATAAGTGCCATCCGCTTTGGAGTTTCCATAAAACTGTACTCCTGTACT